>JAPYTP010000325.1:420-4654 GCA_029941885.1 Myxococcota bacterium
ATCCAGCCAAGCGAGATAGCCGTCCGAGCCGTTACAGCGAAACTGGGAAGAGAGTTTGAGGGTTGTCACCTCGGCGCCCTCGAGTTCGGCCAGGCGTTCAATCTCCGATCGCTTCCCGATGTCTCGCAATGTGACGCGCTGGAGGTCGTCGACGAAAAAGACGGATGCCCTAGAAGACCGGATGATTTCCTTGATCTGGTTGTCGCCTTCGTTCTTGTAGAAGCCAGATTTTTCGGAGAGGCGGTGGGCCTCGTCCGTGATAAGGGCGTCGAATGTATCTGGCTCTGTCGTCATGAAGCCACCTGAGCCTTGAAAGAGGCTGTCGATTCTCTTTCTTGTACGTGACCCAGCGAGGCGATCTTTGTAGACCGCGCGTGGCGCGGCATTTCGTGAGACGTAGGCGGCGTTGAGCTCGGAATTTCCGACTAGCTCGACGAGCAGGTTGACGGCGACGACCGATTTTCCGGTTCCAGGGCCTCCTTCGACGACGATGACCTGTTTCTTCCGACCGTCGGGTTGAGCTGCCTTTACTCGGGCGAGGGCCGTTTCGTAGACTACTTTTTGGTCGTCGATCAGGACGAAGTCCTGGTTGCCTTCGAGGAGAGATAAGAGGTGGTCGGCGAGTTGCTTCGAGGGGCGGATGCGGCCTTTCTCGATTCGGTAAAGGAGGGCGCCTTTGTCGCCTTTGCGGACATGCTTCTTGATGAAGTCGGTGAGTTGTTTGGATTCCTGCTTTAGAAAGACAGGGGCTCGGGAGATCAAGTCAGAATAACGGTCGTCTCGTAAGACCGCGGCGGAATCGCAGTTGTGTAAGTAGGCGCAGGGATTTAGGCGGACGCGGTTGTCGTAGACCTCTTCATTGAAGTCATTGAGTAGAGCGGCGTAGCTCCATGCCTGATAGGACGGATGAGGAGTATCGCGGATGCCGCCGCCGAGGTAGGTGCTCACCATATCCGGCAGAGCAGTCGCTTTGACGTCCGTCCATTGCTTCAGTTCGACGATCACGACAGTGTCGTCACCGTCTTGATTCTGGCCGGTAAGCAGGAAGTCAATTCGCTTGGCGCTGCCTGGGATGCGGTACTCGATGGCGACGCCGATGTCGTCTGGGATTTCCGGGTCCTGAATGGCGTTGTGCATTCTCTGAAGTGAGTTGGCCCAGGACTGAAACTCGTTCTTTGGAGTTCGCCGACCCAGCCGGGTGAAGACTGCATCTTCAACGCGATCAGCGATGCGATTGTGGACGACATCGTCGCTGAAGCCGGCTTTGTTAGACGCGTAGACAATCATCGGGACTAGCTAATCATACTCGTTGTACTTCTTCATGCTGCCCCGAACACGATCGGCTGGGTACTTCTCGGCGTTCTTCTCGATTTTTGCGAAGGCGGCTTCGAGCGGGTCGATGTCGAGTTTGTCTGCCAATCGGATGAGATAGATGAGGATGTCTGCGAGTTCATCGGCGATCGCCTGGCGCCTTTTTGGATCGGGGTGGCTGGATTCGGGTTCGGTCAGCCATTGGAATTGCTCGAGAAGTTCGCCGGCCTCGGCGCCTAAGGCCATGGCAAGGTTCTTGGGGGAGTGGAACTGGTCCCAGTCGCGCTCGGCGGCGAATTGGCGGAGTCTATTTCGGAGTTCGATGATGGTCGTGTCTTGCATTGATGACCTCTGGACTAGACAGACTGGTATGTGAGAGACCAAGTCTAAGTCAGGATTTCGTCTGGACACGTTCTCACGAATGTCTAGCGCGTGACGTGACCAATTTCGTCCGGTTCAACTCGCTAGGCGGAGCGCACCACCCCTAGCAAGGCCAGCGAGACGAGCTGTCCGACGTATTCGACTGCGATGTCCTCCGGCACATCGTCGACCTTCTCGTTCAAATACTGAAACACGTAGCCGTCAACGAGAACCGTTACCAGCCGTGCAATCTGTGCTGGGTCGAGATCCCCTGTGATTTGTCCGGTTCGAAGAAGGTCATTGGTCGCTTCTATGAACGCGGTGAATGCCCGATCTCTCGATTCAATGGCCTCGGTTACCCAGCGTTCTGCCCGTTCGTGGGCCGCTTTGCGCGGCGAATTCTTGCCTTGGATTGGGTTGTATTCGCCGGCCGCTGCCGCCCATAGGTCTGCAGAATGGATGGCCTGATACAGGTTTGGGTTCTTGAGTGAGAAGCCTGCGAAAGTTCGAGCCAGCTCGACGAGTGTGTTCGCCGACGGTGGTTCCGGCCCGCGCGCCGCTTGCAGGTCGCGGGATAGTTCGTCGAAAGCCTGGGAAGCAACGGCGCCGAGAAGCCCCGCGGTTGTTCCGAAATGGTGGAGGGGAGCGCTGTGACTCAGTCCTAGATCTTGTGCGACGGCCCGAAAGCTGAGTCCAGCAAGGCCGTGTTCCGTGATGATATTTCTGGCGACGTCGCGCATCTGTGGCGCGGCCTCGCCGCGACCGAATCGCGGTCCTGCCTTGGCTGAGGAATTGCCCATAACTGTCTCCCGTCGAGTCCCCTCGCTTAGGTCGGAAATCTAGCCAAATAACTTGACGGCATCAAGAATATGTTTAAACTTAAATCTTGACGGCATCTAAACTATCTAGATCCGCTGTTGAGGCGGAGGCCGGCGTGCGTCACTCGAGTGCCGAGTTGGCTCTGTCAGGGGAGGAAAGATCATGATTTCTACGAAAGAACAAGCATTTGGAGCATTCAACGGATGGCGCGTTCAAGTGACGCCCACACGGAGCATCGCGACTCCCGCGGTATGGAATGACAAAGTCGTATTTGGAGGCGGATTCGGCAGTTTTGAAGTCTACGGGGTGGATGCGCGAACGGGACGGCTCGATTGGGAACTCCACACCAAGGACGACGGGCCCACTGCGGCGACCGTGATCGACGGGATCGCTCTTCTCAATACAGAGAGCTGCACGCTCGAAGCGATCGACGTTAGGTCTGGCAAGCTGCTTTGGGAAAAATGGCTCGGCGATCCACTCCTTGCACAACCTGCCGCGACGAACGGGCGGGTTTTGATGGTTTGGCCCGACCTCGGAAAGCACTTTCTAGGCTCTTTCGATGTTCGAACTGGAGAACCGCAGTGGAAGACCGCGGTTCCTGCAGACGTCATCTCGGCTCCGGTGATCGTTGGAAGACGTGCATGGGTCACGACCTTCGACGGATCCGTGACGTGTGTGGATGTCGAGACGGGACAACGTATTTGGTCGCGAAAAATGCGCGCGACGTCCGCACCATGGGTGGTTGGCGATGACGTCTTCGTATCCCATCGCGGCACAAAGTCGACCAGTGCGAGATCGACAAGATCGTCGCGCAATCCAAGGGTGAGAGTCGCCAAAGCACAGGAAGACTCCCCCGACGAGCGGATCGCCAACTTGAAGGCGGAGCGCGGAAGGCAAGCTCAAGCCTTCCAATTCAAGAAGGCGGCCTACTTGTCTAAGAAGCATGGGACTGCACGAAAGAAGCATTTCGGACAGGAAGATGCCGCTGTTGGCTTCGGGCAGGCACCATCCTCGGCAAAGATGTTCCTTGCGGACAATCTGATTGGCGAGTCGCACATCAGCCGGGCTTGGCGATTCCAGGGGTCTCGTCCTGTGGTCTCAAATGGCGTGCTCTTCGAGACTGTCGGCGACCGGCTTGAGGCTACAGAACTATCTTCAGGCCGAGTGCTTTGGTCGTGGTGTGACGCGCGCGCGGAGGAGGGCGAGCGTCGGCTGACGCCTCCGGCGGTCGTGAATAACCGGGTCCTGATCGGGACGTGGGATGGCCGGCTCGTGAGTTTCGAGGCGCGAACAGGGGCGATTCTCTGGCAAGTACCAGTGGGCGCGCCCGTACATTGGCAGCCGATCATGAGTGGCGGAAGCGTCTTTGCTGGGCTCGAGGATGGCTCAGTCGTCTGCGTGAAGACCGAAGATACGCGACATGATTCCTGGCCCATGTGGGGTGGCGGACCTGGTCATAATGGCAGCACCGATCATGTTGACAACGATCGGTCCGGGCCAACCATGTTGACTCGGAGGTAGAAGACATGATGGAGCTTCATGACAACCTTCCCGTGATCGAGTTGCCCGACGGCCGTCGGGCGATCGTTGACACGGGCTTCAGTGGCGCCGAGATTCTCTCATCTGGTGATCTACGTCCCGTCGACGTCAACGGCCGGTTTATTCATCCCACCATCTCCGATTTGGATCTCGACGGGATCGGCCGCGAGATTGGTGCACCCAGATTAGATCTGTTGATCGGGGC
>JAPYTP010000326.1 GCA_029941885.1 Myxococcota bacterium
AGAGCCGCTCCGGGAAAGGGGAGTGAATTCGCTTCCACACTTTAAATTGGCCGAGCCCGCAGGAATTGCAGGTCCGGGAGAAGGTTGAAGACTCACGTCGATACGATGCCGCATTCTTCTCCTCGTCCCCTTCAGGAGCGCGGCGTAGTGCGACGTAAAATTCATTAAATGGTTTTGACGTGGGGTGGCTTGCGATGACTTCGAGGTCGGGCAGCAAGTCAGCAGCGATCAGTTCATGCATTTGATCGATGAACTCGGCGTCTTGCCAAACGTTGACGTGGATGTCGGGTTCTTCGTGAAGTTGATGACGTCGAATTGAATTGAAGAAATCCCTTTTTGACTCTTTGTACTGCTGCCTGAAGTCCTCATTCCATGCAAGGCAGAACTCCGCGATCTCGGTCATCGTGGGCCAGTTGGTCTTGTCGAAATGTCGTTCGACAAGCCGCGTGAGCGGGGTCGAGGGACGACTGATATCGGGTGTCTCTCGTTTGTCTGGAAGTGCGATGAAGATGACGCCGCCTGGCACGATCAGCTCGCGAAGATCATTGATCATGGTGATCACGTCCGGGATATGCTCTATGACGTGGCAGAGGATCGCATAGTCAAAGCGAATGCCGATCTGGCGGTAGGCGGGAACTCCCGGTTGCACGATGCTGTCTACAGCGCAAATCGATTCAAGAGGAACGCCGAAGACCTTCGCAAGATGAATCTCGCTCCTCATGTCCGCGATTGCGCAGTCCCCAAGGTCCGGAGGAACGGTGGGAAGGTCAAAGCCGCCGAACTCAATTCCACGGGTTGTCGAAAAGTCGACATGGTCGCCCATGAAATTGCGGCGACGGTTTTGATAGTCAGAGCGGTTTAGGGTCCGAAATCGCTTCGAAAAATCTTTGAGATTCTTACTCACGAATCGGTCCTTCCTGCTGACTCCCCGAGATCGAAGAACGTTGCATATTAGTGCCCTGCGGAGGGACTCGGCTCGCGAGCGAATGGCGAAGGAGAATGTCTTCGAACTGTTCGCACATGTTTTCGACGGTAAATGAAGAGACGCTTTCAAATCCTGCTCGAGCGATTCTCGCCATATCGACCGGTTTTTCAAATAGGTTCGTCAGAGCGTCGGCGACAGCCTCAGGTGTATCCTTACAGAGCACGCAAGAATCCGGATCGGTGATCAAGCTACGCACGCTCTCAACATCGAGTTCGACGGCCACTGCACGGCTTGCCATGGCTTCAAAGATCACAGTCGACGCATTCGTCCGTGAGAATGACAGATGAACTGTGGCCCTTCGCATCTCGGTTGCAACCTGATCTTGTTCGATGATCCCGAGGTCCGTGTACTCAAAGCCAAGTTCTAGCGTCTCGTCGAGTCCATAGAGTCTGATTTCGATATCGGGTCGGCGTTGTTGGAATAGAGTGAGTGCACTCACGCCAAGTTTAAACGCGCGGCGCGGGATCCCGGGTCGCGCGAAGAATAAGATGCTTGGAGATTCGACTTTGGCGACCTGCTCAACCTTTTCCCGAACCTCTGATCGCTTGTCGAAGAACGATTCGTCAAGAGCGAAGTCGACATGAGGGTAGCTCTGGCGATTGCGCCCGCCGATCAAACGAGAGAGATAACTCCCGATACCGACCATGAGGAGTGGGAGACGATAGGTGGCTGCGGCTGCTTCGTGATTGGAATTGTCCTTGTCGTAGAATTCGGCTTCGTCATCTTGGATGAAATAGAACTTCTGTCGGGCGTTCTCGAGGTCGTTGACGACGTAAGCGGTCGGCCAATTAGTGGCGATGGCCACATCGCAATCTGTGACGTCGTTGTGGCCTGTGACGATTGATGCATGGCCGCAGTTGAAATGCTCGCGGCAGAAGATTTCGATTTCTGCGGGTGTCTTGCCCTCAAGATGAGCGATTGGTTCTACATAGATTGTGACTTCATGACCCTTTTCGGAGAGGTACTCAATGAGGTGGAAGAGTTTCTTGTAGCCTCCGCCCGTATTCGCGATCGGAGCTCGCATGATCATTGCGATCCGGAGGTTGCCTTTTGTGCTCGCCGGCGCGTCGAGCGCATCGAGTAGGAGATCGACTGTCTTCTCGGACGCTGCGCGCGTTGTATAACGGCGGTGGACATCGTCCCGCGCGGCAGCACCTATTTGCTGTCGCAAGTCAGCATCGCCAATAAGTCGCCTAAGGGCCGCAGTCCATTCCTCCTGCGATTCGCAGAGGAAACCGTTTTCGCCATCGCGTATGGCATCGACATAGCTGCCGACCCGACTGGCGACAGTGGGGACGCTGAGAAGCCCCGCTTCGAAATATTTCAGTTCGCTCTTTCCTGCAGTGAACTCGTTGTCGAGTTCTAGCGGAGCGAGGCTGATGTCCATGTCGGCATAAATGTTGGGGAGCTCCTGCCATGCAACGAGAGGAAGCCGGTCGATGCGGTCGGAGAAGGCGGTGAGTTCGTACGGAGTCTCAATGTGTCCGACGAGCATGAGGCGCGCGGTTGGCTCGCTTTGCAAAATTTCAGCGAGCGCAGGAACGCAATTTTCGAAATCGCGCCGGTGGGTTGGGGTCCCACTCATATAACCGATGCGGACGGAGTCATCAGAGGAAGCCGACGTTCCACGAGCCGCTTCCGCCGCTTCCACCATTTCTGTGGTGACGCGGTTTCGTGCGACGAAGGCGCGGGTATTCAGTCGGGACTCAAGAGACTCTTTGAGGCCTGGTGTGCTGACGATCGCTTGAGAGAGAAGAGCGAGGCTCTTTCGGTAGCGCTTGACACCATCGAGCCAAAGGTCGCGTTCGACAGGAGGCATGTCATCGAGTGCCGCGATTTGATCTTCGAGTTCCGGCGCGAATACAAGATCGTCCGTGTCGTAGAAGACTCGCACTCCTTTTTCTTGCGCTGCTGCTGCGAAGGATTCGAATTCGGGTGTATGAGGCACGCGATGTGCGATGACGACCTGGTATGAGTCGAGGAGCTGAGACCAAGGGAAGCGATCTGCCGGAATAACATCGACCGAGTACCCTCGGAGCCTAAACATTTCGGCCGGGTGTTCGCACCGGTATCGATAAGCCCCGCCTGGACATCCGCTCACGAATGCGATCGCTTTTCTTGGGATCGAAACGCGGTCGAGAATATCGGCGACGAGGAGTCCCTTTGTTCGGGCTTCTCCTTTCTTGTCTCGTGAGAGAACTTTTCCGGAGTAGCTGGGTTGACCGAGGGCGACCGTGACGGATGCGCCGGGCTGCCCGTCGAGCGATTCAATTTCGATCAAGAAGGACTTTGTGTCGGCTTCTCTAATTCGCCTCGAAAAGGCGAAGACACTGACCTCACCATCACGGATGTCATTGCCCCGAAAGGTCGTCTCTTCAATGAGTTGGTTGGACCGGGGGAAGGCGCGTTCTTCAAGGAAACGGACGCGAACAGAGCTCTGATTCTCCCGCCCATAGGCGAAGAAAAGGAGTCCAAGGCCGGCGAGTTCAGAGATGGGGGATCGGAATCGCTGGCGAAACGGACGCCCAGGTAGGAGCTCGTGCCAGGGGACCGGGTGGCGTAGCGCGGGGTCGAGAAGTCCGTCCTGACCAAGGCCGAGTCGGGAGGTCAGCGTGCGAAGCGGTGCAGTGATTTTCCACGAGCGCGAGCCGAGGAAATTCGAAATGACTTGGCTATGGTCGTCGAGTGAGTTTCGAGTGTTTTCAAGGTGGTTCTCAAGGTTGAGCACTTCCGCACGAAGAGTTTCGATTTCTTGATCAGCCTCGCTTTGAATCTCCCGTTGCTTTGCCTCGGATTTGTTGAGCTCGTTGCGAGTATTCGTGAGTACCGCTTCTTGGGCGACGATCTGGCTCTCTAGCTCGGCCGAGTTCTGTGAGGCCCGCGTGAGTGAGCGCTCGACTTCGCGCAGTTTGTTTGCGTGTTGCGACTCGCGGTGGAGTAGTTCATCCCGCTCCGTGACGAGGCGTTCCCATCGCTCCTGGTTTTGTTGATTTGATATAGTGGCGAGTGCGTCGATTTTTTCGGTGAGCTGTCGAGTGAGTTCACGATCGTGAAGGAGCTTTTCGGTATCTTGCCGAGTGGATTCAACGTGGTGCGTAATTGCATCGAGTCGCTCCTCTAGCCCGTTCTGGGCATTATTCGCCGCGAGGCCAGAGTCGATCAGGGTGCGGAGTTGACCGTAGTCCTCGGTTGTTTGCCGAAGCTGGTTATTGGCCGCATCGGTCTCGGCTTTAAGGCGCAAAAACTCGTTTCGCCAGTGTCGGTCCTGTTGTGAGTAGAGCGGGTCGCCGGCCAGAAATTCAGCGCGGACTCGGTCAAGCGTCTCAAGAGATGTTTTGTCGTCAAGGGCGCGGGGGTGGAGGAGAGCCTTGCAGACGGCCGTGATCCAAGGCGCTTCCCCGGCTCGGGATTCTTCGCTCTGTTGAGGAGCATGGTTTAGTAGGGGAGAAATGAATTCCTCGATCGCCTCGGCTCGGTCGCTTCCTGGCGCCGGCAGCGTAAGGTTGATCGCCGGAGAGACTGCACTCAGCGCGGAGCGCCAATCGCTGACAATGTCTTCGTAGTGAACTAACGCGCGCGACTCTCCGCGGGTCTCGAATTCGACCTTTAAGTTG
>JAPYTP010000327.1 GCA_029941885.1 Myxococcota bacterium
TAGTAGGTGTTGTAGCCGGTGATCAGCCCGTTCTCGTCCTCCTCGAGCTCCCATCGCATTAGGGTGATCTCCTTCACCGGGGCGGCGACACCGGGCTGGAAGCCGTCGGGGTCCTGGTACACGAAGGGAGCTGCTGGTCGTGTCAGCCAGACTCCCGTCATGGTCTTCTTTTCATCGGAATCGGAGTCGGCGTGCGCCGGGGCGGCCATGGGCAGGAAAAGGAAGAACAAGAGCAGCGCGAGAGCGGGACCGATGGATCGAGCGAGCTGGAAAGGCATACGAAATCTCCTTGTCTGCGACAGAGTCTGGGGGTGCGAAGTGGGAACACAGCGGGCGGAGCATGAAGCGGAGAATCGAAAGAGACGCACGGTCAACCAGTCGACCGATCGGCCACTGGCAAACACGGGGGCTAGGCGGATAGAAAATTCGAAGGCCCATTCTAACACTTTTGGACAGGCATGGTCCCGGCTCAAGAGGGGGAGATAGGGGATATCGACAGCAGGCCGGAGTCCGTAGGCGGCGAATTCGAACACCGCGCGCGGTCGACGCATCCCGATGGGCTCGAGCGTCTCGTTCGAGATCGGCCTCGCCATGCGCTAGGAGAATAGGACATTCAAGCTGGCTTCTGGCAGGGCGTGCGGGTATCGGCGTTATGTCACGTTCTTATCGGGGGCCCCGTGACGGGTGGGTCGTTTCGAGAGCATCCTACACACGATCCGCGGCGTCGTAGTTGTTGGCGTAGTGGTCGTTGAATCCCTTCTTCACCAGAGCCGCCATGGACGTTCGCGCGGTTACCTCCGCGCTTCTGGTTTCGCGGCGTGGCTCGGATCTCACGAGCTGGTTTCGGGGCTCCGCCTGGGCCGTTCGCTCGAGGCCAGGTAGCGTCCACAGCAGCAACAGAAAAGACGTGATGGCGATGGGAGAACGAATTGTGCTGCGTGGGGGAGCGGTGGGGGACGGGTCGAGCGCCATACTCTTGCTTCCTCAACTCACGCCGGGGAGGCCATGTGGGCCGGCGGCCGGATGATTTTCAGTGATGATCGATTCGATGCGGATATCCCGCAACGGTGTCGGCTGGAAATTGCATCTCACCGCTCGACCGTCGAGACATGAGAGTCGAGCGCCTGGTGTACCAGCCCTGATCTTCGTCTCGCCTCGGACTCCGTTCAGTGACCCTGAGGCAATTCCCGTGCCTGGCGCTGCAGTTGTCGAGCGCGCTCGTCATCGGGGTCCGTACTCAGGAGGGCTTGCGTGGCGGCGAGTGCGCAATCACGTTGCCTGGCGAGAACGCAGGCGAAGGCGCGAACGAGGTGCTCGCCACGTACGAGATCCGGATTCGAAGCCAGTAGACCGGCGGCATCGGGATCCACGAATTCGTCGGATCGCCAGTGAGATGTCGGCGCGATCAAGGCGGCGGTCGACATCACCGAGGCAATTTCTTCGGCGATGCGCTGGTGGGCGAAGAGGTTGGGGTGCAGGAGATCGACGAATAGATCTCGCCCGACCAGGCCATCCGGACTGAGGCGCTCCATCAAGGCATGGATGTCGACGAAGTAAGCTCCCTTGCTCTTTGCCACGTCGCGAATGATCTCGTTGTAGTGTGTGTTCGCGCCCAGCGGTACGCGGTCGAGATCACTCGCGAGGCGGTAGTGTTCTCGAGCGCGATCGAGCTGTCCCATCCGACGTTGGCAGTTGGCGATTTCGAAGTGGAGCGCGGCAAAGCCCGTGTCGATCGCGAGTGCCTGCTCGAAGAGCGGCAGGGCCGCCTCGCAGTCCTCGCCAGCCAGGGTGCGACCGCGGCCAATGAGTTCGTCGAACTGGGCGGTCTGCTCGTGGCTGAGTCCCTTCTTTGGGACCGACGTCCCGGGCGGCCAGTCGGCGAAATCCTGGGAGATCGAGAGGAGCATCAACTCGGCCTCCTGCATCGCGTCGGCCATGGCTTCCAGGTTGAATCGAAAGTGGATGGCCTCGTATTCGAGTTCCTGTTCGTCCTGCAGATCGGCTCCGCGAATGCGTCGGTCGGCCACCGCGAACATCTGATTCGAGTTGGAGATCTCATCGAAATTTAGATCCCCCGGCCCATCCGCACTGCGAGGCAGGAACCCGCTGGCGAGGCCGTACAAGTGTGTCGAGTAGAACCACTGCCGGATCGCGAAGACTCTCGGATCCATCTCGAGCAGGTGTTTGTAGTAGCGCTTCTCTGCACGCTCGTTGTGGCCCGAGTAGACGATCAAGAGGTCGGGCTCGAAGGCGTCGATCTCCCTGGCCACCATCAGCGCGCGGCGGCTCGAGTAGCCCGACACCGCAGCATTGACGACCTCGACGAAGCGGTCGGGGTGTGTCGCGCGAAGGCGGCGTTCCAGCCAGCCCGCGAAGCTATAGCGATAGCCGTAGGGAACCCCAGCGGCAGACGACCCTCCAATGACGAAGATGCGGTAGCCATTGGGCGGCTTTTCCGCGAGAAATTCGGCGGGGTCGGCGTCGAGGCCGGGGGTGCGGCCCCGGGTCGTCCGGTAGATCTGGACCCCATCGGAACGCCGGACGCGCTCGAACATCGGAACGAGGTTGGAGAAACCCGCGAAGGGATCGTGGGCCAGCGCCCCTCCGACGCCAAAGACCCGGAGCGCGAACTCGATGCCGGTGAGCAGCATCGCCGCAATTACGAATCCCGCGATGACGAGCGCGAGTCGAGTGAGAATGGTGCGGCGCAACGTCGGAATCTCCTGCCGACTGGGGTATAGGACATTCAAGCTGGATCTTGGCACGATGTCCGAGTATGGGGAGGATAGGACATTCAAGCTGGGTTCAGGCAGGGCGTCCGAGTATGGGCGTTATGTCAAGTTCCGATCGGGAGGCCCGCGACGGGCTTCGCGGCGGATAGTTCCGGCGCCGGGAGCGGAGAAAAACTAGCCCCTTTACTGGGATGTCCGCGGAATCGAGTTCACGACGATCCGGGGGAAAGACTCGTCTCGTTCGAGCCCCTGCAGTGTCTGCAGCGGGAAAAAGGACCTCGTGGGACCCGAAGTCGAATTCAGAAATAGATGGCATCGACGTAAAGACCCGCTTCGGCCAGGCGTTCGGGAACCGCAATCCCCGGTGTCCAGGCGTAGAAGGCCTCGGTATCGCGTGCGAGTTGGCAGATCGTCCGGTATCCCGGAGAAGCCGCGGAGGTCAAAATCGACAACGTGTCCATCCCGCTCGTCGCCAGCCGCCGGCGCCAGCCACTGAGTAGAGCCATGAGTTCGCTTTCGCCTGCTCCCGATTGGACCGGAACGAAGCCATAGTCGAGCACGATGCCGCGCCGTGATTCCGAGCGATCGCCGTCGCGTTCCGTCACGACGCGGATGGATTCCCCCGCCGACCAGACACCGACCACGGCATTGTCGCCAAGGCGGACATGTTTAAAGGAGTATTGAGCGGGCGCACGCTCGAGGCGCGCCGTGAACGACTCGACTGTATAAGGGGTGTACATCTCTTCATTGCCATGACAAGCGTTGAGAATTTCGACGATGCGGGGAGCATCGTCTCGAGTCGCAATGCGTCCGATGTCGGGCGCTGGACCGGCTGCGCAGTCCATTTGAACACGCACGGGGCCCGGGTCCCACTTTTCGGGTACGTGAGCAAAACCGCGCTGAATCGCGGCATTGTCCACGGAGCCGTAACCGCAGCTTCCCGCGATGCCCCGCTCTCGGCTGTACTTTTCGCCCAGAAGCCGGCTGAGCGCACTCCAGAGCCCCTTGCGCTGATGCTCGGGAAGAATGCGGGTGTGGATGGCGACCATGATGCGTTGGTCGATGCCATCGATGCGCGCCGTGCGCACGGCTCCACAGTTTATACCCGCTGGTTCGCCGTCGATCAGTCCGAACGAGACGGTCACGTCCTCCATCAAACGGGCAAAGGCGAAGTAGTCGTCGCCTCGATCAATGATCACCGAATGACCGCCGAGGACGAGCGGACAGCTGCGCTCGATCTCTGCCAATGCCGGGCCATCCTCTGTGACGGCTTCCCGCACCACGACCTCGAAGTCGAGTACGCGCTCCCAGTCCCACTTGGAGATTCGATGGGGTTTCGTATCTTCCAGCTGGCAGACGAAGCGCCAGCGCTTGTCGTTCGGGGAGTGGAGGACTGCGGAGAGGGTCGACTCCGACTGCGGCTCGATCGACTCGACTTCGAAGCTCCCGATTCGCGCTGCAAGACTCTTGAAGAGCTTCCGGAGCTCGCCTTCGCCCTGCGAGCGGCTCACCGAGGGAACGAAGCGGTCGCGGTCGCTGGGAACCACGCCTGCGCCAGCAACCCGGATCTGCCCGAGCAGCCAGTGCAGCGCGCGGCCGGCATGACTCTCGGGCATACGGGGGCGATCGTTGTCTTGGCTCATGGCGTTTGCCTCGGACCTCGCAGTGTCCGCCATTCTCGCACACGAGAGATCGGGGACCAGAGAGCTCCGATTGGCCAAACTGCGCACGATCTGACGCAGACAAATCTCGTGAGGGCGGATCTTCGCTCCGTCACGGGATCCCCTCGGGATTTAACATAACGCCCATACTCGGACGTTATGCC
>JAPYTP010000328.1 GCA_029941885.1 Myxococcota bacterium
TCTATCCGGACGCTCTGAAATCAACCCACACGAAAGCCTGAAGCACCGTTTTTCCCATCCCCATCGGGACGGAAAGGGCGGCAATTTGCACCATCCCCTCGCAGTGGCCGAACATCGAGGAGACTTCCAATATACCAGCCCCGGGCAGTTTCCACGGTACCGGGGATTGACCATTCAAGCTGGCTTTTGACAAGGGCTCCGGGGATGGGGGTATTCCGAGCCTCAACGCAGAGCCCCGCGACAAGTGGGTCAGTCCGGGGTTGACGCGTGGTCACCACTCGGCGTTGTCTTCGTCAATAGCACGAACAGCATCCCCGCATGAAATAGATGCCAGCAGACTCCTGCGACGTAGATTGCAAAGCTTCGCTCTGGGAGTACATCGCCCAGGACAAGGAATTGACTCGCGCCCACGAGGGTGCCTACGCCCAAAGGAATTCGTGTAAAGGTTGGGGTAGTCGGAAGCCTAATGATATAGATGCTGTGAGCGAGTATCTGAACGCCCATAATGGGCGCGGCGATTTGAATGGAAGTGGTGAGATCCAGAGTGAAGGAATGCAGGAGGGTCGGGAGCAGGCTGAACAGGGCTGCGCAAATCGAATGAACGATCATGCCCGAGAAAAAGTCGGAATCCGAAGCCGTCCAAGCACGCTGAATCCGGTGCCGGACGCTCACCACTATGGCTGAAAATCCCGCCAATGCGATCGCGATTTCCATGAGTGAAAAAAGAACTTCCTGACCCGCAAACATCGCGTATCTCCCTGAATGCGACGCTCAGAATATGGAACTTTCGCCGATGTAACGATTCATTGGACATGACTATTACTCCATGGATCCGCCTGGAAATCAATGACCGCTTCGCGGAGCGCGAAGGCAGGATCCGAACTGGTTGTGAATCGTGCGACGTGGCGCGAATAGGAAAATAGGCTGCGTTTTCCGCATCACCGATATTAGGCATTCTGACAACTAAGTCCCCGGCGGGGTAACTCGGCCCCTTCCGGGCTCCCGGTCGTCTGCGCGAGCATCATCAAAGAGGGATCGTGCGGTTCTCAACCACTCTGCCCCAGTGTCTGGCCGTCGCTGCGTGGTGGGTCGCAATCCTCAACAGGCGGTCCCTGTCGGCGCCGCCGATGGCGTTTGGTCAACGGCCTCCGAATCGATCGCCACTCGATCGAAAACGCACGCTGAGGCCGAACGTGACGAGGTGCTCGTGTCCATCGAACGTGTCGTTGTCGAAGCCAGAGTCGATGTACTCGCCCATAAACATGTATTGGTACGAGAGGCTCAGGCTGTCGCTCAATGTCGAACCCATGTGCCAGTTCAAACCTACGGCGGGGCCGATGCCGCCACCGTAGGTGATCCAATCGTCGAGGGGATGGGTGTCGTCCTCATCGGAAACGTCCACGCTGAGTCGAAGGGCGGACCCCATCCAGAGGCGCACATTCTCGTTTCGAGACGGAGCAAAGCCGAACGTATTGTTGATGGTGAAACCATCCGACTCGATTTCGCCAGAGAAGTCATCGAACTCCCGCCAACTGTGCTGGTATCCGACTTCGAGGCGATAGTTGAAGAGACCACCCTTTGCGACGTTCGTATCCATCACGAAGCCCAATCCGAATCGGTCGGACTCGTAGTCCTGGCCTCCAAGAAAAGAAAGATCATCGACCCCGCCGTCGATGTTGCCGTAGGAGCGGTAGGCGCCGAATCCAGGGCTAAAACGTCTGCTCGGTGATCCCCCCATCTGCCGGATGATCTCTTTGACCTTCGTGCCGGTCTCAGCCTGGTGGGTGTAGGGCGAAGGCGATCTGCTGCTCGGTAAACTTCGATTTCTTCATGGCGAACTCTCCTCATCTCGAGTTGAACTCAGCCAAATCCTAACATTCTGAATGGGTCAGTTTCTTCGGGGCGGGTCAGGAGATGCTCGAAAGCCCGAGAACGAACACGTACGCTTTGTCGGGAAGCCTTCAGAATCGCTCCTCCATTGCTTCCCAAAATGCTCGGCCGCGAGGTCTGCGCGCGTTATCCTCGCACCGGCATGAATTTCGGGGAGCAGAAATGGCGTCAGAAGGACCGCGGAAAGTATTGGTGACAGGCGGCAGTCGCGGCATCGGACGCGCGATCGCGCTCGAAACGGCGTCCGCAGGATTCGTCGTCACACTCACTTACCAGAGTCGTGCTGAGGAGGCGGCCGAAGTCGTTCTGCAAATCGAAAAGAATGGCGGATCTGCTTGCTGTGCGTGGCTCGACATCTCTGATCGTGACGCGACCCAAGCGGCTCTCGAGAAGATGATGACTGAGTCGGGCCCCTTCTATGGGGTCGTCTGCAATGCCGGCGTGACGGCCGATGCGCCCTTTCCCGCGATGAGCGGCGACGCCTGGGACCACGTCTTGCGCACAAATCTCGACGGCTTCTACAACGTGTTGAAGCCCCTCACCCTACCGATGGTTCGGCTTCATCAGGGCGGGCGCATTGTCGTCCTCTCCTCCGTAGCCGGCCTTGTGGGCAATCGGGGCCAGGTAAACTACAGCGCTTCGAAGGCAGGTTTGATCGGTGCGACGCGAGCGCTTTCGCTCGAACTCGCAAAAAGAAAAATCACCGTCAACTGCGTCGCACCCGGCCTGATCGAGACCGAAATGGTCCAGCATCTTCCCGCCGAACAATTGGGCGCGATGATTCCGATGCAACGTTTTGGAAAGCCCAAAGAGGTCGCCGCCGTGGTCGGGTTTCTGCTCTCCGATGCGGCGAGTTATGTGACTGGAGAGACGATCTCGGTCAACGGTGGTATGGCCTAAGGCTGGGAATCGTTCCCTATGCGTTCGGCGGCCATCGTTTCGACTGTCAGTTCGTAGTCGAACCAGGCATTCGTCATGACGACCCTTTGCGCCACGAGCGTCGCCTCACCCTTCGCGTCGACCTCGGACTCGGCCCGATCGCTCGAGTGATGCCAATCGCGCCAGCCGCTATACCGAATGACGATCTCACCCCGATCCGGCTGAGCCACAAGCGCGAAACGGCGTTCTTCGAGAAATTCAGCGCCGATCCGCTCCCTAATTTCGAGGCCCCCCCGAATCTCGCGCCGCTCACATGCAAAGCAAGCTGAGTCCTGGGCAAGCCAGGGGTAGAAGACACGCTGTACGTCGGCCAGGATTCTTTCGGGTCGAAATTGCATTTCTCGGCCGCTTCGATTCTCGAATTGGACCCCCCCGTCATCGAGCGACAGAACGAATCCGACCCGATTCATGGGACCCAGGCCCATCAGCACCAACGTCGACCCTCGCTTCTGAAGAACGGAATCGAAGCTCTCCTCCCCGTCTTCCCATCGGATCGTGATGCGCTGTTGAAGTAGAAGATCGTCCGCCAGTGCAGCCGCGGGCAAGATCAGCTCTGCCGGATGATCCGTTCGATGCGCCAGGCCGGACGCAGGCAGCGAGTAAGCGCCATCATCGCGGTCCGGCTTTGATGCACAGCCCGAAATCGCCAACGCCAGAATCAAGGTCAATGTCGAGGTCAACGTCAAGGCCCAAATCGCCCGTACCCCGAAGCGCGCCATCCAAACGCCCATTCAGGTCTCCTCCCGCGCGGGCCGCAGCAAGACGAGTGTCGTCGGTGCGAGAAGCAGGCTTGTGGCGATCCCGACCGCAGCGGTCAATCCCAGATTCGAGAGCACCGGATGAGGCGAAACGGCGAGCAGTCCGAACGCGACGACCGTCGATAGACAGGCCAAGATCGCACCGCAGAGTGCCGCCGCAATGCTCTTTGGATTCGATTCGTCATTCGCGTCGACCAGGAAGACACTGTAGTCCACGCCCATACTCACCACGAAGAGCAAGGCCGTCAGCGAGATCAGATCGAGACCGCGACCGGCGAGCGTGAGAACTGAGACGGTAACGCTGGCCGCAAGGAGCGAGGGCACAAAGCAAACAAAGGTCCGCCTGGGTTCCCGATAGCGCAGCGCGAGCAGAACCAGCACCGCAAGCAGTCCCCAGCCCAGCAATACGATCGTACTCTGCTGGTACTCGAGCTGAGCCGCATTGAATAGATCCGACTGTTGAAGGAAGACCGCACCGGGCACATCTTCGAGACGCGCCTCGATCGCCGCTGCATCCTGGACACCGTGCAGGAAAGTCACGAAACCGACGCGCTCGCCCAGACTCACGCGAAAGGACCGTATCAGGCCGCCGGCCGGCGAGTGCAGCAGATCATCGAAGCCGAGAGGCTCGGGGAGCGGCTGGGACAGGGATTGAAGAAAAGGATCGAAAGCCCCGACAGCGAAGCCCTCCTCTCGAAAGACCCTTCGCAAGCGCTCGGGGAGCGTGTCGTCGCGCTTTGCCGTCGCTGCGATCGCGCGCTGAAGGCGGGGACCCGGAAGCAGCGAAGCAAGGCTGCGATGTGCAGCCAGCTCTCCAGCGGCCGTCGCCTCTCGCAATCGCTTGGCCACGAAATCGTTCGTGTCGAGCGCCTGTTCTTCGCGATCTCCGATCGCGACGACGAATCTCATCTGTTCAAAGCGAGCGACCTTTTCTTGGACGCGCGAATCCTCGGCC
>JAPYTP010000329.1 GCA_029941885.1 Myxococcota bacterium
ATCCGGACTCTCTGAAATCAACCCACACGAAAGCCTGAAGCACCGTTTTTCCTATCCCCCTCGCCCCTCTAGGGGCGCTTCTGCGCGTTTATGGTCATTTCATAATTTCTAAGAATTCGTATTTATTAACTTTTATTAACACGTACCTGCTATTCGATGACATAGTGTGGCTTATTAGAACCAAGGGGAATCCTCATGCGACCCTACCCTCGAATAACCGGCTCGATCAATTCCAATAGACCCTACTTGGCGGTGCTGATGGCGACCGTACTGCTGCTAACCGGAGCGACGGCGACGGCCGATAGCAGTTGCGTGCAATCGACGGACGCCGAGATCTATACGCTCATTGATTCCCTTCGAACCGCCGGCGCTGCGATTACGATCGATGGGAACGATTCGGATTGGTCCGCATTTCCGAACTTCCCCGATGCGATCGATGATGTGCCGGGCATTCCCGGGCAGGAGATCGTCGCTGGATCGATTGCCCCGCTCGCTGATCGCGTCAAGTTCTTCGCGCGGACTGCCGGTGTGCCAGCGCAGACAGACGGCGCATTCGGGATTTTTATCGAGTTGGTCTCTACACCCGCGCTCGAGGCACAGATCATCCTGAATCCCGTTGGCGGTTTTCACGCGGTCATCTTGTTCGACCTCCAGAATCAGCCCACCGGTCTTGCCGGCTTCATCCCGGCTACGTCGATGAGCCTCGCTTTTGGAGCAGACTTCATCGAGGTCGATATCCCTTACTCTGCGCTGAGCCCGTTTGTTCCGGATCTTCTGCTGCCCGACCAGCGCAGCTGGGTTCGCGGGGGCATCGGTAGTCTGAGTGGGGCCACGGTTCTTGATTTCGGGCCCGGCGCGACTTCATATCGGCTGATCCCAACACCTTATGATCTCGACCCTGCGCTACCCGCGACGGCCAACGCGCCCCGACAGCTGAGTTTTCCGCTGCAAAACCAATGGTTCATCTCTCAAGGTGCATTCGGCGCGTTCAGCCACTCGACGTTCTGGGCCTACGACTTCACGGCTGTCGATAATTCATTCAACCGGTCTTCGCCGCCGGATAGCACGTCCAACCTCGACTACTTCAGCTTCGGCGAACCGCTCTTTGCGCCGGCGGCCGGAACGGTCACGCAAGCGGACGGCAGCAATCCCGATTCGACTCCGCCGACTGCATCGGCATCGCCGTTCAACATCGTCGAGATTGACATTGGCGGCGGACTCTCGGCGTCCATGCTGCATGAGAAGCAAGGCAGTGTGATCGTGAACGTGAATGATTTGGTGATCGAAGGCCAACAGGTTGGCGAGGTCGGCAATTCCGGTTTCTCAACGTCGGCCCACTTACATCTCGAGATCAATGAGGCGGGTGCTCCTCTCGGTGCATCCGTTCGCGGCGTGGCACTCACCAACGTTCGCGTGTCGCTCAACCCCGTGGCCGACGACCCCTGGGAGCGCGAGTGCGCCGCGTGGGAGGTGCGGGGCGGCTTCCTGGTCGAATCACTCCCGCCCGTGGCACCTCCGGTGCCCTTGATCGGCCCGATAGGGCTGGCGTCGCTGATCGGGTCGCTTCTGATCGCCGGGATCTTCGCGGTGAGTCGAAGGAAGGCGCTTCCGGCGAGACTGAGCAGCTAGTCGAATTAAGGTCGAATATGCTTTTTTCCTAGTCGCGTGGTCGGAACCGCTATGTTGGTCGGCTGACCAACCTCGCAGCGACAATGGAATGGGGGCATATGAGGCGACTGAGTCTGCAAGCTCGCATCAGCCTGCTGATCCTTGCACCCTTGGTGCTCGCGACGATCGTCATCACGGTCGCTCAAACCGCCAGCGGCCGCCTTGGCTTCGTCTACTTCACAGTGCACCATCTGCAGGCGACGGATCACTATCCAGTCGTGCGGACAATCCTGGCCGAACGCGTCACAGAACGATCGGGTCTGCAGCCAGGCGACGTTCTTTTGCGGGCGGGGGCGCGAAGCCTTCAAGGCAAGGGGCCGATCCGTTTCTACGCGGCGATTTTGCAGACCGCCCCAGAAGATCGGCCGGTCCAGATCGAATTCGAGCGCGATGGAGTCCGCATGAGGACGCGTCTCGACGTTTCGTCGATGAACGCCTCGACCCCGTATAAGGGCATCGCGGTCGGGGTCGCCTTTTTCGCGGTTGGAACCCTGATCTTGCTACGTGCGCCGCTGGACCGTAAGTCGCTCCCGCTATATATCTTGTTTAATAGCTACGCGTTGAACCAGATGTGGTTTCCCGGCGGACCCACCGTGCTCACATATGCCTGGATCGGAGTCTTCCACCTCAGCGGAGCGATCATCATGCCCATGTTCGTCGTGACGGCTTTGTTGTGGGTCGATCGGGGTCTGCCACGTTGGATTCTCGTGCTTCCTTGGCTTCTGGCAATCGATGGCGTATGCCGAATCGACTCGCTGCACGAAGTGTGGTGGCCCGCCGAACCTTCTCTCATAATCTTTCTCGTGCTCGACATTGTCGGGATCGCGCTGGCCCTTGGCATCGGGATCGCAAACTATCGATTCAAGATGGATGCACTCGAGCGCCGAAAGTTCCGCTGGATCGCATACGGTTTGGCCGTCGGCTTGATACCGGCGCTCGCAATCAGCTCTGTTGTCGCAATCCAACCCGAACTGATTTGGATACGCCCCTTGGTCCAGATCTCGGTCCTGGCGATTCCGCTCGGCTTTTTCATGGCGATCGTCCGCTACGACTTCATGGACATTGATCGGTTGATTGGCGCAACCGCATCCGTCGGCCTGATCGGCTTCACATTGCTCGCCGGGATGCTGGTTTTGATTCCTGGCGTCGCTGAGTATGTGGGGCGCACGACGGGCGTCGATCCCAGTACCGCGCAAACATTTCTTTCGATCGCGAGCGCAGCATTCATCGTCCCTGCGCATCGAGTACTTCATCCGACCATCGAACGATTCTTCTTTCGGGAACGCCATGCGTTACAGAACGAAATCGACGCTCTTCTTCAAGAAATCGCAGCGTGCAGCGGACCTGGGTTGCTGACCCGCATAGTGGGAGAACAACTCGACGCGCTCCTCCATCCCGACGTGTGCGCAATCTACGCACCCAGTGGAAACATCCTCACCCCAGTCTTCAATCGAGGTCGCGCTGTTCCGCCGGCACTCAAGGGCGACGGCAGTCTGGTCAGAGTCATGACCGAGCGACGCAGCGCCATCGGAGCTCGAGAACTCCGCACTGATCTGGGTTTCGGGCCGGCGGATCGAGCGGTCGTGGATGCGTTGGGCGCCGAAGTCCTTCTTCCGGTTATGCTCGGAAGAACACTTCAGTATCTAATCTGCCTGGGGACGAAACGCTCCGGCGACATCTACACGGGGACAGATCTGGCGCTACTCGGACGCGTGGCGGACACGATCGCAACCGACTTGCTGCGGTTCGACGATGCAGAGATTATCCGGCAGGGGCGCGAAATGCAGGAGTCCTTGCGACGTTATGTTCCGGGCGCGATCGCCGATCGCCTCGGCGCTGGCGAGAGTCTCGAGTCGGGAGAGCGCGATGTCTCGGTGCTGTTCGTCGACATTCAGGGTTACACGTCGCTCTCGCAGGGGCTGGAACCGAGCGAGATTTTTTCAACCGTGAGCCGCTACACCGAGACTGTTTCGAGCATCGTTCGATCCCACGGAGGCAGCATCGTCGAGTTCAATGGCGACGGCATGATGGCGGTGTTCGGCGCACCGACCGAGTTGCCCTTCAAGGAGAAAAGCGCGGTGGAAGCTGGCCAGGAGATCGTCGTCAACGTCGGCGAACTCGAACCGGCAGCGCCTGTCGAGGGAACCCAAAAACTTTCATGTAGGGTGGGTATTGCGACCGGTCAGGCGTTCGTCGGCAATATCCAAGCTGTGGATCGCTACATCTGGAGCGCGATCGGGAATACGACGAATCTGGCTGCCCGGTTGGAAGCGCTCACGCGGACCGTCGACGCATCGATCGTAATCGACGCAACGACATACGAGGCCGCTGGGAATGTCGCCTTGAATTTCGCGAAGAAGGAGGCCGTGCCTATTCGAGGACGTAGCGAACCCCAGGACCTCTACCTACTCCCGCTCACCGCGTGACCCGCACGCCGGCTTATTTATCTCGCCTAGCGAATAAGAGTTTCAAGCTGCGTTTACCGCACCACCGATAGGTAGTGTTCTGACAACTACGCTTCGGATTAGGCATATTCGCCCCGTTCCGGGCTGCTTCAGCTAGGCTTGCTCGTGTCCACGGAAAGTAGAGCGTTTTGGGAGGAACGATGGATCAAGCGGCCGGCGGACGGGGATAGGACATACAAGCTGGGTTTTTGCACAACGTCCGAGTATGGGCGTTATGTTAAATCCCTAGGGGAGCCCCGTGACGGGCGCCCCTTCCACGAAAGGCCGGTTAAGCCGAGGCTTAGGAGGTGAGCGGTGTTGGGTTCGGGGATTGGGTAGCGACCGGTCGGCAGGCAGGGCGGGGATAGGCATTGATCCGTATTTTCAGCAGCGCGAG
>JAPYTP010000330.1 GCA_029941885.1 Myxococcota bacterium
GCGACGAACAGGCGAAGGATCCCGACTATTGGATCGAGCATTTCCGTCGCGAGATTCGCTTCTCCGACGGCCTCGAGACCATTCTCGCCGTGCCCGGTCGGGTCTTGGTCGAGGTCGGCCCGGGTCAGGCCCTCTGCTCTTTCGCTCGGCAGCAGCCCTCCCAGGGTGCGGTGGCCAACATCATTCCTTCGTTCCGTCACCAGGCGGATCCGAGCACCGACTCTGCGTACTTCCTGGCGAGTCTCGGCCGCCTTTGGGCATCCGGCGTGGAGATCGATCTCAGCTCGCTCTACCAGGGCGAATCCCGGCACCGGATTCGTCTGCCGACCTATGCGTGGAATCACGAGAGCTTCTTCATCGATCGGGTCCAGGCGACCGCTGCGCCCGCCGACGAGGGTCTGCCCGAGCACCTCGAGGACGTGACCGACTGGGGCTTTGTGCCTTCGTGGCAGCCTTCGCCCGTCGATCCTCGCCGTTTGGAGTCGCCGGAGACCTGGCTGATCTTCATGGACGCGGCCGGAATCGGGCGGCGTCTGCGCAAGCGATTGGAAGCCCAGGGCCACTCGGTGGTCTGCGTCTTCATGGCCGACAGTTATCGGAAACGATCCGCGGGCGAGTACTCGCTGGCGCCGGAGCTCGGACGCGAAGGCTATCAGGCGCTCATCAAGGACCTGGCCGCGGAGGGACACACCCCGTCCCGGATCGTCCATCTGTGGCTGACCACCGAGCAGGAGCGCTTCCGGCCGGGCTCGAGCTTCTTTCACGAGAACCTTCAGAACGGGTTCTACAGCCTCTATTTCCTGGCTCGCGCACTCGCGGACGAGAACCTGCCGGGTGCGGTGCACTTGACGGTGGTCTCGAACGGAATGCAGCAGGTGCTCGAGAACGATGGCCCCGTCTACCCGGAGAAAGCGACGGTGCTCGGTCCGGTCGAGGTGATCCCGCGCGAGCTACCCGGCGTCACCTGCAAGAGCATCGACGTGACGCTACCGGCTGCCGGTGGATCCGGATGGCGTTCTCGGCTCTTCGGCCGCGGAGCCGAAGTCGCGGGGCGGCCGGAAAGTCTGGATGAAGTCGCGATTCAGCTCGAGGCCGAACTGCTCGCGCCAGCGGAATCCGATATCGTGGCTCATCGGGGTCGAGATCGATACGCGCGGCGCTTCGAATCGAGTCCGCTGCGCGAGCGGGCAGAGGACGCCGAGGCGTATCTCGTCGACGGTGGGACGTACCTGATCACCGGCGGCCTGGGCGGGTTGGGAAGAGCCCTCGCCGATCGGTTGGCCCGTGAGGTGGAGAACGTCCGTCTGGTGCTCGTCAGTCGATCGCCGCTGCCGGATCGCGCGGACTGGGACGGTGTGGTCGCCAGAGGGGGCGCTACGAATCGAGACGTTCTCTGTATCCAGCGGGTTCGTGCGCTCGAAGCAGCGGGCGCAGAGGTCATGACCCTCGCTGCGGACGTCACCAATCTCGAGGAGATGCGGCGGGCCGTAGGGCAGGTTCGCGAGCGCTTCGGGGCGATCGACGGAATCTTCCACACCGCCGGTGTGGTTTCGGACGAACTCATCCAGTTGAAGGTCGACGCGGACATCGAGCGCGTCTTCGGCCCCAAGATTCATGGGACCCAGGTCCTCGATACGTTGCTGGAGGAGACGGGCACGCGATTGCTCGTGCTCTACTCCTCGACAAGCGCGATCACCGCGCCGCCAGGTCAGATCGACTACGTCGCTGCGAATTCCTTCCTCGACGCCTTCGCGCAAAGCCGGAGGGACCACCCCGTTCGCACGTTGTCCATCAACTGGGGGATCTGGAACGGTGTAGGACTCGCGGCGGAGACGTTGGTCGAAGATGGCGGGGACACGGAAGCAGAACAGGGCGCCGCGGTGTCCCATCCGTTCTTCGACTTCCGGGAGCAGGATTCACACGGTCGGACCGGATTTCGAAAGAGCTATTCCCCCCAGCGAGATTGGATCCTCGACGAACATCGAACCGTGGCAGGCGAGGCGCTTTTTCCCGGTGCGGGCTATCCGGAACTCGCGCGCGCGGCGCTCTCCGAGTACGGCGAAGAAGGCGAGTTCCAGATCCAGGACCTCTACTTCCTGCGTCCGCTCTACGTACCCGACGGACAGGTCCGAGACGTTCGTGTCCAGCTTCAGCCGACCGATCGGGGCTACAACTTCGAGGTCCGGACGCGGCACCGGGTCGAGGGTCGGCCCGCCTGGGTGCTTGCGGCGGAGGCCACTCTCGAGATCGGGGAACATCACGGAGATGCCACGATCGATCTCGCTGCGATCGATGAGCGCTGTGATGCTCAGCGCTCGAGCGTGAATTCCCTTGGCCACGCGGGGGGGCAGGAAAACCACGTTCGCTTCGGTCCCCGCTGGCGGGTTCTGCGCCAAGTCCTCTACGGCGACGGAGAAGCGCTGGCCCATCTCGAAATTCCCGAAGCCTTCGTCGGCGATCTAGCGGACTATCCGATCCATCCGGCGTTGCTCGACTATGCGACGGGCTATGCGATGGAGTTGATCGAGGGCTACGACCCGGAGGAGGCGCTCTGGATTCCCGTGTCCTATGGACGCATCTCCGTTCGAGCCCCGCTCGAGAAGAAGGTCAGCAGCTGGGTGCGAATCCGGAGCCGCGCCGGCGATTCCGCTGATTTCGCGTCCTTCGACGTCGTGATTGCGAGCGAGGATGGCCGGGTTCTCTTCGAGGCCGAGGATTTCACGATCAAGCGGGTGCTCGAAAGTGTCGACTTCTCGGAGCCGGTCGATGCGAGCACGAGTGACATCGAGTTCGAGGCGTCAACGAGCCAGCAGGGAGACGATGATCTCTCCCCCGCAGAGCTCCAGCTTCGACGCAACTACGAGGCGGGTATCGGGGCCGAAGAGGGGACGGACGCGCTTCTGCGGGTGCTCGCGAGCGACGTCGGCCCACAGATTGCCGTGACGTCGATCGACCTCGATTTCCTGCTCAGGCAGGCCGACCGCGTCGTCGCTGAATCGACCCATAGCGGCGGTCGCTTCGAGCGACCCAATCTGGAGAGCGAATACAAGGAGCCGCGGGACGAGATCGAGAAAACTCTCGTTGCACTCTGGGAAGAGCTGCTCGGGGTCGAGGGCCTCGGGATCCAGGACAGCTTTTTCGATCTCGGAGGACACTCCCTGATCGCGGTGCGCTTCTTTTCCAAGATCAAGAAGACCTATCGGGTCGACTTCCCGATTTCGGTGCTCTTCGAGGCACCGACGATCGAGGGTTGCGCCGATCTGATTCGAGAGTCGATTGGCGACGAGGCGGTCGATTCGGATGCGATGCGCGCGGGGGATGACGGAGAGGCGACCACACGGCGGACGCGCTTCAAGCATCTCGTCGCGATGGATGCTGGAGGGGGCGCGGGCGGCCCTCATTCGCCCTTCTTCCTCGTCGCCGGGATGTTTGGCAACGTCCTCAACCTCAGACATCTCGCGTCGCTCGTGGGAACCGATCGCCCGTTCTATGGGCTACAGGCCCGAGGCCTCTACGGAGACGAGAAGCCGCACGAGACCTTCGAGGAGATGGCCGAGGCCTATATCGAGGAAATTCGAGCCGTCCAGCCTCACGGCCCCTATTTCATCGGTGGCTTTTCAGGCGGGGGGATCACGGCCTATGAAATTGCGCAGCAACTGGTCGAGGCGGGTGAGGAGGTTTCGATGCTCTTGATGCTCGATTCGATCCTGCCGATGGAGGCTCCGCTTTCCTCATTGGACCGATTTCGGGTGCAATGGCTTCGGCTTTGCCAGCGAGGTTTCGGCTACCTCTTCGAGTGGGCGCGGAATCGCGCACGCTGGCAGATGGAGCAGTTCGAAGCGCGAATGGGACACGCCGAGGCGTCGGATCTGCCGGAAGACGAGTTCCACAACGTGGCGATCGAGCGGGCCTTCCGCGCTGCCCTTCCACGTTATGCGATGCGCCGCTACGCCGGGCATGTTCATCTGTTCCGGCCGAAGCTCGACCGGGCTTATGTGCTCGGCCCGAATCGCGTACTCAATTCCGAGAAGCGCTGGGTCCACCCAGACAACGAATGGGGGGCGTGGGTCGGATCGATCGACGTGGTCGAAATGCCCGGCGATCATGACAGCATGGTACTCGAGCCGAACGTCCGAGTGATGGCGACGAAACTACGCGAACTCCTCGAGGCGTCCGAACGGAGCGCTTCCACGGGAGACGAACGGGACCCGGGCTGACGGCGTCGGACCTTATTTCTGTCGCGAGCCGGCAGAATGCCGGCAGCCGGTCACCTCGATCGCCGTATGGGGCACTTACTGGATGATTGAGACTTGCCCAAGTGTGTTTGTAATCGACGCCCGTGGGCGCGCTAGACTCGCGGGTGATCGCGTTCTGGATGAGGGGATTTGAGCCGTGGGCGAGATTTCTGACGCCCTATCCCGGGCCCGAAAAGAGCATGACGCTGATCGTCGTACCGACACGGTGGATCACCCGCTGATCGCCCGCGAAGACGTGGTCGAAGG
>JAPYTP010000331.1 GCA_029941885.1 Myxococcota bacterium
AGTGCGTACACTCCCTCACGAATCGTTTCGCCGCTCTTCATCTTGCGATCGAAGGCGTGGTAGTGGGTTCCGATCACGAAGACTCCGCCATCCTGCGGACACGCGCGAAGGGATTCCTGCAGCTCGGGTAGCTCGCCGGGCGGGCCCACTCTGAAATAGGGAGCGAGCTTGTAGCTGAGGTAGGAGCGGGTCGAGTACTCGTCCTGTCGCCCGAGGCGGTTTCGCATGCTGTACTGAAATGCCATCGCCAGATCGACGAGTGCCTCCGGGTTGACGGCGCCAAAATTCATGCGGCTGTAGTTCTGGTTGTTGATGATGTTGAGGCCCGCCCCGATGACGGCCGCGTATCCGTTGGCTGAAAGGGTGTTGTTGGGCGGCACGAAGGTGCTGACGCGACACTTCAGCAGCGACTCGATGTACTGCTTGCCGTGAAGGGTCTTGCGCGCCAGGTCCTTGCCGACCGCGTACTCGGGTGCCCAATCAGGCATGTAGTGGTTGTAGCCATGCAGAGCGACATGTAGGTGCCCACGGGCGACACCGTCCTTCAGGAACTCGACGAGCTCACGGTTGTCCTCAAGCGCCATGGGTTCCATGCCATCGAACGGTTCTTCGAGGGCACCCGTTACGGTGTCGGGGAGCAGTGGGAGGCGAAAGGGTGTGACCGAGAGGCAGACGGGCACTTCGTCCCAGATCTTGCCGTAGCAGTCCTCCAGCTCGGCTGGACTCGTCATCGCGCAGGTATCGTCGTCACGAATAACGAACTTCAAGCGGGCTACTCCTAAGGCTGGCGACGACGCACGGGCGAGATCACGATCATCGCGGACCTCGATCGCAGCCCCGCCGCGTAAGGGGGACCCAAAGTAGCGTGGCGATAGATCGAAATCGAGGAGCCTCGTCGGCGCTCGCGAGCTATTCGGGTACGAACCAGTCGCGATCTTGCAGCTTCTGCATCTGGCTTTCCGGTCGCTGAAGCGTTTGGAAGCCGAGCCCGCTGTAGAACTCGTGAGCGTCAGCGGTCGCGAGGCAGATGGTCCGCATCCCCTCGAGTTCGGGGCACGCGAGCAGGCACTCCATGAGCCAGTGGCCGAGGCCCCGGCCCTGGTGCGAATTGAGCACGAAGGTGTCGCAGAGATGGGCGAAGTGGGTGCGGTCCGTCACCAGGCGCGCGAAGCCGATCTGCGCGTCGCGCTCGAACAGCCCGAAGCAAAGCGAGTTTTCGATCGACCCGCCACGGGGCTCCCCTAGGGATTTAACATAACGCCCCTACTCGGACGTTGTGCCAGAAGGCAGCTTAAATGTCCTATCCCCCGCAGCAGGGCGCGCCCGTAACGGGGCTCCCCTAGGGATTTAACATAACGCCCATACTTGGACGTTGTGCCAGAACCCAGCTTGTATGTCCTTTCCCCAACGAGTCGCCAGGAAGGCTTTGCTAGAGTCTCTCAATGGGTCGATCTAGAAGTCAGGCGTTACTCTTGGCCTGTTTCATCGCTCTGGCGCTTGCCAATTTTCTGCCGGGGTCTTCCCGAGCGGAAGCAGAATACGATGCTGTCGTTGACGTGACCGAAATGAATGGTCGGGACGCGTGCAGGGCCATGCAAGGCGCGCTCAACAAAGGCTTGACGGACAATCGAGCTGGTGGCTGGCGCGTCCTCCTCAAGGGCAAGCTCGGCTCTGCTGAGAGCCCCGCTGACTTCAGCATGTTCCACAACGCGGGGAAAGAAGGCGGCAGCGGAAAAGCCTGGCCTTACTCGGTCTGTCACGCTTTCTGGCCCACCCGGAATTCGAAGGAGGGCGAAGGCGTTGTCGGGGGCTACCCCGACCCCTTCTACCCCAGGGTTCTCAAGAGTAGCAAGGCGGCCGCCCTGCGAGATCCTCGGAAGCTGGGGTTCCAGGATCCGATATGCGAGGCGTTCGTCATTGGCCGAATCCGGGCCGAAATCGTTTCGGGCACGGGCAAGGGGCAGATGCGACGCATCACGGGCTGCGACTCGAAAACCGTTGCCGGAGTTGAGCCCGCATGGAAAACGCCCCCCGACTCCGGTTCAATTATTCGTCTCATCGACTGGCATAATCCCCGCCTTCATGAGCTGGATCTGCGGGTTCATTACGATCTCGAGGTCTTCTATGAGAACTCCGCTGCTCAAGCTGCTGGGGAATATGGAGTCTTCGCCGACGTGGGCCTGCATTGTTATTTCACCGGCGCCCCTGGAGGAGGAGAGAGCGATCGCGGCTGCCTCACCCGGGCGCTGGGCGGGATCCAGCGCAGCGGTCGTATTCGAGTCCGGGAAATCGGCCAACGGGATGATGGCGAGGACTGCCGTCCTACCTGGCCCGCTCAATCTCGACTGATGAATCGCGACTACTCGATCATCTGGCAGGCTCTGGGTCCAGCCGTTACCCGGGGTGCGGACGATACCGAGCTCTATATTTTTGGAGACGGGGACCGGGATAACGTGGGGGTCCTGCTTTTCCAGACCTGGACGAAAGATTTCAAGCGATGGCGGATCAGCGGAATCGGAACCGGGTTGTGGATCGCGGGCAGCCTCAATAACACGCTATACGATCCCTATATCGCACTGAACCAGTTCGGTGTGGTCGTGGGGTCTAACGAGGCTTGGGGAACCGGCTGGCCGCGATGGAATTCGTGCTTCAGCGGAAATTGTGACCCCGAGGAGAATCACTGGACTGGACTGACCATTCGAGGTGGCGTCATCGAGGGGAATAGCTGCGGAAATTTCGTGATGTTCGGTGGTTATTCGGGCGAAGTGGACCGGACATTCATCGAAACAGGCTACAAGGACAGTCCTCTTTACGCGGGACATTCGATCATCGTGGGAGCTGGCGTCTGTGATGGAAACAGAGTTCCCTCTCCTCGTCAGAAGGTCGACCGATCCGAAAGAGTATGTGGCGACGATCAGGATTGCGGGGGAGTGTGCGTCGTCAACGACCAGGCCAAGCGGAGTTACGCATTCAACTGGGATGCCGTGGTAGCCAACAACCGGGGCGATCCCCGCTGGTATTCTTTCATGCTCGGGAAGGGCACTCAAGCGAGCTATCTCAGGTGGTGGAGTGCTCCACGGCCGCATATTCGGGTTGGAGGAGGTGGTCTTGGGGGGGAATACGGGCATGGGAAGCCCGGCCTCTACTTCTATGCCTCGGAAAACGCCGAACAGCCGATCGACGTAGGCGCGATCCGATCGGTCGGTCCTGCGACGGTGCTGCCCGCCTACGAGCACTACGTCGGCATGCCGCAGCGTGATCTTCAGCTGACCGTTCCGAATCCGACCTCCGGGGTACATGAGTTGGGCGAGCTGATGGATCGTTCGACTTGCACCCAGGTAAGGGTTGCCCTGTCAGGGGGAGCCCCGCTGTTGGGCCGCTGGAGTATCCGTCACGGGGCAGCGGCCGGGGGTGCGGGACTGGAGTTGATCGAAGGCGGAAGCCCGCTGCCCGGAAGACACCGCCTGGTGGAGGTCGGTGCTCAGGAGTTCGACAACCCCTACGTTGATGCCCGCTCCAGGGTATGGCTCGAGCTTTCGGTACTGGCGGGCAAGGTCAAGGAGTTGAGCGTTTCTCTGCGCTGTTGGAAAGATCAATGAAGCGGGCTTTGCGGGCCGCGATCGCCTTCCGCTTTACGGCCCGGCACGGGCTCAAATTATCGCCAGAGATTGACGCAGCCCTGCCAAGAGCGGGGAAATGACTTCATGATCGAGGTTTTCTGAATGCCGAACGCCGGGGCGAGCGATTCGACGAACCTACGCGACGACGCACGAGGAGCGCTTCCCTACGCGGCGCTCTCGGGGGGCTCCAGATCCTGCTTTCGCTGGTGGGGATGCTCCTCCTGGTTCGTTACCTGTCACCGGAGTCCTACGGCACCTGGATGGTGATCATCGGGCTGGCCTCGCCGATCTTCATGCTGACTTCAATGGGCTTCCGGCATTCGTTGATTCGCTTTATGCCAGCGATCGAGGATCATGACGCCAAAAGCCGTTTTTTCTGGTCGGTACTCATTCGGCGTTCTTGCGCGATTCTCCTGGCATGTGTTCTGCTGAATCTCGTCTTTCCGCTTTTTGCTGGTCAAATAGGTATAGCGGGGCAGCAGAGTGTTCTTTTGCTGCTGACTCCCAGCTTTCTGCTCCTCGCGCTCACTCAATTTCTGGTCATCGGGCTCAACGCTGAATTTCGCCAGCGTGAAGTCTTCTTCGGAAGCGTCGTTCAGCAGCTGGCATCAGTCTCGGGCGTTGTTCTGGGCATTCATTGGGCCCAGGGTCTTCTTTTCTTTGCCGGGGCCCAGCTTGTTGCCAATACGTTCTATTTCCTGTTCAGCTTCGGGGCGGCGATCCGCTATCTCGGAAGGCCTCGGCTGCTGGATCTTCAAGTCAGGCATCGAGAGCAGCCAGAAGAACACTCGTACCGCCGAGCGTCCTTCCTCGACGATCTGGGGCACATGCTTCTTTCGTCAGATTTCAGTCGGTTGATTCTGGCGGCCTTTGCCG
>JAPYTP010000332.1 GCA_029941885.1 Myxococcota bacterium
GCGTATGCCTTCGCGTGTTTACGGCGACGCCCAAGAAGCCGAACTCCGCGCTTCGAAAGGTCGCTCGTGTCCGCCTAACGAATGGCAATGAAGTCAATGCCTATATCGGCGGCGAAGGACATACGCTCCAAGAGCATTCTGTGGTGCTGGTTCGGGGCGGTCGTGTGAAGGATCTCCCGGGTGTTCGCTACCACATCGTTCGTGGATCGCTGGATGCCACGGGTGTCGACGGCAGGAACCAGAGCCGCTCGAAGTACGGTGCCAAGAGGCCCAAGTGATTTGATTCAACGAGCACCGGCTGTGCGACGCACGCCGGTCTCTTTTGTTTGGCCGGCCGATTGCTTCGCGCGCGAAGAAAAGCCGGAACGGATTTGGGTCGAGCGAGGCCGCGCCTCGACGAGCCGCTGATAACGAAGAAAGAAGGACGCGTTCATGCCCCGACGACGCGACGTACCGAAGCGACAGACAGTCCCGGACTCCAAGCATGGAGATCAGACGGTCGGTCGCTTCATCAACGTGATCATGCGAGATGGCAAGAAGAGCACCGCCGAGAACATCGTGTACGGTGCCTTCGACGAGATCGAAAGCAAAATGCGCAGTGAACCGCTCGCAATGTTTCGACGTGCCCTCGACAACATTCGACCCCGGCTCGAGGTCAAGAGCCGCCGGGTGGGTGGAGCGACATACCAGGTGCCGATCGAGATCTCGCCGAACCGCGCGAACTCATTGGCGATGCGATGGCTCGTTCAGTACTCGGCGTCCCGTCCGGGCAAGAGTATGAAGGAGCGCTTGGCGAACGAGATCATCGACGCAGCCAATGAGCGCGGTGAAGCGGTCAAGAAGCGAGAAGACACACATCGAATGGCCGAGGCCAACAAGGCATTCGCTCACTATCGATGGTAGATGAGGCGATGGTAGATGAGGGCGATCTTCGATCGGGGCCGACGGCGCTCTGACCGAGTTGAAGGCTCACCGATCGAACCAGATGTTCCGCCTCGCCGTCGTGGCGTGGTAGGGCGCGAGTTGGACGGACCGAAGAAGAGCTGGACAGTACGAACCAAAGGGAACGACGAGCCATCAAGAGCAGGGCGGCACGCCAACGGGAACGGTCATGCCTCGAAGCGCGCAGCTCTCTGAGACTCGAAACATCGGCATCATGGCTCACATCGATGCTGGAAAAACAACGACGACCGAGCGGATTCTCTTCTACACGGGCGTCAACTACAAGATTGGAGAAGTTCACGACGGCGCGGCCACGATGGACTGGATGCAGCAGGAGCAGGAACGTGGAATCACGATCACGTCTGCCGCCACCACCTGCTCTTGGAAGGGCCATCGAATCAACATCATCGACACGCCCGGGCATGTCGACTTCACAGTAGAAGTCGAACGCTCGTTGCGAGTACTGGACGGCGCGGTCGCTGTCTTCTGCGGAGTCGGTGGAGTCGAACCTCAATCGGAAACGGTCTGGCGGCAAGCAGATCGTTACCAGGTTCCACGCGTCGCTTTCGTGAACAAGATGGATCGAATGGGTGCCAACTTCGACAATGTCGTCTCGATGATCGAGGACCGTTTAGGAGCCCGGCCGCTGCCTGTGCAGTTGCCGATCGGGTCCGAAGATGCGTTCTCGGGCGTCGTCGACTTGATCGAAGGAAAGGCCCTTCTTTGGGACGGCGAGAGCCTGGGTGCCGAATTTCGATCTGATGAGATTCCGGCTGACATGACCGAGGATGCTGAGCTCGCTCGTGATCGGCTGATCGAACGCCTCGCCGACTTCGACGACGAATTGATGGCGAAGTATCTCGATGGCGACGAAGTCACGATCGACGCGCTTCGCGCCGCGATCCGTCGGAGCACATTGAGCCTGGACGTCGTTCCGGTCTTTTGCGGCAGCGCGTTCAAGAACAAGGGCGTGCAGCCGCTCCTCGACGGTGTCGTCGACTACCTGCCTTCACCGACCGATGTGCCTGCTGTCGAAGGCCTCGCCGTCAGCACCAAGAAGAAGGGTCCCAAGAACGCGCGAGCCGACCAGGACGCGCAGATCGTTTCGCGGAAAGCCGACGATACCGATCCCTTCGCAGCCCTTGTCTTCAAGATCCAATCCGATAAGCACGCCGGAACCCTCGCGTACCTTCGGGTCTATTCTGGAACCGCAAAGACCGGAGAGGGACTCCTCAACGCGTCGACCGGTAGGAAGGAGCGCGTCGGGCGCTTCTTGCAGATGCATGCCAACAAGCGCCAGGAGCTCGATGAGGTTCACGCCGGCGACATCGTCGCCGCCGTGGGTCTCAAGGACGTGGTGACGGGCCACACGCTCTGCTCGCCGAAGTACCCCGTGATTCTCGAATCTCTCGAGTTCCCGGAACCCGTCATCTCGATTGCGATCGAACCCAAGACGACCGCGGACATGGACAAGCTCGGCCTCTCCCTCGACCGCCTCGCGGTCGAAGATCCGTCCTTCAAAGTCTCCACGGATGAAGAGACGGGCCAGATGATCATCTCCGGGATGGGCGAACTCCATCTCGAAATCATCGTCGACCGATTGCTTCGCGAGTTTGGCGTCGATGCCAACGTCGGTCGCCCTCAGGTCGCGTATAAGGAAACGATCTCCGCAAGTGCTGCCGGCACCGGCGAGTACATCAAGCAGACCGGCGGCGCAGGCGAATTCGCGATCGTGAGAGTCGAGGTGGTGCCCGGTGAGATCGGCTCGGGATTCGAGTTCGAGAACGTGGTCCGCGGCGGCGCAATTCCCAGCGAATATCTTGCAGCCGTGGAGCAGGGCTGTCGAGACGCGATCGATAGTGGACATCTCGGCGGCTACCCGGTCGTCGATGTGAAGATCCGGTTGGTCGACGGCACCGCACACGAAACGGATTCATCCGAGCGAGCGTTCGGCATCGCGGCTTCGATCGCGGCCAACGACGGTCTTCGCCACGCGTCCCCCGTTCTACTCGAGCCGATCATGAGTGTCGAGGTCGTGACGCCCGAAGAATTTCGCGGAGCAATTCAGGGCGACCTGAACGGACGCCGTGGGCAGATCAAGGGAATCGAGGTGCGGGGGCGTTCACAGGCCGTGCATGCTGAGGTCCCCCTCTCCGAGATGTTTGGATATGTGAGCAGCGTGCGGTCGATGACGCAGGGAAGGGCGAGCTACACGATGGAGTTCGTCCACTACGCGCAGGTGCCCGACGCAATCATGCAAGGAATTGTCTCCCCGTATTAGTCGTGGAGCACACAGGAAAACAAGAAAACGAACCCCGGCACTGGCGTGCCGAGGCCAGATAGAAGGAAGTCACTGCGATGGCCAAGGAAAAGTTCGAACGGAACAAGCCCCATGTAAACGTGGGTACCATCGGTCACGTCGATCACGGCAAGACGACGCTGACGGCTGCGATCACGTCTCGGCAGGCAACGAAGGGTCTCGCCGAGACGATGGCCTTCGATCAGATCGACAAGGCTCCGGAGGAGCGTGAGCGTGGCATCACGATCGCGACGGCTCATGTGGAGTACGAGTCGGACGGTCGTCACTATGCGCACGTGGATTGTCCGGGTCACGCGGACTACGTGAAGAACATGATTACGGGCGCGGCTCAGATGGATGGAGCGGTCCTGGTGGTTTCGGCCGCGGATGGGCCGATGCCGCAGACGCGGGAGCACGTTCTTCTGGCTCGCCAGGTGAACGTTCCGCATATCGTCGTATTCCTGAACAAGGTGGATCAGGTAGACGACGAGGAACTGCTGGAACTGGTGGAGATGGAGATCCGCGAGCTTCTTTCGAACTACGACTTCCCGGGCGACGACATTCCGATCATCATGGGCTCGGCTCTGGCTGCGGGGGAGGATCCCTCCAACGATGAAGCGAACAAGTGCATCGATGAGCTGATGGACGCGCTGGACGCGAACATTCCGGAGCCGGTGCGAGACCTGGACAAGGACTTCCTGATGCCGATCGAGGACGTTTTCTCGATCACGGGTCGTGGGACAGTGGTGACGGGTCGCATCGAAGCGGGCACGATCCATCCCTCGGACGAGGTGGAGATCGTCGGGATTCGCGATACGACGAAGACGACGATCACGGGCGTGGAGATGTTCCGGAAGTTGTTGGACGAAGGTCGAGCGGGGGACAACGTGGGTTGTCTTCTTCGTGGAACGGGCAAGGACGACGTGGAGCGAGGGCAGGTCCTGGCAAAGCCGTCGTCGATCACGCCGCACACGAAGTTCCGTGCTCAGGCGTACATCCTGACGAAGGACGAGGGGGGTCGACACACCCCGTTCTTCAATGGTTATCGACCTCAGTTCTACTTTCGAACAACGGATGTGACGGGCGTCGCGAACCTTCCGGATGGTACGGAGATGGTGATGCCGGGCGACAACGTCGAGATGACGGTGGAGCTGATCACACCGATCGCAATGGACAAGGAACTTCGATTCGCGATCCGGGAGGGCGGTCGGACCGTCGGCTCCGGAGTCGTTGCGGAAGTGATCGAGTAGC
>JAPYTP010000333.1 GCA_029941885.1 Myxococcota bacterium
GCGGAGCTGACTGCGATCAATCAGTATTTCATCCACCACAAGATGTGTGAGAACTGGGGCTACCAGCGCCTCTCCGAGAAGAAGCGCGGCGAATCGATCGAGGAGATGAAGCATGCGGATCGGGTGATCGCGCGGATTCTTTTCTTCGATGGCGTTCCGAACATGCAGCGAATGAATCCCGTCCGCGTCGGTGAGAACCCGATCGAGCAACACGAACTCGACCTGGCCCTCGAGCTCAAAGCCGTGAAGCGCCTCAACGAGGGAATCGCGGCTTCCCGGGAGAAGGGCGACAACGGGACGCGAGAGCTGCTCGAAGAAATTCTCCAGGAAGAGGAGGACTCTGTCGACTGGCACGAAGCCCAGCTCCATATCGTGAAGGAAATCGGCAAGGAGCAGTACCTCGCCGAAATGATCAAGTCCTAGGAGCCTGATCCAAGACTCGTCGCGACGACTCAGTCCTCGAAGGGGTCGATGGAGACCTGGCGCGGAACGACGCCGGCATCATATTGGGCCTGGATCTCGTCCATGAGTGCGAGGGCGGCGGGGGTGGCGGCGATCTTCTGGAAGCGCCGCTGTTCGTTCGCGAGCGACTCCGTGAGGGGAAGCTCATCGGATTCGCTGAGCACCTGTTTGGCGCGGGCCAGGGCTTCCGGCGGACGCTCCGCCAGGCGTCGTGCCCAGGCCAGCGCGACGTCGAGGGCGCGTCCGGGAGCGACGAGGCGATTGATAGCGCCGAGTTCGTAGATCCGCCGGGCGCTGATCGGCGCGCCGTCGAGCACGATCTCCGAGGTCGCCGTTCGACCGACCAATCGCGACAGCCGGGCGATTCCGCCGAGGCCGGGAATCAATCCCGCCAGGATTTCCATCTGCGCGAAGCGCGCGTTCTCGTCCACGACGCGCAGATCACATGCCCAGCCGAGTTCGGCGCCCCCGCCACCGCAATCCCCCGAGATCGCGGCGATGCTGACCACGTTCTCCTTGGACAGTTCGTCGGAAGCACGGAAGAATCCCGTCCCCGATGAATCGATCTCTTCCCCCCGAAAGAGTGCGGCGAGGTCGCGGAGCGAGGCGTGGCCGAGCCAATATCCCTCGACGTCCGAGGCGAGGACGACGATTCGAGCTCCCGCTTGCCTGGCTTCCTGCAAGCGATCCGCGAGTTGATCGACTGCGGAGAAGCTGCTCTGATTCGGGACGGGTCCCGTCATCGTCACGATCGCGACGCCCTCGAGGTCCCAGGCAAGGCTGGCTCGATCGCCTGTTGTGGTCATCGGGGGGACTCCGGGTCTCGCAGGTTTCGGTTCTCGCACTATGCAGAGTGGTATGATGCCTTGCCAGGGAGGTCACGCCATGACGGAATCGAAGGACCAGAACGATCGGACCCGACCGGGTGGAATCGACATGCGGGAACTCGCCGGAGATCGGTTTCCGCCGCCGGCGTGGCATTTCGAGAAGATCGAGAAGGAGATGGCCTCTCCCGAACCGAAGGACCGCATGATGGGCGTCATCTCCCGGATGGGCGATCAGCGGGTCCCTGACCTTTCCGGAATCGATTGGGACGCGGAGCTTGCGCGCTTCGGAAACCTCGATTTTCCCAGCTACTACCGCCAGCCCTTTCACAGTGTGCCGGGGGGCTATCTCTCCGAGGCCGCCGCCGTAGGGGATCGCGGTGCGATGGAGGCGATCTACGAAGAGGTGCACCCGCGACGGTCGCTCGGCATTCGGGAGGAGATCGCGTTGCTCGTGCCCGAGGAGGCTCGCTTCGTGGTGGACCTCGGCGGCGGGACCGGGGACGCCGGAGCCGCGATCGCGCGCCGGCTTCCCGAAGCCAGGGTTCGATCGATCGAGGCCTCACCCTTCATGCTGATCGCCGGCGCCCATCAGAACGGGCAGCATGAGAACCTCGAACTCGTCCAGGGCTTCGCCGAGGAGACCGGGCTCGAGGCGGCGAGCGTCGACGCGGTTCTGATCACCCTGGTGTTTCACGAGTGCCCGGACAAGATCAAGCACACGATTCTCGCCGAAGTGCTTCGGGTGCTTCGACCCGGCGGAACGCTCGTCCTGAGCGATACGTTGAAGGACGAACTCCACAGCTTTCGTGGCTTCTATGAACCGTATAAGCAGGAGTGGATGGACTTCGACCCGGAAGCGGCGCTCGCGGCTGCCGGCTTCGAGGGGATCGAGGACCGCTCGGTGGTCTCCTCGCTCTGGACCTTGATTGCCAGGCGGCCCGGCTAGTCTCGGCGCGCGATCACGACCAGAGAGATCACTCGGCCAGGCGGTAGAAGACCGTTCCCCGCGTCGTCACCTGCTCGGTGGTCGGATCGACGACCTCGGTATCACACCAGTACATCTCGCGGTCTCTGTGAATGCATCGGGAGTAGGCGACCACGGCTCCGCGCGGCGGAGGCGCGAGGGATTGCGCATGAATCGATGCGGTCGACGCCTTCCAGGCCGCCGGGCCGGCCTCCGACCACGCAGCCATGGCGCCGGCGGTGTCGAGGAGAGCCAGAATGGCGCCGTCATGCTGCCGCCCGTCTTCTGCCGCGTTGGCTTCCGATTCGGGCATCGTGACCCGTGAGATCCCGTTTTCCATGTTCTCGATCCGCATCCCTCGCGCGGCCATGAAGGCGGCCTTCTCGAGGATCGGGGCGAGGGGGCCGGCGTTGTCGCCGCCTTCGTCGCCGAAGGTCGTCGGCAGGCTGCTCCGGCGAAGAGCGGACGCCTTCCCTTCGCACCGGGCACGAACCACCGCCGTCGCGGAGGCGATCGCCTTGCCATCGCGAGTCGCGATCGAAGTCTCGACAAAACACAGCGTCCGGCCGCGTCGCTGCAGCCTCGCGTCGGCTACGACGTCCTCGCCGATCGCGGCGGAGAGATAGTTCACCTGGAGCTGGCCGAGGACCCAGGGCCCCGAATCCGCCGCGAGCGCTGTGCGCGCGACTGCGCGGCTTCCGATGGCCGCGAGGGAAGCGGCACAGCCGCCGTGCAATGCGTTGCCCGGGTTCGCGTTCTGGTCGGCAAAGGGCAGGGCGATTCGCACGCCCTTCTCGTCGATCGATTCCACGACGACTCCGAGTGCTCGGCAATAGGGGGTTTCATTCAGCGAGTGCCGAAGCGAGTCGTGATCGATCGGGTCGGAATCCCGTGCGGCGGTCATCTGGGGCGATCTCCGGCGAGGGTGGTGCGATGAAGTACGCGAAGGTGGCCGTCGTAACCTCCCTGTGCAAAATGGCTGGTCGAACGGTTGTCCCACATCACGAGCATGTCGGGTTGCCAGCGATGGCGATAGACGAATTCGTCCCTCGTCATATGGTCGTAGAGGAATTTCAGGATCGTATAGTTTTCGGCAGGCTCGAGCCCCTCGATCGCGACCGTGTAGACGGGACTAACGTAGAGCGACTTCCGACCCGTGACGGGATGCGTTCTCACGAGGGGGTGGGTCTCCGTCGCCTCGGCTTCTTCGGAGATGAGAATCTTCATCGTGCGGACTTCGGTGTCCTTCGCGAAGATGCCCTTCGGCCCGTAGGGGAGGGCGGCGCTGTGGATTGCGCGCAGCCCTTCGAGCATCGATTGCATCGTGCTCGAAAGTGCTTCCCAGGCGCGATGGCCATCGGCGTAGAGCGTGTCGCCGCCGACCGGTGGAATGACTTTCGAATGCAGGATCGTTCCGCTCGGAGGACAGGGTTGGAAACTCCAATCCGAATGCCAGCCCGCGCCGAAATTCCCTGCCTTCTCGTCCGGCTCCCGTCGAAGTTCTAGGACGTTCGGGTGGTCTGCCATGGCGGCGACGAAGGGGTCGTGCCCGAATTCGCCCAGCGCCAGCGTGAACACTTCGAGCCCTTCGATGTCGAGGGTTTGGTCGGGAAAAACGAGTACGCCGTGTCGCGCCCAGGCGTCGAGGAGGGTGTCGACGGATTCCTCCGAAAGCGGTTCGGAGACGCGCACTCCCGTGACCGTCGCTGCGAAGCCATTGTCACTTGGCTTGATTTCGATCTGCGCTTCGTCCGTTCCCATTGGGATCCTCGGGTTGAAGGCGCCGGGGGGGGATCCGCACGCCCACGTCCATTCGACCCGAATCGGGTCAGTCCCAGGAATAGCCTACTCGCGGCCTTGCCAGCACACCCTCGAGGGGTCGTCTATGGTGACCCGTGGTCGAGATGGGTGGCGAGACGCTTGGGAAGGGGGAGCACATGCAGGATCGAGCGCGAGAAAGGCTTGTCCGCGGGGAAGCTTGGGACGACTTCTGTGACACGCTGAAAGTCGCGGGGCGTGTGATCGACGAGTTCGGAGACGAACCGAGCGACCAGGAGCGCGCCGAATGGTACCGCTTCCTCAGTCGCATGGTGCGCAACGGCTTCGAACGCATGGTCGAAAACTGTGAGCCCGACCGACCCCGGCTGCGCGATGCCCCCTGGCGCCAGAGCATCAATGTACAGAGCCCAGACCAGGATCATCTGATGTGCGAGTTCGTGAACGGAGCACACGACTAC
>JAPYTP010000334.1 GCA_029941885.1 Myxococcota bacterium
CCTCCGTGGCGAGCAAAGTATCTCCGAGCTGTGCCGGCGTGAGGGGATCGCGGCCCGCCGGTGAACTCTTTCGGCGAAACGGACGGCTCTACCGACCATCGCAGAATTGGGGATAGGACATACAAGCTGGGTTTTGGCATAACGTCCGAGTAGGGGCGTTATGTTAAATCCCTAGGGGAGCCCCGTGACGGGACCCGGGCACGCTGCGGATCTTTGAGCGCCGGGATTCCATGGAAGCCCTGGAGCTGCACTTCAAGACGCCGCACATGGCCTCGTTTGGCGCGGCCATCGCCGAGATCAAACCCAAGAGCATGGACGTAAAGGTCTACGACGTAGCGGGAGAGGTCGCGCTGCCCAGTTGAACGGGATGTCTTATCGATGGTCAAGATCCTACTGTTGAGACTTAGTGGTGCGCTGCTCATCGCAATGCTCACTCCGCTACCGAGTAGTTCCAACTCAACGCTCGAGCCAGCGGTGACCGACGCCCATGTGATCGTGCTGCACGGCCTGGGTCGCAGCTCGACGACGATGTGGCTGCTCTCACATCGTCTTGGGAAATCAGGCTTTGAGGTGCGCAACGTCGACTACCCATCGACAAAATCCAGTATCCTGGAGCTCGTGCGCGAGCTTTCCGCCCACGTTGAAGACTGCTGCGGCAAGAGCGACAAGCCAATTCACTTCGTCACGCACTCTCTCGGTGGAATTCTGGTGCGGGCCTACCTCGCGGAACATCGGCCCAAACGCCTCGGTCGAGTCGTCATGCTCAGCCCGCCAAATCGCGGTACCGAGCTGGTGGATCTCGTTGTGACGCATCCTCTGGTCAGCTGGGCTACCGGACCAACCGCTCGCGATCTGGGCACCGGCCCCACGAGTCTGCCCAATCGGCTCGGTCCCGCGGATTTTGAGCTCGGGGTGATTACCGGCAGCCGCAGTCTCAATCCGATTGCTTCGTGGTTGATCGCGGGAGACGACGATGGCGTGGTCTCCGTCTCCAGCGCACAGCTCAGCGGCATGGCAGACTTTCTGGTTGTCCCAAAAACCCACACCTTCATCATGAACAGCAGCGAAGTCACCCGTGAGGTGATTCACTTTCTGAATCACGGGATGTTCTCACCAACCGCAGTTGCCCGCTGGAATCCGAGCCAAGCGGAATGAAAGCGTATTCGCCTCGACTGATCTGGACCTTGCTCGCCGCCCTCCTCCTCGCTGCATGTGGTCTCGTCCCGGGCGGATCTTTGAGCGGGACGCTGACGCGAGTGCCAAAGGATTGGCCTTCGCTGCTCGAGGACGGACTCGCGATTTGCGAGATCGAATCGCGGCCGAGCGAGCCCCACTCGATCCAGCTCGAGTGCTTTTCGCATGGGCAAGGTATTTACGTGCAGTCTCACCGTTGGGCGCTCAAGTCGTGGTGGCCCGTCGAGAGCTGGGCCGCGATCTGGATTCAGAATCCGACGATCCGTCTTCGCATCGGCCGACAGATCTTCGAGCTCCGGGGATAGGACATACAAGCTGGGTTTTGGCATAACGTCCGAGTAGGGGCGTTATGTTAAATCCCTAGGGGAGCCCCGTGACGGGAATAAAACCGCGAGCCACCGCGCGACTCGCCGGCGTGACCTCAGACACCGAGGCAACCCCAGCCTTGGCCGTGACGATCTGGGGCCGCATCGGCGCCACCCGATCCTCCGCCTTAATCTGGAAGCTCGAGAAAAGAGTGATTCAGGTGTTGTTTGCTGGGAATCCGGAAGCTCGCACAGCCCACGGAATGATGTCGGGGGTTAGCCCGGTAGAATCCCACCCGTACACGGATGCCCGCCATCAAGTTCGGTTCGTTCGTAGTCGGTGACTTCCAGACCAAGGGCGTCCAGTTAGAATTTCTCAAAGCGGTCGAGGTTGGCAGATTGAAAGGTGAAGCGTCCGACGCCGAGTCGGCCCGTCTTGTAGATCTGTTCGTGATGCGGGGCTGAATAGGCGTTATGCGATGGGGATGAGTGCGCGCGCGATCAGGCCGATGGAGTTGCTCAGAGCGCCACCAGTCCCGGGCGAGACGGCAGGGGCCTTGAAATCGCCCCGGATCGGGCTAAATCGCCCGTGAATTCGTTTGCCTTGCTAGCCTTCTACTTGGCCGTGTAGCGCAATACCCATCTTGATCGTCCTACGCGCGTCACTCAAGGTATTGGCCCGTCACTACTGATCCCGATCCCGATCTGCCGAACCGTCGACCCCGGTGCGAAGATTCCGTGATCACGGCGGTCGGCCGCCGAACCCTTGCCGACCAGAATCAGCCAGGCTTCGAGCAGGCCGCGACGACGTAGACAGGCGCTAGCTCGTCCAGCTGCATGCTGCGAAACGGCTCGGCGAATCGAGGGCGCAGTGCCGAGAGCTTGTCGGCGTCCATGCTCCGGGTGACCAGCGCATTGTCCAGCACGAATCCGGCCGACTCGAAGAATGCCTTCCACTGGAACCAACGAAGCCGATTGTGGCCGACCCGTTGACTGAACATGGCGCGCCAGAGTTTCTGCGAATAGATCAGGTGGCCCAGCGACTCCCCATTGGAGTCTCCGCAGCAGTGGTTCCCAGTCGCTATTGCGTGGATCATCCGCCCTCCCGGTCGAAGCACTGAGAACATCTCGGCGATGCCCTTCTCCGCGTCTTCGACGTGTTCGAGGACACTCGAGCTGACGATCAGATCTACGCTCTCAGGAGCCAGGCTCCGGGTCAGATCTTCGGCGTAGACGTGGGAGAGGGCTCTCACCTTCGGGTCGGAATCGGCGAAGGAAGTAATAGCGTCGGAAGGCGAATGACGACGCGTGATCTCCTCGAACGCCTTGATGGCTTCATCTGGAATTGGCAGCACGCCGCACGGGCCGACATCGGAGGCGATCGCCTCCGCGGCGCCCAGTGCGCAGAGCGCGTAGGGAATCATCAGATCGGGGCCGCTTCCGATCTCGAGAGCCGTGCGCCCTGCTAGCCAGCCAAAATCGCCCCAGCTTTCGCAGTAGCTTTCAAGAAGCTGGGAGAGCTGCGCCGACCTACGCTGGACCCAGTCCTCGTCGTAGTGCCTCACCACGCTGTCGTCGCCGTGGCGCCCCTGGCGAAGCTGGCGGACACCCGGAACCAGGAGAATCAGATTCTTGGCCGTGTGCGTGGCGATCGTTTGCAACTCTTTTACGGTGTACATGACTCTTAGCCCCTTTTCAGAAAATGGTAGCAGCACTATCGGTAGACCGCCGAGCCCGCATGATGCACGCAAGGGGAAGGCACCACACAAAGTCTTGAGGGTATAGGACATGCAAGCTGGGTTCTGGCACAATGTTCGAGTATGGGCGTTATGTTCGGATCTCGCGCACTGCCGCTTCGCTCGTTTGCTTCTTTCTTGTCGCCATAAAGACACTCTCCTCGGGGACGAAATCCCCGCGATGTGTCTCTTAGATTAGATCACCCATTTGTCCGAATCGTTAAGACGGGAAACAGGCCTCGGCGAGCTTGATGTGCTCGGACTCGATCCTGATTCGGGTCGCGCCTACCTTTGCGAAGTCACCACCCACATTCGAGGTCTACTCTACGGATCGAATAAGGAGACCATCAGTCGAATCCGGAAGAAGCATGCGAGGCAGCGCGAATATGCCTCGAAGCACCTCTCTACTTTTCCGAAGATCACTTTCATGTTTTGGTCGCCCGTCGTACCTGTTGGATACCTTACCGAGCGGCTACCTCAGATCGAGGGCCTGCAGGTTGTCATCAACCATGAATATGCTGCCAAGGTCGATGAGCTCCGCTCTCTCGCCCGGACCGCAACGCATGACACCGGTAACGACTTCTTTCGAGTGCTCCAGATTCTTGAGCATCTAAGAGCAGAAAAGCCGCCCGCCTCCTAATTCGGCGCTGCGCTAGCCCGCGCGCTGAGAGCCTTGGAGCGATCAAGCCGCACGCAAGTCCAGCTCTGCTGGACCTGCCCGATTCAACCTCTGAGTCGGCTCCTGCTGAGCCGAGTGAGTCTCTCGTGGTCCTGAAAGCCGTGAAGGGGACGGAGTTCACTTTTTTTCCGTCTGAGGATTTCAAGATCGATTTTCCATCGGATCACGATGACGTTGGGATTTTTGTAGAAATCGGTGACGTGCTCAAACTGAAGGCCTCAAAGCGAAAGAAGTTGGATGATATTACGGTAATTTCGATCGCCGAGGGGCGCGTGGAAATAGTGCATGCGGATTGGGAAGACTTGATTGAGAAGGGAGTCGGCGAACAAGAAGGATCTGGTTCCAGTACAGTGAACTACGATATTGGTTTGATCACAGATGAGTACCTCTCGCCTTGAAGATTCATCGTCGTGGCCCGCCGACGAGTACGGGCGGAAGGGATCGCGGGTGCCGATCCTAGAGTGTCGGCGGTCCGCTTTTTCACAGGACTATTCCTGCAGGAGCTCTGAGCATAGGACATATAAGCTGGG
>JAPYTP010000335.1 GCA_029941885.1 Myxococcota bacterium
AGCCCACATCGCCCACAGTCGCCCAGCCATTCGCGAGCGTCGCCTCGGCGGTCTTCTCGGGTGCGTTGTGATAACTGAAATCGCTACCGCCTTCGAAGTAGATCGTGCCGATCTCACCGGGCGGCAGTTCCCGGTTTCCGTCGTCCATGATGTGAATGGTGCCGAAGGTGGTCTGACCAACGGAACCCCGGTGCGCCAGCCAATCCTCGGAGTCGATCGAAGTCGCTCCGTGTCCCTCCGTTGCACCGTAGTACTCGGTGATCACGGGTCCCCACCATTCGATCATCTCCGCCTTGATCGGCACGGGACAGGGCGCGGCTGCGTGCAGCACCACCTCCTGACTCGAAACGTCATATCCCTTGCGAACCGACTCAGGCAGTTTCAGCATCCGAACGAACATCGAGGGAACCCACTGACTCAGCGTGACCTGGTATTTCTCGATCGCGGCAAGCGCGGCCTCGGCATCGAAGCGCTCGAGGATGATGGAGGTCGCTCCGAGCCGGCCCATGATCATGTTGAATCGCAATGGGGCCGAATGGTAGAGCGGCGCGGGTGACAGGTAGACGGTGTCCTGACACATCCCGTATTGCCCGTTCAGCATTCTGGCCAGGACGGCCGGTGCGCTGCCGATCTCGTTGCTCGGCAAGGGCTGCTTGATGCCCTTGGGACGCCCCGTCGTTCCCGACGAATACAGGATGTCCGAGCCCTCCTGTTCGTTGGGAACCCGATCGGTCGGAAGGCGCTCGAGTGCTTCCTCAAGAGACTCGAAGCCCGGGATACTGCCTCCCACGCTGAAACAGGCGCGCAGGCTCGATAGTCGTTTCGCGATCGGCGCAGCGGCCTCCTCCAACCCCTGGGAGGCGATGAAGACGCTCGCCCCACAATCCGCGACGATGTATTCGATCTCGTCCGCCGTGAGATGCGTGCTGACCGGCGTGAAATAGAGCCCCGATCGCTGTGCCCCCCAGCAAGCCTCGAGGAAGCCAACTTCGTTCGCTACGAAGATCGCGACGCAATCGCCCACAACCAATCCAAGCTCGCGGAAAAGCCAGGCGCACTGATTCGAACGCTCATCGAGCTCGCGGTAGGTCACGACCCGACCGCTGCCCGCCATGATATAGGCGGGCTTGTCTGGAGTTTCCTGGCCGAATTTTCCGGGATACATCCTTGGCCCCCTCGTCTGAAAGAATCGTTCAATCGAGTCCTACGTTAGCCCCTTCGATTCCGATTCTCGTCCTCTGGAACCCGCGCCCCACCCCTTCGTCGTGGTGGAACTACGCTCTTCCGATCTCTGCCGGTTCCGACGAGCGGACCCGATCTCGACCTCGATTCGAACCCACGAAGGACCCCATGGACTGCGAAAAACTCTTCTGGCAACTCGCAACCGAGCTCGCGAAGGAGGATCCTCGGATCATCGACGGAACGATCATGAACGGTCCGTGTCTGCGTGTGGGGAAGGAATTCCTGGCGCTCGTCAACCCCAAGGGATCGGGGCTGGTCGTCAATCTACCCAAGAAGCGCGTGGCCCGCTTTGCGACAGCTACGCCGACCGGCTGGCGGCTTCTCCGATTGCGCCACACCATGCCAGCATACGGGCCCGCGAACGGTTGCGAGGCGCCCTTTCGGAATTCCGGATCGACTTCGATCGGAGGACAGACAGAACCCCATGGAATACGAACATCTTCTCGTCGAGATCGATCGAGGGCGCTGCCGCATCACACTGAACCGACCCGAAAAGCGCAATGCCCTCTCTGACCCGCTGCTCGTGGAACTCGAGCATGCGCTCTGGGAAGCGGACGATCGCAAGGATGTCCATTGCGTCATCCTGCGCGGCGCGGGACCGGATTTCTGCGCCGGCTACGACCTGTCGGGAACGGGACGCAGCGAGCGGGAGGGCTACCGGGAAGCACGATCGATCGACGACGACATCTGGCAGCTCGAGCGGAACAATCGGCGCATCCGCGCGCTGTTCGAAATGCACAAGCCGTCCATCGCGCAGATCCATGGGCATTGTCTGGCGGGCGGCACGGATATCGCCCTGATGTGCGACATGATCATTGCGGCCGACGATGCCCTGATCGGATTTCCGCCCGCCCGGAATCTCGGTGCTCTTCCGAACAACATGTGGATCTATCATTGCGGGCCGCAATGGGCCAAACGTCTGACTCTCACCGGAGACAGCATCACCGGCGCAGACGCCCAGAAGATCGGACTCGTGATGAAGGCCGTGCCCGCAAAACTCCTCGAGGCGGAAGTCGAGCAGCTCGCGGATCGGCTGGTGCTCATCGACCCGGATCTTCTCTCCGCGAACAAGCGAATCGTCAATCTATCCATGGAGTTGATGGGAGCACAGACCGTCCAACGCCTCGCCGCAGAGAACGATGCGCGCGGCCATCGTGCGCCCGCGACCCGCGCTTACTTCGACGCCGTCAAGGAGAAGGGGCTGCGCCAGGCGTTTCGGGAGCGGGATGCCTTGTTCGGTGACTCGATCGCGCGAGTGGACCGTGCCGAGATTCGTGACGACAAGGGTCATCTCGTGGAACACGAAGACTGAGGCCGAGTCGACCGGCCGGCTTCAGCCCGACGACATCTGGGACATGTCGATCGAGCCGGTCATGATGCCCCCCGAACTGCCCCCATCGGTGAACAGATTCTCCCCGCTGATGTAGCTGGCTGCATCGCTGTTCAGGAAGGCCAGGGGCCAACCCTGTTCGTCCGCTGTCGAGTTACGACCGATCGGCTTCGGGAAATTGTCCATGAACGTCTTGCCTACGTTTTCAATGAAGTGAGGCATCATGGGCGTATCCGTCGGACCGGGACTGATGCAGTTGATTCGAACCCCGGTCTCTTGCGTCAGGATCGGCCCCCGGAAAAGCGTGTACGCGATCGTACACATCTTCGAAAAGGAATATCCCTCGAGACCCCCTTCGGCGTCCGCATCCTGGACCCATTTCAAGGCCTCTGTGTGGTCGGTCAGCGCGAGCAGTTCTTTGACCCGATCGAGCGCCATCATGTACGCCATTCCTGCGCCGGAAGAAATCGTTGCGATGCCGTCTCCGCGCTTCATGTGCGGCGCGCAGGCCTCGACCATGTGGCGAAGACCGAGGAAATTCACGCTCATCACATCGACGTTGGGAAATGATCCACCGGGCAGGCCGGCACAGTAGAACAGCGAGTCGAGCGGGCCACCGGCTGCGATTTCACGAACGACCGAATCGATGGCCGAGGGATCACGGCAGTCGACCTCGAAAAATTTCGAATGGCTCACGCTGGGTTTTTTGATGTCCACCGCGACAATCTCGCCGCCGAGTTCGCCCACGATCCTCGCCGTGGATTCGCCCATGCCGGAGAAACATCCGACGACGACCACTCGCTTGCCCTCGTAATTCAATAGATTTTTCATTGGATCGCTCCTGCTGGGGGTAGAAACCAGGTCCGTCAATCTAGCTCAACGGAGGGCCTCGGAAAGATGGGGGCGAGCGGCGGAATCGAGGCCTCCGATTGGCCGATGGCCCGCGCAGGCAGCGCCTCCGGGCGAGCATCCGATCTATTCGATGGCCGTGCAGGGCGAGACTTCTTGCTACAACTATGGCCCCCCTTCCTCGAGGCCCCCTGCTTGGACAACGGCTACAGCGACGACCAGGAGTTCCTACGCGACACCACTCGCAAGTTCCTCGAGTCGGAGGTGCCGCTCACCCAGGTCCGCGTGCTGGCCGACGATCCCGCTGGCTTCGATCGAGAATGGTGGAAACGTGGGGCCGAGCTGGGCTGGACGTCGATGCTCGTACCCGAGGCGATGGGTGGCGGAAGCCTCGGAGGAGGTCTCACGGACCTGCTGCTGATTGCGAAAGAGTTCGGGCGACTCACTTCGCCGGGTCCCTTTCTTCCGACCAACGTCGTCGCCTCGGGGCTGGCGAGAAGCGGGTCCGGGACTCAACAGGAATCCATCCTTCCGGGTCTGGTCGGGGGCGACCTCGTCGCCGCGTGGGCGCTCTTCGAGCCCGGCGGCATCTGGCGTGCCGAGCAGCTCGAGATGCGAGCGGAGGCCCGGGGCGATGGCTATGTGTTGAGCGGCACGAAGGCGCCCGTCGAGGCGGGTGAACAGGCGGATCAATTGCTCGTGAGTGTCCGGACTGTCGAGGGTCCGACCCAGTTCATGGTGCCCGCAAATACCCCAGGCCTGACTCGCACACCGATGCCTGGACTCGATCTGGTCCGACGCTTCGCGGAGTTGCGCTTCGACGACGTCGTGGTTCCCCGCAGCGCGCTGGTCGCTGCGCCCAGAGAAGCCACTGCAGACATCGAACGTCAAGTGCAGATCGCGCTCGTGCTGCAGAGCGCCGAGACCGTCGGCGCAGTGGACCGGCTTTTCGAGACGACCCTTAAGTATATGTTCGATCGCTTCTCCTT
>JAPYTP010000336.1:0-2897 GCA_029941885.1 Myxococcota bacterium
AAAGACCCGTCGTCGACTGCCGGCAGTGCTGGGTCGACCGCCCTACCCTCGTAGTCCCTGAGCTAGCGTGAACTCCGTAGATAATTTGCAATGCCTCTGGCACGGAAGTCAGGGCGTGCCACAGCGACAGCGTAATCATACGCGCCCAGGAAGGGGTCCGATCCGACTCTGACCCCGATCGCCCTTCCCCCCAAAGATTCCAGCCCTCCGGAGACCCCGATGAATTTCGTCCGAAGCCACGCTGTCGATCGCATCCGTGCCGCCATCGACCACCCCATCATCGACGGCGACGGCCATTTCATCGAGTACTACCCGGTCGTACGGGACTTCCTCGTAGAAGAGGCGGGCGAGGGCGTCGCGAAACGGCTCGACCAGATGATGAACGGCTCCTCCGCGATTCGAGAACTGCCGCGTGACCAGTACCGGAGCGCAGGCGCCTATCGCTACACCTGGTGGGGCGTCCCCTCCGCAAACACCCTCGACCGAGCAACCGCAATCTCGCCGAATCTGATGTACGCGCGCCTCGACGAGCTCGGGATCGACTTTGCCCTCATGTATCCGAGCGGTGGACTCGGGCTCATGAACGCGCACGATGAGGAGCTGCGCCACGCGGCCACACGCGCCTACAACCGCTATTACCTCGAGATCTTTGGCGGCCATCGCGATCGGATGGAGCCCGTGGCAATGATCCCGATGTACACGCCCGAGGAAGCCGTCGCCGGACTCGATCATGCGATCGGCGAGCTCGGCCTCAAGGCGGTCGTGATGGCCGGCGTCACACTGCGACCGATTCCCGGAGCCGAGAACGTCCCCGGCGCCAAATGGGTCGACGCTCTGGCCCACGATTCGGAATTCGACTACGACCCGGTCTGGGCCCGCTGCGAGGAGCTCGGCATCTCCCCGACCTTCCACCATCCCGGCATGGGCTGGGGCTCGCGGCTCTCCCGAGAAAACTACCTCTACAACCAGCTCGGTCATTTCGCCGCCGCCGGCGAAGCGACCTGCCGGGCGATTTTTCTAGGGGGCGTCACCGCCCGCTTTCCGAAGCTCCGTTTCTCCTTCCTCGAAGGCGGCGTCGCCTGGGCGACGAGCCTCTACTCGGCACTCCTCGGCACATACGAGAAGCGAAACATCGATGCGATCGAACATCTCAACCCAGCGAAACTCGACCGGCGTCTGCTCACGGAGCTGTTACGCGAGCACGGTCCCACGCAGATCAGCGAACGGCTCGATCGACTGGAGGAGGGCATGTTGTTGCTCAACGATCCCGACGATCCGCCGGGGAATCGAAACGAGTTCGAAGCGAGCGGTGTGCAGGGACCGGAAGACATCCAGGAGATCTTCACCAAGCGCTTCTACTTCGGATGTGAGGCGGATGATCCCATGAACGCCCTCGCCTTCGCCAAGGACATCAATCCCCGCGGCGCTGAGTTCCAGGCGATCTTCGCAAGCGACGTCGGCCACTGGGACGTGGAAGACTTTCGCGAGGTCCTACCGGAAGCCTGGGAATTGTTCGAGAAGGGAGCACTCGACAAGGCCCAGTTCCGCGCCTTCACCTTCGAAAACGCCGCATCCCTGATGACCGCGACAAATCCGGACTTCTTCAAAGGCACCGCGATCGAGGATGCGATCGGACAGGCCCTCGATCCGCGTTCCGCGAGCGCGAATTCCCACAATCCGTAGACAACGGAAACGCAGCCAGAGTCAAGGAAGTCGCTTTCCCCTTCCCTGTTCCAGCACCTATAACAGCCAAGCCCCTCGACCTTTCGATCAGCCCCCGAGCGGTCGCCCGACGCGACGCAGCCTGAAGATTGGATGACCGAGAACCGAAAGGTCGACGTCGCGCTCTTTAGTGCGCCGGAAGATCCCCGGGCGGTCGAGGTCGCGGGACGACTCGAGGCGGCGGCGAGCGAGAGTGCCCATCCGATACTCGATCATCCTGTTTTCGAGCTCCTTTTCGCCTCGCTCTCCCTCGAGCAAGTCGCGGTCAACGTGATCCGCATGGCCCATGACTTGAGCCTGCACCCGATGGCCGACGGCCGACGGCGTCTCGCCTGCGGATCAGGCGGATTTTCTCGCGAGCCATGGTTGCAACGAGATGCAGGGCTTCTTCTTCTCGGCGGCCATTCCGCCGGAAGTCTTCCGCGAAAAGCTCGAGATCGAATAGGCGCTCGCTACGTCACTGCGCGACGACCCTCTAGGGAAGAAAGCCGAGTGGATTCTGTGGTGCCTCAGAACGCCTGATCTCGAAGTGCACGTGGGGTCCCGTCGAGCGGCCCGTCGACCCGACCTCCGCGATCTTCTGCCCGCGCTCGACGAATTCGCCCTTTCGAACGAGGATCCTGCTCGCATGGGCGTAGACCGACCGGAACTTTCCTGAGTGCTTCACGATGACCACCTTGCCGTAGCTCCCGAGGCGTCCGCTGTGGATCACTCGGCCGGATTCGGCGGAGAAAATCGGCGTACCGCGCTTGGCGGCGATGTCGATCCCGTCGTGTGCGCGTCCCCTTCGAGAGCCGAAGCGTGAGCTGAGACGACCGCGAACGGGCCAGGAGAATTGAAGCGAGGTCTGCTGTCGAGCGGACATCCTTGCGCGCCGTCGAGCCTCGTCGAGATTCCCCGATCCACCGGAGGCCGAAGAGCTTCCGTGTCGCATTTCGTTGGCACCGGCGCGGAGTCGTTTGCGCGCGCCCGGGATATAGAGTCGCTGGCCGGGACGCAGCTTCGTGACATCACGAATTCCATTGGCCTTGACGATCTGATTGATGGAGACGCCGTATCGGAGGCCGATCCGGTACAGGTTTTCGCCCGACTCGACGTGATGGATGACTCCGGGGCCGCCAGGCGCACGACCACCGCAACCCGGCAGGCCGACTAACGCGAGGGCGAGGGCGAGG
>JAPYTP010000336.1:2997-4343 GCA_029941885.1 Myxococcota bacterium
GCGAGGGCGAGGGCGAGGAACATAGAGCCGAAAAGAAAAGCGAAACGTGGTGCGCGAGCGACATGTCCTTTGCCTCTCGGAGGGATCATGGCGACGATCCGACGCGGCTCAGGGCTCGACGAGAAGCGGCTGGCCCGGTCGAGTTGGCGGCATGCCCTTCCAGTTCGAAGGCACGCTCATCATTCCATTCTCGCCAACCGCTGCGATTGCGAGGTACTCATCCTCGCCAAACGAGATCATCGCGGAATAGAGGTTGACCGTTTCGCCAATCAGTTGACCCTCTGGCAGCCCAACCTCGACCTCACGGGCACCGGCCAGGGACCCTTCTTCCGGTGAAACCAGAACGACGAAGCGGCTGACGCCTCCCCCGGTATGGGTCCACGTAACCTGGTGTAGTCGCTCTTGCTGTGCGCTGGCGGTCGCGGCCCCGAAGAGCAGCCCCGCGAACACCAGCATCGCTGCGGGCCCAAGTATCCGCCTGCGGATGCCCGCAGAGTCGCGTGAAAAGGATTGGATGGTATGAATGTTCATGATTCACCCCCGAGATTGACCCGACAAGGGTCATCGAACGCTGCGGAGCATAACGCTTCCGCTGGAGAAGTACCTGACACGACCTCTTCGGTTCCCCGGACGATCCTTTCAAGGAATTCCACCTCACCCAGAGGGGAGAATGCGCGAAACTCGATCAGCGGCGTCCTCGCGCGGACGGAACCCACTGCGTTCACGTATCCCCGCGTGGGATCGAAGCGAACGGGTCGCACGCCGACGCAGCTGGATTCAGGGTGACCGGGCGCACAGAATCGACTTGTCGGGATCCCCAGGATGCCGCGCCCCGGTTCGAAGCCGGCGCGATCAAAGGTCGTCATCTCGACGCGGATTTCGACCTGCGCCGAGGAGTGAAACGGGCCCAGTCGAATAGGCTCCCGTACCCTTCCCGTCATCCCCGCGTAGAGCACGTGTCCGGTCCGTGGATCGAGAGTCCAGACGAACTCCGAGAAGCTCCCCGGGATCGCGTCGGTCCCGGCGGATCGCAGCTGGGCCTCGATCTCATCAGCGGGAATACGAATCCGCACGATCGGAGCGCCGGCTCTCGATTCCGTCTCGAGATAGGCCTGGCGAGGATCGCTCCACTTCCGATCGAGACTCCCGGGTTCATCCGCCGGCGAGATTTCGAAGCGAACTTCGATCCATCGAGGGCTCGGATCCGTCAGATCGAGCGGTCGACAGAACGCCTGATGCGCGACGCAGCTCGCGATCAGGATCCCGATGAAATGAACTTTCGACCCATGCCAACGCAAACCGGCCTCCAAGACCCATCACGACGGCCCATTCCCGACCCGTTGGAT
>JAPYTP010000337.1 GCA_029941885.1 Myxococcota bacterium
GATTGAAGGCCCTAATCACCGCAGCGACCGAGCTCTCTAGATCTGCAAGTTGGATTAGCCAATCCGGAGTTACCCCACCGTGGCCGAAATTGTTCGATTTGCCCGTTTCAAAGGGAAGAGTTCGACGGAATCAAGGCGCGTGTCCTCGCCAGCATGTTGGTTTGACCGCCGAACGCGCGGGAACGTCGGAATCTGAGTTGCCTCTCCTTGCCTCTCAGTGCGCATCAGTGCCTGGTAAGACCGGACCAAGAATCAAAAGAAAATGAGCCACGTCAGGTGTTTACGCGATTCCCGGATTTATTTGCCAACGGAAGGGGGAGCTGGGAGCGAGCAGCGAGTACGAACGACTGGCCGTTAGGCCAGACGGGCGTCGCCAGTTCGAATCTGGTCTCGTGCTCCATTATTCCTGAATGCCCTCGGCCACTTGCGTCGGGGGCATTCGTGTTTCCAGACGCTGCCTCATCGGCTGGTGACGCATAGTGACGTTTGGTGACGTTCGGGAAGTCCGCGAAAGCCACGTCCCCCGGTTCTGCGGGCATCGCGTGGGCATAGACGCGGAGCGTGAGCGGGGGGGTTGCGTGCCCGAGCTGCTCAGCCACGAACCGGATCGAGCGCCCGCTCTCTAGTGCCAGCGTCGCGTACGTGTGGCGAGCCGCATGGAGCTTGAGTGGTCTCACTCCGTCCTTCTGGGCTCGGCGGCGAACGCGATACCAGGAGCGCGGCCGTTGCAGTGACAACGTCCCCTAACTCGTCTCCCCGACGCATACGCCGCATCCGGCATCCCGCGACGCGGGACGAGCTGACGATGCTTCGCGCTTGGACCCGGGGCGCTCTTTCCTCGGGCGGGTCTAGGCGATCACGCCGCCGTCCACGACGAGCACGGTTCCTATGACGAAGGACGAGGCTGCCGATCCCAGGTCTTCGGACCGATCCCGGACGCGCGCAACTCGTGCTTTCTGATGCGACCCGTCGTCTCGTTGCGGGGTAGCTCGTCGACGACATCGATGTAGCGCGGCAGCATGAAACGCGGCATGCGGGGCTCGAGCCAGTCGATGAGTTCGGTGGGGTCGAAGCGGGCGGGATCGCGTGCGATCAGTACGACCCGCACCTCGTCCTCGCCGAGTTCCGCGGGGGCGGAGACCGCGGCACATTCGACGACGTCCGGGTTGCCCGCGACGATGCTCTCGACCTCGAAGCTCGAGATGTTCTCGCCCCGTCTGCGGATCGCATCACTCATGCGGTCGACCAGGTAGAACCAGCCGTCCTCGTCGTAGTGGAACGCGTCGCCGGTGTGAAACCAGCCGTTGCGGGAGGCCTCCGCCGTCGCTTCTGGCAGCTTGTAGTAGCCGGCGTTCAGCGCCCAGGGCTCTGCGGTCCGCACCACGAGCTCGCCGACTTCGCCCGGGCCCAGCGGCTCGTCGTTCTCGTCGACGACGCGCACTTCCGACCACGGATAGTCGAGCCGTTTTCGGCCGCAGTTGGCCCAGGGGCCGTGCTCCCAGCCCGTCACGACCGCCATGCCGATCTCGGTCTGCCCGTAACCGGTCGCGACGCGCAATCCGAATCGTTTCTCGAAGCGTTCGATCTCCGGGATCAAGGGGCCGGTGAGGATTCCGCACAAAGGGTTGTCCGGGTCGTCATCGCGCGGTGGTGCGGAGTCGAGCAGGGCGGTCATGGGTCCGACGAGGGAGGCCAGCCGGCAATCGTGCTTGCGAATGTCATCCCAGAAATGCGTTCCCGAAAACTGCTCGCGGAACACGAAGGAGCCGCCGCGCACGAGACAACCGTTCAGGGCAGAGCGACCCGAGTTGTGGAACATCGGCATCGCGCAGTAGGCGAACTCGCCTTCGGCGATCGCATCCTCAGGCGCCCAGGCCCAATTCTGGTAGATCATCGCCCACGGCACGAGTACGGGCTTGGCAGGCCCCGTCGTGCCCGACGTGAACAGGATGGCGGCGATGTCCCGATACTCGGGTCCAGGCAGGTCGGCGGGTGAGGCATCGCGAATGCCGGGTCGCAAGTCGACTGCGGCGTGACGCGATCCGGTGTCGCTGCACTCCCCATCGACGAGCAGAATTCGTTCGAGCCCGGGCAACTCCCCATCTACCTTCTTCACGCGCTCGAGAAGCGCGCGCGTGGTCACGAGGATCTCGCTGTCGGAGGCGACGAGTGCGTGTCGCAAGAGCGTTCCCCGGAGTCCCGTATTGAGGGGCACCTCTATGGCGCGCAACCAGCCGAGCGCCAGCCAGACGGTCTGTGCGTCGAAGCCGTTCGGCAGGAATGTTGCTACGTGTGTGCCCGCTGCAATACCGTGCTCCGCGAGACTCGTGGCGAATTGGCGCGCCCGCCGATCGAGCTCTGCATAGCTGAGCTCGTCGCCGTCGGCGTGACGGACCGCGGTTCGGTCGGGCGCTTCAGCGGCCCAGCGTGCCAGGGCGTGGGGGCCGAGCGCGGTCCTGGGTAGGCCGACCGGGGGGCGTGCGAGTTGGGTCATGGGGTCCTTCCTCGAAACGGGGGTGATCTGAGGGGGCGTGGCGTGAGCCTCGGTCGATCTTCCGGTTACACGGAAGGTACGTCAAGGAGTGGAGTCCATCCCCAGCGGAGCCGATCCACAGGGTCAGAGTCTTCACGCGTTTCCGCCTCGCCGCGTGGCATGCAGGTCGGAGCTAGTCTTCCGATCTGTCGCCTTCGCTCACGAGGATCTGCCGACGAGCGGCCGCATTCGCCTTGACGGCAAGCTTCTGCAGGGCCGGACGGCCCATGAGCTCGATCGACTCGTTGATGACTCGTTTGCTCTGGGCCAACAGCTCGGGGGCGACGGTCGCGCTTCGCTGCGCGAGGGCCTCGATCGCCACGTCGAGCTTCTCCGCGGGAAGCGCCTCGCTCGCCAGCCCGATCCGCTCCGCCCTCTTACCGTCGACGATGTCGCCCATCATGAGCAGGCGCTTCGCCCACTGCGGACCGAGGTGGTACATGGTAATGCTGGAATCGGGTAGTCCCGTGCCGGCGGTCACCGATGGATAGAAGAACTGGCAGTCCTCGGCAGCTAGCACGATGTCGGCATGCAGCGCGATCTCGAGTCCCCATCCGACGCAGTAGCCGTGGGCCTTGACGAGGATCGGCTTCGGGATCTTCAACATGGTTTCCCACGCGCGAGCGGCCGTCTCGATCGTCGCCTCGTCCGACTCGATGCTGCGGCCTGACGGATCCTGCAGGTCCGGCCGGTCATTCAGGTCGACTCCGGACGTGAAGGCGCGACCGTTTCCCTTCACGATGATGACGCGGACGCTGGGATCGGTCTCCGCCGTTCGAAGGTGCTCGAGAAAGGCGTCGCGCATCGCGAAGGTGATCGCGTTCAGCTTTTCGGGACGATCGAAGGCGATTGTGGCGACGTGGTCGTCCACGTCATACCGGACGGGAGGACTTCCATTGTCTGACATCTCGTGCTCCTTCGCGCAGCGATGCCTCGGATCCAGCCTGGGCTCCACGGACGAGCAGCCCGATCCCCCCTCGGCTCGCCTCGGCGGATCTTTGGCGACCGGGGTGTCTGGGGAATTCCGAGCCGTGTCGCTGATCTGGAAGATCTGGCCTTCGCTGGGGGTTCGATCGACACGCCTCAACAACTTATCCTAGATCCACTAGTAGTGCTTTTGGTTCACATATGAAAATATAGTGGCGAGGCGGGCTGCCTCTGGCCGTCGTCGAGTGTGGGCGGTGGGGTCGATACCTAGAATCCAGGCGGCGCACACTGCGTCTCGAAGCGGACAGCCCATGTCCTGGGGACGAAAGCATTTCGAATTTCTCTTCCCGAGTTCTCGGAGACATCCGGGGCCGCGCGGCGCTGGTCGTCTTCGGCGGACTCGTGTGTCAGATGGGTTTGTCGTTCGGCTACCTGTTCGCGCCTCTGCAGATTCCCATCACCGACGACCTCGGCTGGAATCGAACCGCGTACGCGACGGGCGCCGCTTCACGGATTCCTTTGGTGGCGCTCGCGACGGCAGTAGTCGGCTTCCTGACCGTTCGTGTCGGAGCGCGCATCGTGGTGACCACGGCGTGCCTGATCGCAGCGCTCACCTTCGTCGCGATGAGCCGCATGCAGGCGCTCTGGCAGTTCTACGCGCTGATGCCATTTGTTGGAATAGTTCTCGCCTCCTTCGGAGACGTGACCGTCGGGCACGTCGTGATGCGTTGGGTGAAACAGCGCCGCGGCCTCGCTCTTGGTTTGGTCTATATAGGTGCCAATATCGGCGCGATGATCACCGTGCCATTGATCGCGCAGCTCGCCGCATCGTGGGGCTGGCGGAATGCGGTCCTGTGGGTTGGGATCGGGGGCGCCTGTG
>JAPYTP010000338.1 GCA_029941885.1 Myxococcota bacterium
GCATTCTGGCACAACGTCCGAGTATGGGCGTTATGTTAAATCCCTAGGGGAGCCCTGTCGCGGGCCCGCTTCATGTGTATCTCCCCGGGATGCTCGGTTCGTCACGCTGCCTAACTAGTTATTAACTAGACATCAGTCTAGTCGTGAAATCCCGCGGTGTCGGCCATGAATAAAAGAACAGCAGTGGAGAACTTCCTGCGCGTGCGGCGGCGGATTTCGCGCACTGCGGCTTGAAGTTCCTACCCGCCACCGGGCTTCTCTCCCCGGCCCCTGATTTTACCTATCATCTCTTATCAGCACGTTTGGCGAAAACGGGGCTTGTTTTTTCTATGCGCGCCCTCCAACAGTTCCCCAGCATCGGAGAGACTCGAGTGGCACGCAGCAAGTCCGCCAAGGCCAAGGGTGGAGACCAGGGAGCCGAAGCAAGCGGCGGCGCTCGCCCGGGAGACGCGCTCCGCCTCAACCTCCTCGTGCTCATCTCCGGAGCTGCCTTCATGAGCCTGGAGATCGCCGGCAGCCGCCTGCTCGCGCCGCACTTCGGGAACTCGGTCTTCGTGTGGGGGAGCCTCATCACCGTCTTCCTGGCCGCACTCTCGCTCGGCTACTTCGTGGGGGGCATTGTCGCCGACAAGCACCCCTCGTTTCTCTGGCTCAACGGCCTCCTCGTGCTGGTCGCCGTGCTCATCGGGTTGATTCCCTGGCTCGCCCACCCGACCTGCCGGATGCTCGTCGGCATGGGCCTAGGGGAACAGACCGGCCCCCTGGCTGCGTCGCTCCTCCTCTTCCTCGCGCCATCGGTCTGCATGGGAATGGTCTCCCCTTTCTCCGTCCGCCTCGCGGCGCGAGACCTGAGCACGATGGGGCGCGCGGCGGGAACCCTGTACGCAGTGAGCACCCTGGGCAGCATCTTGGGCACGCTGCTCACGACCTTCGCCCTCATCCCCCACTTCGGCGTGTCCTCCATCGTGCGTGGCCAGTCGCTGGTGATGTTCCTGCTTCCGCTCGGCATGTACCTGTCGCTGAAGGCGAGCAAGGCCCCGATGGCGGTCACGGTGCTCCTGGCGGCTACCTGCCTCGCCTTGCCCAGCCCCCCGGCGTCCGGACTTCGAGACGGCGAGGTCCTGGTTCTCGACGAGGACACGCCGTACCACAACATCTCCGTGGTCGAGTATCAGGACCGGGTGCGCATGCTCAAGTTCGACCGATACACGGAAGGCGGCATCACGATCGAGCCTCCCTTTCGCTCCATCTTCCACTACACCGACTATTTTCATCTCGCCTGGCTTCTCAAGCCCGATGCGCAGAGCGCGCTGTTCATCGGAGCCGGCGGCGGCATCGGTCCGCGAACCTTCCACTCGATGAACCCGGACATGCACGTGGAGGTCGTGGACATCGACGAGCGCGTCCTCGAGATCGCCGTCGAGCACTTCGAGATGCCCGCCTCCTTGCCGACCGCGGCGCAGGACGGTCGGATGTTCCTCTTCGACCAGCCGCGGAAGTACGACATCATCGTGCTCGATGCCTTCACCATTGGAGGCCGCATCCCCTTCCACCTCGCCACGTCGGAATACTTCGAGCTCTGCAAGCAGCACATGAGCGAGGACGGCGTCTTCGTCATGAACACGAACAGCTCGCTCGCCGGCGAGAAGGGTCGAATCTTCAGCTCCATCGCGAGCACGATCCACTCGGTCTTCCCCCACGTCCAGGCCTTCCCGGATAGCTACGCGAGGGTTCGCGAGAAGAGCGCGCCCCGCGCCATCGTCTTCGTCGCAAGCAACCGCAAGGACACGCCCTCGCGTGAGGACTGGCTGGCCCTTCTCCCGCTCTACCCCGGCGGGAGCTACTTGAGCCGCCCCGACCTGCGCTCGATGATCGGCGACCTCTACGAGGCGATGCCGGACCTGAGCGACGTGCCGCCCATGACCGATGAGCTCGCGCCCATCGAGACCATGGCCTTCTGAGCCGGGCCTCGAACGGAAGAGAAGGAAGAGGATGTCCCTACACGCCTTGAAGCCGTGGCGCACGATCGCCCTGCTGGCCTGCCTCGGCTCGACCGCCTGCACGGGCTCCTCGAACGCGCCCGAGGTGCCGCCGGAGCCCCTCACGCGTTCCGCCGCCTTCTCGCAGGAGCGCGCCTGGGAGAACCTCGAGACGCTCTACATGATGGGCCCTAGAGCGGCGGGCCTGCCCGGCCACATCAAGGCCCGCGCCTACCTCGAGTCGAGACTCGTCGAGGCCGGGGCCAAGCTGAACGTCGACACCTTCCCTCATCGCCTGCGCGGCGAGAGCAAGGACCGAGAGATGTCCAACATCTCCGGCTTGTTCGGCGATCCGAGGAAGGGCTTGCTCCTCATCGGCACGCACTACGACACCCGACTCTGGGCCGACGAGGATCCGGACCGAGCCAGCCGCGGCACTCCCATCCCCGGAGCCAACGACGCCGGCTCCGGCACGGCGGTGCTCCTCGAGGTCGCGCGCATCCTGGGTGAGAACCCACCGCCCTTCGGCATCGAGATCGCCTTCTTCGATGGTGAAGAGGCCGGGCGACCCGGCCGCATCGAGGACTACATGGTCGGCTCCGAGCGAATGGTCGAGCGATGGACCGAGGTCAAGCCCTGGGCCTTGCCCGACGCGGTCGTCGTCGTCGACATGGTCGGCGATGCGGACTTGGCCATCGGTCCGGACCGAGCCGCCCAGGATCTCTACCCAAAGCTCAACGAGCGCTTCTGGCGCGCCGCGACCGAACTCAAACAACCGGGATTCACGACTCGCCTGCAAGGCCCCGTGACGGACGACCACTCGGCCTTCATGGCCAAGGGGATCCCGAGTACGGTCCTGATCGACTTCACCTATCCCTACTGGCACACGGTCGACGACACGATCGACAAGTGCTCGGCCGACTCCCTCGGGATCGTGGGTCGAGTCCTGCTCGAGGCCGTGGTCGACGAGCCGGAGCGCTCAGGCTCGACCTTCCCGCGCCCACCGGAGTGAAGGGTGCCTGGAACCCTTCTTCGAAGCGCCGCGAGGCGGCGTGAAAGAAAAACAGGTTCCTGACACCGTCCGACCTCGCTAGGCCACCTCTTCGCTGCGCGAGCTGCCGCCGGCCACGCCGCTCAGGGTCTTGGCGCTGGCGGCGGTAGACCTCGAGGTGGCGGCGAATCTCCGCCGCCGCCGCCGGATCGAAGCCCCCGGGAAGAACGGGACCAGATCTCCATCCCCGACTTGGTTGTCATATTGCATTCTATCGGCGGTGAGGAAAACGCGGCTTGAAGTTCCTTTCCGCCCTCGGCTCGCGCTGAGATCGCGCTCCTTTCGGTCTCACGAAATAACGTATGCTTTCTCCCCCCAATCCGGTGAGGGCGTTATACGGTATTTACACGGATACTAAAGGAGACGCCAAATGCGCTGTTTGGGTTGGGTTTCGTTGTTGTTGGTGGTGAGTTCTTCCGCGCACGCCGGGACGTGGGGCGAGAGCTGGGGATCGATGGTGGGGGGCGCGGTGGCCCCGGCGGTGCCGAGCCTGGGCGGGGTCGGGGGTGCGCTGCTGGTGGCCCTGCTCGTGGGTCTGGCGTGGTGGCGGCCCAAGTCGCGCCGCGCGGTCGCGGCACTCGGGCTGCTCTTGGCGCTCACGCCGTCGCCCGTCGCCGAGGCGCAGGGTGTCGACAGTATACTCCTGACCTCGTTCTCCAACGGTTCGGTCGCGGACGCTGACGAGGTAAATGCGAACTTCGCCGCGCTCGTGGCAGCGGTTCAAGAACTCCAGGCGGCCACGCAGATGTTCCTAACGATGGACGCGTGTCCCGCGGGTTACGACTCGGTCGAAGACGGATATATCAAGCTGGGTTCAACAGGACTAACGACGACCGCTTCGTCACGAACGCTGGTCAATCCTGCTCACACTCACTCCCATTCTCTCCAGACCGACACGTACGCTGGCCACGGTGCCCTCGACTTCCCTGTGCCTCATGCGCCCCAAAGTCCCGTGACCGGCGGCAACCTGGGTTACGACCCCGAAATTGGTGAGGGCGCCCACTCCCACAATATCACCGGCACCGTCGGGTCCGGTTCTGTATCGGGCGACACCGCACAAGCGATCACTGGGGACTTGGAACACATCACTTTGCGGCTCTGTGTCCGGACCCAATAGGCCCCCGGTTTGACATCGCGTCCCTTATCAGCACGTTTGGCGAAAAGGGGCTTGTTTTTTCTATGCGCACGCAAGCGATAGTCGCCACAAAGCGGTGACGGATTCCAGTACGGATCCGGGGGATAGGACATACAAGCTGCCTTCGGGCACAACGTCCGAGCCTGGGCGTTATG
>JAPYTP010000339.1 GCA_029941885.1 Myxococcota bacterium
GATTGGAGAGCCTCGACCCCATGGTGACGACTTCTTCGCGAAGGTACCGTGGCCAGGGAACGCTCCGAACCCTCGTCTGGCATTCGCTCGCCTTGCTCGGTTGGTACCTCGGGTGGGATCGTGTGCGCCTCGCGGCGAAGATGGGGCGATGAGCGCTCCGGCCGACGCCGTCGAGGCAAGCGAGGTCGAGGAGGCCCCCGTTCGCCACGCGTTGCGACGGCTCTCGGTCTACCTGAAGAAAAACTGGCGCTACTACCTGATCTGGTTCGTCGGGGTCGTCCTCTACACCGGGATCTTCAATGCGATTCCGCTGACCGTCGGCTGGGCCATCGATGGACTGATCGATCCGGATACGACCGCGGAGGCGGTGATCGAGCGCTGTTGGCTGCTCTTCGGGCTCGCAATCGCCGGTGGCGTGCTGCGTTTCTTCACGCGGCAGCTCGTCTTCGATGCGGCACGCGAGGTCGAATACGAGATTCGCAACGACATCTACGCCCACCTCCAGAAACAGCCGCAGTCCTTCTATTTCAAATGGCGCACCGGCGATCTGATGAGCCGCTGCGTGAACGATCTCAACTCTGTCCGGTTGTTGCTCGGCCCGGGGCTGCTCTCGGTGGCCCAGAGCCCGATCCTGTTCATCGGCGCCTTCGTCGCCATGTCCACCTACAGCGTCAAGCTCGCCGCGTTGATGGTGATTCCCTATCCGCTCTTCATCGTCATCTCGCGGATCATCGGCGCTCGCCTGTTCCGGCGGAGTCTTGCGGCGCAGCAGTCGCTGGCCTCGATGTCGAATCTCGTGCAGGAGAGCATCGCCGGGATTGGCGTCGTGAAGGCCTACGCCATGGAACGAGATCAGGCGGAACGATTCGCGGAGGCGAATGATCATCTGCGCGAGCGTCAGCTCGGTCTGGTTCGCGCGAGCGCGGCGATGCCGGCCATGACGGGCCTCCTCCCGGCCGCTGGTCTGGGGATGGTGCTCTACGCGGGCCTGGGCGAGATTGCGAGCGGCGATCTGAAGGCGGGTGCACTTTTCTCCTTCACGATCTTCGCGCGGGTTCTGACCTTTCCGACCATGATGATGGGCTACTCCGTCAGCCTGCTGCAGCGCGGCGCGTCCGCCATGCAGCGCATCGATGAGATCCTGTCGATCGAGCCCGCCATCGCCGATCACGAGGACAGCGTCGAGATCGAGGACCTCGCCGGGGAAATCGAGTTCCGCGGACTCTCCTTTGGCTACGGGGACGACGCTCGAGAGTCGGCCCTCAAGGATCTCTCGCTCAAGGTGCCCGCCGGCAGCTCCCTCGGCGTGGTGGGTCCGGTCGGGTCGGGCAAGTCGACCCTGGCGGCGTTGATTCCCCGACTGTACGAAGTCGAGGAGGGCCAGCTCTTCATCGATGGCGTCGACGTGAATCGGATACGGCTCTCGACCCTTCGCTCGGCGATCGCGATGGTCCCCCAGGACTCCTTTCTCTTTTCGCTTCCCCTGCACGCCAATATCGCCTACGGCCTGGCTCCCGACGCGTCGCGGGAGGAGATCGAGACCGCCGCCGCCCGGGCGCAATTGGCTCAGGACGTCGAGGATTTTCCGCAGGGTTACGACACCCTCGTCGGTGAGCGTGGCGTGATGCTCTCCGGGGGGCAGCGTCAGAGAACGGCCCTGGCTCGTGCCCTGGCTCTCGACCCGCGCATCCTGATTCTCGACGACACGCTCTCCGCAGTCGACGCGGAGACGGAGCGCCGGATCCAGACGGAACTCACGTCGGTCTTCGCGGGTCGGACGGTGGTGGTCGTCGCAAGCCGGGTGAACTCGATCCGCGAACTGGACCAGATCGTCGTTCTCGACGAAGGACGAATGGTCGAGCGAGGCTCGCACGACGAGTTGATGGCGATGGGGGGGCTCTACGCGCGGCTGGCGGAGGAACAGGAGGAAGAGGCGCGTCGAGAGGAGTTTGGTGAGACGATGCTTCAGCCAGAGGTCCCGAGTCGGGTGGGGGAGGGCGTATGAGCTCGGACGCACCCGTGCAGGACCCCTTCGACGAGGACGCGCTCGGCAGGGCCTATGACACGCGGTTGTTGCTTCGGTTGTGGCCCTATGTTCGGCCCTTCTGGCGGCAGATCGCGCTGACCTTGCTCCTCTTTGTCCCGATTTTCGCGCTCGAACTGACGCCGGCCTGGATCGTCAAATCGGGTATCGACAAGGTGGCGGCCGTGGCGTCAGTGGAAACGATCGAGGTCAGCGCCGCGGCTGAGATTTCCTCGCCGGACGTGCCCTTCGAAGATCGGGTCGACGAGGCGCTGAGCGTCGTTCTGGATCCGCCCGTCGGTTGGTTGATCGGCACCTGGTTGGCCTTCGTCTACATCCTCGTGACGATGTCCTTGGGCTTGCTCCAATACGTCTACCAGGTCCTGCTGGCCTCGACCGGGCAATACGCGATGCGCGAGCTGCGGGGCCATGTCTTCGAGCACATCGAGACCCTCCAGATGAGCTACTTCGACGTCATCCCCGTCGGGCGCCTCGTGACGCGGGCGACCAATGATGTCGAGAACGTCGCGGAGATGTTTGCCCAGGGCCTCGTCGCGCTCATCACCGATGTGATCAAGATGGCGGGCCTGGCCGCGATCCTCTTCGTGCTCTCTCCAAAGCTCGCGCTCTGGTCATTCGCGATCGTGCCGGTGCTCGCGGTGGCGGCGGTACTTTTTCGGCTGAAGGTCCGCGAGGCCTTTCGTGCGGTGCGTGTTCGAATTGCGCGCATCAACACCTATATCCAGGAAAGCGTGACGGGCATGCGCGTGGTTCAGCTCTTCAGTCGGGAAGAGCGGAACATGAAAGAATTCGACCGGATGAATGCCGACCATCGTGACGCCTGGAACAAGTCGATTCGCTACGACTCACTGCTCTTCGCCACGATCGAGGTCGCGACCGGCATCACGATGGCCGTCATTATCGGCGTCGGGACCGGAATCGCCGAGGTCGGCATCATGTACGTCTTCATCGACTACATGCAGCGCTTTTTCATGCCCCTGCGCGACCTCTCGGCGAAGTACTCGGTCATGCAGTCTGCGATGGCCAGCGCGGAACGGATCTTCCAGGTGCTCGATACCGAGCCCGGTGTTCGCGACCCGCTCGAGAAAGTTCCCGCTACGCCTCCCGACGAAAAGGGTCTCGTGGAATTCGAGGGGGTGTGGTTCTCCTATCAGGACAGCGTGGGCCGCGTCGAAGACGACGTGGACTGGGTGCTGCGCGACGTGAGCTTTCGCGTCGAGCCCGGGGAGAAGGCCGCCTTCGTGGGGGCGACCGGGGCGGGCAAGACGACGATCATCAAGCTCCTCACGCGTCTCTACGACGTGGATCGGGGCGTCGTGCGAGTCGATGGCATCGACGTCCGGGAGATCCCCCAGCAAGATCTGCGCCGGAGGATCGCGACGGTGCTCCAGGACGTCTTCCTCTTCAGCGGAACGCTTGCCCGCAACCTCGCCCTGGGCCGGAGCGATCTCAGCGAGGCGGACATCATGCGCGCTTCGAAGGCCGTCGAAGCCCATTCCTTCATCGAACGCCTCCCGGACGGCTACCAGACCGAGGTCCTCGAGCGGGGCGCAAACTTCTCGACCGGTCAGCGCCAGATCCTGTCCTTCGCGCGCGCGCTCTCCCACGGCGCCCACATCCTCGTCCTCGACGAGGCGACGAGTGCCATCGACAGCGAGACCGAAGCTGCGATTCAGCGCGGAATCCATGTCCTGATGGAGGACAAGACCGCGATCGCAATCGCCCATCGGCTGTCGACGATCCGCGACGTGGATACGATTCACGTCTTGAAGGACGGACGTCTCGTCGAGTCCGGCGACCACTCCACGCTGCTCGCCCAGGCGGGTCACTACTCTCGCCTCTACCGACTCCAGTCCGCCAACGATGGCGTACGCCGCGCGGCTGCCCGGCCCGCCTGACCTCGTCTCCCTGTCGGATTCGATAGCATCTGGCCCCCACCCCCGTGTGCGCCTGCCCCATGCGCGCCCGCAAGGAGAACTCGATCATGGCCCTCTTCGAACAGCTTCCCTCCGACGAGACCGGTCGACGTCTCTACAACGTCAAGAGTCCGGTCAGCCTCGAGTCGATCGGCGAATTCGAGGCGGCGACCGCTGAAGAGGTCCGTGCGGCGGTCGACCGGGCCCGCAAGGCCCAACGTGAGTGGGCGACGAAGACCTTCGATGAGCGCGCCGAGGTCCTCTGGCGCCTTGTCGACCAACTCGTCGAGCGGCAGGACGAGGTCGTCGACCTCGTGATCAAGGAGACCGGTAAGGCACTGAAC
>JAPYTP010000340.1 GCA_029941885.1 Myxococcota bacterium
CACCGGGTACTTGCCGATTGCACAGCCGGAAATTGCGAACACCGAGAGCACCAGGATCAGTAGAGTTTTCATTGAGCCCGCCAATATCAGGTTCGAACCGTTGTTTGTCGTCTGCCAGAAGTCACTGTCAATCGTTCCGGACGCCGCGTCGAGCAGGGTGCCCTCCCCAACGTCCGACACGAGCCCCGAGCGGCGTGCCTTTGCGACCAGCCTCAGCCTCCATTGCATCGTAATCCTCTGGAGCAGTCCAGTGTGAAATGACAGATCGAGCCGGACATCCTGCCCTGCTGCGTCTCACGACATTCTGGAGGCGAATCGTTGCAGTTGCAACGCCTTGAAAGTGCGGAGCATTTCCGAGCCGTCCCAGCCTTCCGCAAGCATCTGCCGATACATGCCGAATGAAAGCTCTCCGCTCTCGACGGACCTACGACCACCGAATCCAAGAGGCAATTTTCGAATCCGGAGACCGCGATCTCTTCGCGAAATCCCCCGCACCAAACCGAACCGCCGAAATGGCCAACAGAGACCAACGAGGGACTCAGCCCAAATCGACCCGCAAACGGGCGGTCTCTGGTTCGGCATCGAAAGATGCTAACCGCCAACACCCCTCGGAATCGCGGGCTTTTCCGCGTCGGTCGCCAAGTCCTAGCGAGAGTTCGTCATACCCAGAGCCGCACTCGGAGGCTTGGTGGCGGTGGACGCAGTAGTCGGGCAACGACGTCGAGCTACTCGAAAGAATCGGCGATCGCGAAGGTCATCGACGTCATCCCGCGGTGCTCCCGCTCGCCGCGAGTTGGGGTAGTCTCGGACCTCCATTCCTGGCCCCGAGCGGGTCGGGTGAAGGGGGGGCTCGATGGGTTCATCGGATGGAACGGCACCGGAGGCGCTCGCTCGCTTCGGGCTCGCGCGACGCACGGAGTCACATCCTACGCGGATGCGCCTCACGGTGATCGTCCTTGGACTCGCACTCGTGTTTGCGCTCACCAGCTGTGCGCATCAGAAGGTGCTGATCCAGGCCAATCCCTTAGGCGTCGAGGTCTTCGTCGACGGCAAGCGCGTGAAGAATATTCCGGACGAAGGCGTCAAGCTACGCTCCGACCGCTCCCATGAGCTGATGTTCCGCAAACCGGGCTACCAGTCCATGACGGTCGTGCTCGAGTCGAAGAAAGGTTCTCACGGCCGTCGGCTCTCGCCGGATATGGTCGAGGTGGAGCTCGCCCCTCTCGACCCCTAGGAATACGAGGTCGACGTCAAGATCGATGAGACCGAAGATCACGGCTCGTGATGCGATCCGCGGCGCGGCGCGGCGCGGCGCGGCGCGGCGCGGCGAAAGCCGTATGGTGCAAAGACTCAGTCGACCGTCCAGGCGGCCCTCCTTTCGTAGTAGTTGAGAACTCCAGCCAGTCTTTCATGGCGGTTGATTCTGGAGTTCATATTGACGGTGCCACTCCGTCCTTCGATTGTTTTAGATCGTTTAATTTTTTGCACACTACGGGGACGCGAACTTGCATGCCGCAATTCGCTCACCCATCGATGGCCCAAACCGAACCGCCGAAATTGCCTGTAGAGACAAAGCACTCACTCGGCTCCAGTTAGCCCCTATTGGGCCAGTCTCCGGTTCGGAACCGAACGACCTCAACCTCTAAAACCCCGCGGAATCGCGCGATTTTCTGGACCCTTCATCGGATCCGATCGGGAAGTCTCTGCTCGGGTCACCTGGGTGGCGGACCGGGAGAGATCGCAACTCCCGATTTGGTTTCGCGAATACGTGGCGAATCCCGAGCGTCGAAGATCTTCACCAGCAGGTCCCAGGTAGCGCCGATCTCACGTCGCGAAACGAGGAGTCGCGGCAGCGAACGGGGTGCATCCGGACCTCGATCGAATCTTGCCGCCCCCAATGGGCTCCGCTGGATTGGAGTCGAAAAGCTCGTTTTGAGGGATCTTATTGAGTTTATGCCTACTCCATAAACTCTCGATCTGGTCTCGTGATTTCGAGGGCGACCCCAGACGTATCGATTCTCAGCATCCGATGACCATCTGATCTTCTGGCGCGGCACTCTCTATCCAGAGCGAAGCTCCCGGAGCCCCAGAAGCCCAGGACAGTCCCTCCCCGCGAGGGAATGCATGCCGGATGCCGACTTGCTGCCGACTCCGCCCCAATGGCTCAAGATTCCAGCCCGAGTTTCGATATTAGCCTTGACTAATTATTAGCTGAACGTAATATCCGGTACTAGGCGGGAGAGACCCGGATTGATTGAAGTCGAGTACACGGACGAGTTCGGCGGCTTGGTGGGAGGCACTCACCGAAGCCGAGCAAGAAAGCGTCGCCTATTCCGTCGGTCTCCTTGAGGCAAAGGGCATGGCTCTCCGACATCCCCACAGCTCGCAGATCAACGGCTCGAGGCACGCGCACATGCGCGAGCTGCGAGTCCAGCATCAAGGGCGTCCCTATCGAGTCTTCTACGCCTTCGATCCACGGCGAAAGTCGATCCTGTTAGTTGGCGGCGACAAAACAGGCGACGGCCGTTTCTACGAGAAGATGATCCCGGAAGCCGACCGCTTATATGGCGAGCACCTGAGACAAATCGTGGGCGAAGTCGACGACTAGACAATCACCCTTCAGAATGAGGCCACCCCGACATGGCAAAATCCTTCAAAAAGCTACGACAAAAGATGAGCCCCGAAGCGCGCGAACGCGTCGATCGGCGGGTACGCGGAACACTCCTGGAGATGACCCTTCAGGAGCTACGGCAAAAGGTCTCGGGCAAGACGCAAGTTGAACTCGCCGAGTTCCTGGAAGTCACGCAAGGTGCCATCTCCCAGCTCGAGGGTCGCCACGACATCCTTCTCAGCAGGCTCGCGAAGTACATTCACGCTCTGGGTGGCGATCTCGAACTCGTGGCCCGTTTTCCGGACTCCGATGTTCGCATCACGCAGTTCGATCACGACGACGAGGAATCTGCGGCAACCGGGACTTGAGTTTCTCTGCTGTGCGTTTGGGGAGGGCAGGCCCGCAAATCAAGAAGCTCGGACCGCTGCGCTTCGCTTGGTGGATGACGACGCGATCCCGGCCTAATCGAGCTCGAAACCGAGGGAACGAAAGTTCGGCATCCCACGCATGTCGTTGAGTGTTGGGCCGGAACCCTCCGAATCTTCGGATGAATTCCGACAGGTCGAATCGCCTCGAATGCGGCCCGCTGCCAGTCTTGATCGGGTTCAACGGACCAGGACGCGAAGTTGCATGCCGATTCTTTCGCGACATCGGCAGCCCCAAACCGAACCACCGAAATGGCCGACAGAGACAAACGAGGGAATCAGCCTAAATAGGCTCTCAAAAGGGCCGTCTCTGGTTCGGGATCGAAAAACGCGGACCGCCAACACCCCGCGGAATCGCGGGCTTTTCCGGATCCATCCTCGGACCCAAGCGGGAAGTCTCTACACCCAGAGCCTGGGTGGCGGTGGGGGGAGTCCAAGGCGAACTCGTCTCTGGGGTCAGATCCCTGTTAAGCAGGGAAAATACAGGGAATTTCTCCGATTTTAGACTCCCCTGCGCGAATCACGTCCGAGATTCCCGAGCGTTTCCAGGCTCGTAGAGTCAAATTCCCTGTGCTCTAGAACAGGGAATCCATTCTCACGAACAGGGAAATGCTGGGAAATCGAAGCGGTCTCTGAGCTGAAGCGATGGAGCCGGTTCATGGGCTCACTCGCTTGGGCGATTGCTCGCAAGTCGGCTGATCCGCGCCACATCGACTGCGAGGTAAATGGTCAATTTCGTTTCGGATTTCGATCGGCTGAGTTTTGGCACACTACGCCGTCGGACGAATATTGAGAACAGACAGGGGAGAACCGACGCCGCATTGCCGATTCATGCACCAACGCCGCGGCGAGAAGCAGCATGACTTGCCTGATCCTCACCGCGCAAAGACTACTTTGGCTCCGCCGGATGAATCAAGAGAACAGACAGCCGTCGAGTATCGAGGACCGACCGCTACGCGACGCGGACCAACCGGCCCGGTAGCGCGCCGGTGGGCTCGTCGTTCTCCTGCGTCACCACGCCGGACACGATCGTCGCGCGATAGCCGCGAGCGTCCTGGCACAGCCGCCGGCCCCCGCCCGGCAGATCGAAGAGCATCTCGGGCGGCAGCAGCTCGAGCGCGTCGAGGTCGATCAGGTTGAGGTCGGCCTTGCGACCGGGTGCGACCACGCCGCGGTCGCCTAGCCCGTAGACCCGCGCGGTGTCCGACGTCATGCGCTGCACGACCGTCTCGAGCCGCATGCGCGGGCCGCGCT
>JAPYTP010000341.1 GCA_029941885.1 Myxococcota bacterium
TCAACCGAACGGTTTGGATGACCTCTTCCTCGGTCGAGCAGAGCGATTTTGATGCTCTCGAAGTCGACGAGTTCTACACCAAGGTGGGAATCGGGTGTGCGACGATGGACCGTGCCGGTTTCCGCTACTCGCCCGGCCTCTTGCTCTTCCTCTCTCCTTCCTTCCTCCCTCCCTCTCTCTCCCCCTCCCCCTCTCCTTTTCCCGTCCTCTCCCGTCCCGTCCGAAATGCGCTGGTGGAGAGGGCTCCTTTTGGTATATCGTGACCGGATGCCTCGGTCATTGTCCGTCATTATTCCTTCGTACAATCACGCGCGCTTTATTGCCCGCGCGATCGAATCCGTCGCCGTGCAGGCGGATGAAGACCTTGAGTTGGTGGTGGTCGATGACGGATCCCGGGACCACAGCGTTGAAGTGATCGAGAGTGCCCTCGAGGACGCCGGCATCGCGCGTGTTCAGATTATCCAACAGCCCAACGCGGGCGCGCCGGCTGCCATCAACAGGGGCATTCGAGCTTCAACCGGCGATCTGGTTGCCATTCTCAACTCAGACGATTCATATGCGCCCAACCGATTTCTGCGAATGCGCCAGGAAGTTCCCGACGAGGGCGATTTTTTCGCATTCTCCGTGGTCAACATGGTCGACACCGACGACGCTCCCCTGGGAGAGCACGACGAATCCAGCTTGGGGTATCGACATGCCTTGTACGAGTCGTCTCCATGCCCCACCGTGGGCTTTGCGCTCCTGAAAATCAATTTCGCGGTGACGAGCGGAAATTTTTTCTTCACCCGTAGCCTGTTCGAGAAGATCGGCGGTTTTCGGGAGTACGATCTCGCCCACGATTGGGATTTCGCCCTGCGTGCCCTTTACCATGTCGAGCCGATTTTCGTCCCTGAGAAACTGATCAACTATCGAACCCACGGTCATAATGCCCGACACGGCTTGCAGGATCGCTCGTTCGCCGAGGGACGGGAGATTCTGAACAGCTATCTATCCATGTGCGCCAAGTCGCCGCCGCTCAATCGCTTGGCACCCTGCGAGGAAAACTGGCCGGTCTACTTCGACATGTTCTCCTCCTACCACGAACCCTGGTTCGATCGGGCTCCGCTCCGCGAGCATCTCGACGACCCTCCGGCCGGGCGACCAGACACATCGACGGCGCAGTGGCGGCCGTGGGCGGCCGCTGTGGATTTTCACGATGTCCGGGGCCGGGCCTACCTTACCGCGGGCAGCGACTGGCGCGATTCGACCGAAGCGATCGTTGTGGCGCGGTCGGTCGCCATCGACGCTCCAGATCATATCATCGGTACCTATGGCGCGGTGGCCGATGCGATTGCAGATTTGGTGGCACGGCAAACGGGCAATGCCGTCGACCCGCGCGCAAGGATATGGCCGTCCCCGTTTTTTCATGCGACCTCTGAAGGGAGATATGGAGCACCCAAGAGGGGCCTTCTGGAGTCCCTGGGGTTGCTCAAAGCCGAGTTCTTGGCCGATCTCAAGGGTTATCTGAAAGCAATGCTTTCTCGAGCGTCGGGTCACGGAGACGCAACGGCCCGCATCAGGAGGTGGAAGGACTTGCGGGTGATTCGTAAGTCTGGCGTTTTCGAGCTTTCTTTCTATCAGAGCCAATGCTCGGGCTTGCCTTTCGCCAATATCAATGATGCCATTCGGCACTACGCGACCTCGAGCTTGGGAAACCGTCTGAACCCAAATCCTTTCTTCGACACGCGGTATTACCTCGACCAGAATCCGGATGTCGCCAGTTCGGGAATAGATCCGCTTTTTCACTACATCGTATACGGCGAAGCAGAGGGCAGGAAGCCACACCCCTCCTTTGATCCTTTTTTCTACCGAGAGGTTGCCGGTGAGAGCCGGGCCGCTACGGAAGGTCTGCTCTGCCATTACCAGAGGGTTGGCCGAAAACAGGGGCTTCCGACGAGCGACGCAGAGCCCGTCGAGCGCATCTATGAAGGAGAGTCGCTCGCTCGCTCCGAGCTAGTCGACAGTCCTCTTCCAGCTCAAAGCATCAAGCGACTGGGTGTGCTGAGGCGAAGCCTGTTCTTCGATGCGGACACGTACCGAGTCCGCGCGGAAGCCAAGTTGGGCGAGTTCGGCGACGCCGCCCGGCACCTTGTTCAGACGGGCGGAATTCATGGGCTTCCATTTCTGGATTCCGAGAGCTTGAGCGAGCGGCTATGGGATCTGGATGTTTCGGACCGTTCTCGCGCCGAGTTGGAATTTCTGAGACCCCTGGCGAAAGCTCCGAAGAAAACGTCGGCGACTCGGGTAGCCGTTTACACCAGTAGCGTCGGCAACGCGTTCCATGCCGAAATCGCGCGTTTCTTGGTTCACGGATTCAAAACCCTCGGCGTCAAGGTCTCTCTTCTTGACGAGAACGCTGAGACGGACGCGGCTGCGACGCACTCGATTGTCGTGGCCCCGCACGAATTTTTCGAGTTGGGAGAAGGGTTCAAACGTTGCACTCCAGAGTTCTTGGGGCGCAGCCACCTGTTCCTGGCCGAGCAGCCCGGTAGCCCCTACTTCTCGAAATGCCTCTGGTTCGCGTATCGGTCTAAAGGTGTGCTGGATGTGAGTCCCATGGTGGCGCTGCTCTGGGGCGATCTGGGTATTCGCGCTCGCGCGCTTCCGCTCGGACACCTGGAGGGGTATGACCCGCTCGCCCAAGGCGAATCCTTCGATGCGTCCTCGAAGTGGCCCAGCCTGAGCCCTGCCGCGAGAAGTTGGCGGGGCGGTGCAGCGGATCCCCTTGGCAATCGCCCGATTGATCTGTTCTTCAACGGCGTGTTGACCCAGCGCCGTGAAGAATTTTTCGCGGCCAACGCCAAATGCCTAGCGGCCTACGAGTGTGCGCTCTTTATGCCACAGCCATGGGTCAAGGTAGAGAAGGGTTCGCCTTCAGCGCTGTCGGAAAGCGCGGCCACGGAGATGTGCCGGCGGTCCAAGATTCAGTTGAACATTCATCGAAGCGAAATGCCCTACTTCGAATGGCATCGAAATGTCGTGCGCTCGGTCGCGCAACAGACCCTCCTGGTTACCGAGACTTCCTACCCGGTTCCGGGGTTCGATCCGGGCGAGCATTATTTCCAATGCGACCTCGAGCGGATGCCCGCGATGATCGACTGGCTCCTTCAGAGCCGTGAAGGCCGCGAGAGGGCGGATCAGGTGCGGCGCAACGCCTTCAAGGCCTTCCGGGAGAGCTATCCCATGGAGCGGATGCTCCAGGCATTTCTTTCGGATACGGGTGAGGGGCGATGAGCACGAGGGCGCCGATTCAGAGGGCTATTGATTACGGGGACTGCTCGGTCTCGACGTCGGATGTGAAGTTCGAGTCGGGTCGCCTTGAAGAAGCCAAGGCAACCGTATGCATCACGCTCTACAACTACGACAATTTCATTCTTGACGCGCTGTACAGCGTGTTCGATCAAACCCTCGAGAACTTGGGCTTGGTGGTGATGGATGATTGCTCCACCGATTTTGGTCTCCGGCGGGTGGAGAGGTGGATGGAGGAATACGCGGGGCGTTTTACCGGTGCGCGCGTGGTCGGGCATCACGTGAATCGGGGCCTTGGATTGGCCCGGAATGGCGCGATCGCCCAGGCCGAGAGTGAGTTCGTCATGATTCTTGACGCCGATAACGAACTCTATCCGCGCTGCGTCGAGCGCTTGGTTTCGGGAATCGACGGAACGGACTTCGCCTTTGCGTATTGCATCCTGGAGCGATTCGGCGAAGAGTCCGGCTTGATGGGTACCCTCGGCTGGGATCCGGATTTGCTCCGCTCCGAAAACTACATCGATGCGATGGCCTTGATTCGGAGGGATCTGTGGGAATCGCTCGGTGGCTACACGCCAATGTCCATCAACGGATGGGAAGACTTCGACTTTTGGTGCAAGTGCGCCGAGTCCGGTTTTCGCGGACAGATGGTTCCCGAGATCCTGGCCAGATATCGGGTACACGGTTCGTCGATGCTACGCACCGAAACCGACAAGGCGGGCAACAACGAAGGGCTCCGCGGCTACATGATGGAGCGCCATCCCTGGCTCTCACTGCTCGACTAACGACGCCTGTCGCCGCCCATGGCTCTCGGGGTCCAAGGGGGGGCCGTGTCCTTCTGGCGGACCCGAGCCCGTAACCTCTGAATATCGAGCCCCTCTTCCCGAGGGCTGCCTTTGAACTGCGCCCGGGTTGATGGATACGAAACGATCGTGGTGATTTCGCCTCATCCCTAGCAGCTTTTGATTTTTCGA
>JAPYTP010000342.1 GCA_029941885.1 Myxococcota bacterium
GTCATTCGGCTACTGATCGGCGGAACTGAAAAGCCCCGTTAAAATCCCTATCCCCCGGCCGGGCTTCCGGGGCGCCACCAAGGGCACCCTGAGTTCTCGTCCCGGCAAGCAACATACATCTAAGGTATTGTAATTGCATAGGTTTCTGGATTCGATTCTTCTACGACTCGGCGTTGACCGCCTCGCGGTTCCAAGGAGCATGGTATGACCCGGGCGGCTGCCCTCTCGCTGACAATTTTTACCGGATTCACGGGCCTCGTCTATCAGGTCACCTGGCAGAAGTATCTCGCCACCCTGCTTGGCTCCCATAGTGAAGCCACCGCCGCGGTTCTCGGAATCTTTCTCGGTGGGTTGTCAGTCGGTTACGCGCTGTTCGGTTCCGTCACGTCCCGCATCGTCGCCCGAGACGCCAAGCTCGCAACCGCTCGGCGACTCCTAGTAGCGTACGGCGCAATCGAAGCCTTGATCGGAGTCTACGCTTTCGCGTTTCCCTCGCTGTTTCGAACCGCACAGTCGGTTTCGTTCCTGCTCCCTCACGGGAATCCCGGCATCGGCTTCGTCTTCGATGTCATCCTTGCCGCGCTGTTGATCGGGCCACCCGCGGTACTGATGGGCGCAACGATTCCGATTCTCACCCAAGCGCTTTCGAGATCGCTCGACGACGCGACGCGGTTTCATGCGTTCGTCTACGGATTGAACACGCTTGGAGCATTCGTCGGTGCACTGGCTGCAGGCTTCTATGTGATTCCGCTGCTGGGCCTCGACGGGTCCCTGTTCGCGATGGGGGCGATCAATCTCATCGCTGGAGCGATTTACGCGGGCTTGGGGCTGCGCTCGCGGGCTCAACCACCCGCAGCTGCCACTCCGGAAGATGCAGAAGCAACCGACGCAAGTGGCGCATGGGCGTATCTGGCTGTCGCACTACTAATCGGCTTCGCAATGATGACGCTCGAGACGACCTTGATTCGACTTGCCGGACTCGCCTTCGGTTCCTCGCAATTCACCTTCTCGATGGTGGTTGGGGCGTTCGTTTTGTGCATCGCGATTGGAGGGCTGTTGGTATCTGGCCTCTCCAAGGTTCCCAAACTCTACCTGGTGATCAATCTCTGGGCGCTCGTCGCGCTTCTGGTGGGACTCTATTTCGTTCTGCCTCAAGCCACGTACTGGGTATTCCTGATGCGCACGGCGTTTAGCGACTTGGACGTGGCATTTTTCATGTATCACATGGCGGGGATCGCCCTGTTGTTGGTCGTGATCGGACCGCCGGTCGTCCTCTCGGGTTCGACCCTGCCGCTCATCTTTCATCATCTGCGGGACGAATACGGCGAGCTCGGCTCACTGGCCGGGCGGCTCTACAGCTGGAACACCGTGGGCTCGTTGCTTGGTGCGCTGATCGGGGGCTATGCACTCTTCTTCTGGTTTGACCTGCATCATGTGTACCGCTTCGCGGTCGCGGCCCTGGTCGTCTCCGCGGTCGTGATGACGGTGCGACTTTTCGAGCTGCGCGAGGTCGTCGTTTTTGCGATCGCACCTTTGCTGCTGCTTCTGGCGTTGATGCCTCCCTGGTATTCGATGATGTTGCAGATCGGACTATTTCGAGCGAATGAACCGCCCGAGGGAGTGTTCGACGGATATCGCGCCTTCGTAGAAAATCAGGTAGAACCACGCGCCAAGTCTCTTCTTTCATACGAAGACGATCCAACGGCCTCGGTATCCGTCTTGAGACTCGAACATCCGGGACAGGGTGATTCGGTCAGCATCGTGGTCAACGGAAAATCCGATGGCAACACCCATGCCGACTATCAAACAATGTCGCTGGCGGGTGTCCTGCCCGCGCTGATGGCCGATAAGATCGACCGCGCGTTCGTGATCGGCTGGGGAACTGGCGTGTCCGTCGGTGAACTCGCAGCCCTCGATGGAACCAACGAAGTCATCGCCGCTGAGATTTCCTCGGGCGTGATCAACGCCACACCATTCTTCGAGCGATACAACCTGCATGCCGCGACCCGGCCCGGCGTAACGCTGTTGCGTAGCGACGCCTACCGTGCACTCACACGGAGCGAGACGAAGTTCAACCTGATCCTCTCGGAGCCGAGCAATCCGTGGGTAACCGGCGTCGAAATGCTCTTCAGTCGCGAATTCCTCGAGTTGGCACGCGATCGTCTGGCCGAGGGCGGCGTGTACGCGCAGTGGTATCACAAGTATGAAACCGATGACGCGTCACTTGAACTCGTCCTGCGCACCTTTGGCTCGGTCTTCGATTACATCTCGGTCTGGGAGGCGGGACAGAACGATCTCATCATCTTGGGCTTTGCTGACATCGGGCCGGCGATCGACTACTTGCGATTGATCGAGCGCAGCCGGCAACCGGACTTCAAAGCGGCACTCGGCCGAATGGGCATCGTGGGTGAAGCTGCGCTTCTCTCCAAGGAATTTCTTCCGGTTGGTACCTGGCATGCCGCAGAGTTCGAGGGATCGGTCCACACCCTCTACAGGCCATTGCTGAGCAACATCGCGGGCCGCGCGTTCTTCCGACGCGAAATCGCCCAGTTGCCATTCGCCGGGTATGGGGAGGCGGCGAAAGTCGGCGCAAAGAATGCTCTGCTGCGAAGGTACACGGATTTTCGTGGAGGTACGCTCCCGGAGGATGAACGTGCGGGCGCGATTCGTCAGGCCTGCAAACAGTCACGCGGCTTCGGTGTCACGCTGGTTGCCGCATGGATGAACGAATCGCCCAGCTCGCCCGCCTTCAAGGCATCCTACGATCTGGCAATTGATTGGATTCGCACCAAGTTTCCCGATGAGCACGATCCCGAGGGGTTGATCGAGGCGCTGAGTACGCTGTTCGCTTCGAACCCGGCCGAACGTCAGATGACGACCCCTGAGTCGGCCGGAAGACTCACCGATCTCTACACAGATTTTTACTATCACGCGGAGCCCTTCGATCCGGCCGCTTTGACGTCGGCCTGGTCGGCCTGCCGTGAGCGCTCGATGAACCGCAACCAGTGCATGCAGCAGATCCCAGAGGGCTCGGACAAGCTGATTCGATTGTTGCTGAAGGGAGGAGATGCGGTAGAAACTTACGTCAGCGAGTGCATGAGCCGAACGTTCTCCGGCCCCCTTTGCAGAGCGGGATCCAGCGAAGCCCGCGACCTTCTGAACGGAATCACTCGGTAAACCACCAACTGAGCCGCGATCGTCGAGCGAGCGTTCAGGTCGTTACTTCTCCTCCCAATCGAATCCGCGGATTGGCAGCGATCACAGAATCGAAACGAAGTTTAGTGGCTCGAACGAAACCCGAGATCGGCCGGATTGACCCCGAGCATCCCGGTCACCACTGCGACCTTTTGATCTCGCGCTTCGAATTCGATCTGCCGTGATTCCGAGCGATTTGTCATTCGGCTACCGATCGGCGGAACTGAAAAGCCCCGTTAAAATCCCTATCCCCTCACCGGATGAACGTCCCATGGACCGAGTCTTCAACGTGGAATAGCCTCGGCGGTGGCGTTGATATTGGCAGCAAAGCAGAGGCTGTAGCGGACAGCAACACCGGGAGCCTGGGCAAAGGAACGTTGAGCTTCGACGTGACGGCGAGCGTTCAGGCTTGGGCGAACGGTTCCCCCAATCACGGTTGGGTGCTTGTCGCAAACGGCGTGGATGACTGGCGCCCTCGTTCTTCCGATTGGGTGGGGTTGGTTGAAAGACCCATGCTCATCGTGGAGTTCGCTGCCGTTCCAATTGTCAACGATGTCCCTTCCGGTAGTACGGGGAGCCGCGTCATTCTCGTATTGATGGTCGCAATGGTTGGGTGTGCTGTTCGACTGCGATCTCGCCTCGCCTGATTTGGGAGATGCAGGCCTCGCGATGCGGCGGGGCTTCGCCGCACCGTGACCAAATTGTGGTGAGGGCATGGCATTCGAATGGACTCGCGTAAGACTAGTCGTCGTCGGATTCCCGGCCGCCTCCGCGCACTCGCGGGGAGGACCTCGCCGGGATTCCTGACGATCTCGGACGAGACCCCGGCGTAGGGCATCGGACGCCCGAGAAGGGCTGACCAGACGGCGGCGCACCGATGAACTGCGGCCTCACCCTATCTGAATAAACGGCCGTGGGAGACGGCGAGAAATTTGCCGCGTGATGAGTCGACGTCCAAGCTACACTCCCGGCCATGCGTGGCCGTAACCTTGCCGGTAAGTTCGCCCTGCTGCTGCTGTCGGTGGCCGTGGGCGCTGCTCTCCTCGAGACCGCCG
>JAPYTP010000343.1 GCA_029941885.1 Myxococcota bacterium
GGGGAGCCTCGCGGCGGGTGTCGCGCACGAGGTGGGCAATCCGATGGGCGCGCTACTCGCGTTTCTCGACGTGGCGTCGCGGGACGAGGGACTCGGCGAAGAGGGCAAGCGATGCCTCGGGCGGGCGAGTGAACAGGGGGAGCGCGTGCGGGTGATCCTTCGACAGTTGCTCGATTTCTCCCGGCCTCCTCAGGTCGAGCATGTCCCGATCCATCTCGACGCGATCGCACGACAAGTGGTCGAACTGGTCTCCGCCCAGAGGGAATTCGCCGACATCGAGTTCCAGATTGAGGTAGAGGACGGTGTCCGGCTCGCGATGGGAGACGCCAGCCTCGCATCCCAGATCCTGTTGAACCTCGCGATCAATGCGGCCGCGGCACTCGAAGGGGCGCCCGTCCGTCGCATCCGATTGGAGGTCGCCAGCGATCGGAGCCGTCGCCGCGTTCACGAGGAGCACGAGGGGCCCGACCTTACGCCCGGAAGCGCGCGAGTCGACGCGGTCGTCTGCCGCGTCGGAGACTCGGGGCCGGGGGTCCCACCCGACCAGGCGGATCGGGTCTTCGATCCCTTCTTCACCACGAAGGCGCCGGGTGAGGGCACGGGACTGGGCTTGGCGAATGCCCGTCGGTTGGCAGAGGAGATGGGCGGAAGCGTTGAACTCGATCCCAGCGGGAGCGAGTTCGGGGGCGCGCTCTTTCACTTCCGCTTGTCGATCCGAGAGATCGAACTCATGGACGATCCCGATTTGACGGCTGTCCGGGGTGGCGCGCGCTAGTCGCGGATCCCGTAGTCCTTGATCTTGTACAAGAGGGCGCGGTGACTGATCTCGAGGAGCTTGGCCGCGTGCGTTCGATTGCCGTCGGTTCGAGCGAGTGCCTTGCGGATGATCTTTGCCTCGAATGCCTGCCGGGCTGGCTTGAGCGCGAGGGGTTCGTTCGAGTCCACGTCCGCGACGCTCGGTTGATCGGGTGGGGATGCGACGACCGAGGGAAGTGCGCTCGCTTCGACCACGTCGCCGTCGGTCAGGATCATCGCCCGCTCGATCAGATTCTCGAGCTCTCGGACATTTCCGGGCCACGAATAGGCTACGAGAAGCTCGAGTGTCTCGTCGCTGACCCGACGTACGGGCTTGCCGAGACTATCTCGGAAGCGCGCCAGGAAATGATCGACGAGCAGGGGGATATCCTCGCGTCGATCACGCAAGGGGGGCACTTCGAGGCGTACGACGTTCAGTCGGTAGAACAGGTCTTCGCGAAAGCGCCCTTCGGCGATCTCGCGAGTCAGGTCCCGGGCGGTCGCCGCGACTACGCGTACGTCGATCTGCTGCGACTTCGTTTCACCCACCGGCCGGATTTCTTCTTCCTGGATCGCGCGCAGGAGTTTGACCTGGAGCGGAGGCGGCAATTCAGCGATTTCGTCGAGGAAGAGGGTGCCCTCGTGGGCTTCGGTGAAGAGGCCCCGATGGGCGCGGTTGGCCCCCGTGAATGCCCCTTTGGCGTGACCGAATAGCTCACTTTCCAGCAGGTTCTCGGGAATTGCCCCGCAATTCACTGCAACGAAAGGTCGTTCGCGCCGCGGCGATTGCTGGTGGATCGCCCGGGCGATGACCTCCTTGCCGGTCCCGCTCTCGCCAGTCACGAGAATGGTCGACTTGTAGGTGGCTGTCCGCTCGAGCATCTCGAGTAGCTCAATCATCCCGTCCGACGCGGCGACGATTGCGCGATCGCCGAGTGACCGTGACATGTCCCGCCGGAGGAGTTCGTTCTGGTGGCGGAGCTGCTCGCGTTCGTGCGCCTTTCGCAGAGTGAGACGGATCTCCGCAGGCTGGAAGGGTTTGGCCAGATAGTCATACGCGCCGCGTCGGATCGCCTCCACGGCCAGATCCTCGGTCCCGTGCGCCGACATCAGGATGATCGGGGTCCCCGGCATCTGACAGGAGATCTGAGGAATCAGGTCGAAGCCGTCGAGGCCGGGCATGCGCAGGTCGCACAGCACGACGTCTACCGAGGACTCGGAGATGACGTCGAGTGCGGCCTCACCGCAATCGGCGGACAGGACGTGATAGCCATCCGCCGAGAGAATCAACTCCAGGCTCTCGCGCAGGGCATCGTCGTCGTCGACGATGAGAATTCGGTCGTACATTTCTTGCTTATCGGCCCGCGCTGCCCCGCTCTGAAATGATTTGCGTGATGGGAAACGGCTACAGCGCTTCTCGGGCCCGGCGAGTCGTCTGCGCGCCAATCAGATGTGATCCGCCGCACAAGGAAGCGGCGTCGAGGCCTCTCAAGTCCCTGAATCTCCGATCCGATAGGCCAAGAGTCGGACCCGACCAAGTTGGAACGGGACGCGGAGGATGATCGGTGGGCAATAATCGAGTTCAGAGATTCCGAGAGAGTCTCATGATGAGCAAGGCAGAACTAGCGCGGAAGGCGGGTCTTTCCACGCTCACAATCGATCGCGTCGAAGCGGGACGGCCGTGCCGCCTCGACACGAAGCGGAAGATCCTGCTGGCCCTGGGTCTGAAGGTCTCCGACAAGGATCGGGTGTTCGGTCTCCTGGACACTCCGGATACGCACGAGAACCCGGACGCTTCCGGCTACTCGAGCTACCGGCAATAGGATCGCGGAGGGAATTCTCGGGATGAAATTTTCGCTACCGAGTTTCGGCAACGCATCGGTCATCGGTCTCGACATCGGTTCGAGTTCGGTGAAGGCGGTCGAGATCGCTCACAAGAGTAGAGACAAGGGTTTCGAGCTCCGATCCCTGGGCCAGGCACAACTCGCCTCCGAGGCGATCGTACAGGGCGCATTCCTGAACTCGAGTGCGATCGTTGACGCCATTCGAGAGTCGATCGAAGATGGAAAGATCGGTGCCAAGGATGTCGCGGCCGCCGTCTCCGGCCACTCCGTGATCGTGAAGCGAGTCAATCTTCCTCAGATGACGCGCGAGGAGCTCGAGGACCAGATCCAGTGGGAAGCCGAACAGTACATTCCCTTCGACGTCAACGAGGTCAACCTCGACTTTCAGATCCTCGACTCGCACGAGGAGGAGGGTCAGATGGATGTTCTTCTCGTGGCTGCGAAGAAGGACCTGATCGACGACTACTTCCAGGTGATTTCCGAAGCGGGCCTGAATCCGATCGCGATTGATGTTGCCGGTTTCGCGGTTCAGAACGCATACGAGATGAACTATGAGCAGAGTCCCGATGCCGTTACGGCGCTCGTGAATATCGGGGCTCAGGTCGTCAACATCAACGTGCTCCGAAGTGGTATCCCGGCCTTCACGCGAGACATCATGACGGGTGGCGCCCAGTACACGGAGGAAATTCAGAAGGCACTCTCTGTTTCCTACGAGGAGGCCGAGCGCATCAAGATGGGTGGCGTGCCCGGCGAAGACGGGCAGCTGCAGGACGTGATTCCGGAAGAGGTCGGGCAGGCCATGCAAAGGGTCTCCGATACGGTGATTGGGGAGATCTCACGATCCCTCGACTTTTTCGCCGCCACCTCCGCGGATGCTCGCATCTCGAAAGTGCTGCTCTCGGGAGGGGGCTCCAAGATCTCTGGATTCGCAGCGGCCTTCAGGGAGCGAACCGGGCTCGAAACGGAATCGATGAATCCGCTCGCGCATATGCTGCCGAGCAAGGGGTTCGACGCGGAATACCTCGAGAACATGGGACCATTGCTGGCGGTTGGAATCGGGCTGGCCATGAGGAGGGTCGACTGATGATGATGGAAATCAACCTGCTCCCGCACCGCGAAGCGCGGCGTGCAGCAGATCTCCGAGAGACCATGGCACTCCTGTTGTTGGGTTTGGTCGTGGTCGGGGGCGGGATCTTCTTCACGGACAAGCGAGTGAAGAGTGACCTCGCGAATGCGGAAGCGAATGTCGCGCAGCTCGAGGCGGACATCGAGCGCTACAAGCCGCAGCAGTTGCTGGTCAAGCAATTCAAGAAGCAGAAGAGTCAGCTTCAGAGCAAACTCGATGTGATCGACAGCCTCGAACAGGCTCGAAACGGCCCCGTCCGGATTCTCGATGAACTATCGAATAACGTGCCCGATCGTCTTTGGCTGACTTCGATCAAGACCAAGGGTAAGGGCATCAAGCTCGAAGGCCAGAGCCTGGATACCGGCGTCGTCGCGGATTTCCTTCGAGGTCTCAACGCCTCGCCTTTCTTTACAAACGTTGATCTCGACCGGACCTCGGGGGGTAAGGTCGTCGCGGGAGTTCGTCTGGTG
>JAPYTP010000344.1 GCA_029941885.1 Myxococcota bacterium
GGGCCTACATCAACCTCGATCCCCATCCGCCGAACCGGCTAGCCCCCCGCCCTGAAGCCCGGAACGTTCATAGCGGTGCCGGAGTGGCTGCCGCAGAGTTATATCCTTGAAGGCGAGTATCGGACAACGGGTGAAGGCCGCGGCGAGGTCTACATCAAGATGGTCGTCGGCGACGAGGACCACTTGAGCCACCTTGACGTCGCATACGAGGCGACGCACCCGATTCGGTGGGGGCCGATGAAGGGGAAAACGCAGAACATAAAACACAACAACTGAACGCATACATCAGCCCCGAGTGCGTTGGGGCATGAATCACAGAATTCAGTCCCAAGGCAAAGCCGCCGAATCCGAGCCGTGTCTGGGGCTACCTGATCGACGCCTAGTGCATTCTTCACCGCCGGGGTAACGGCTCGCACGTGACGGCGTTCGCCCTCGCGCTCCAAGAGAATTGTCGTAGCCTTGGATCGATGCTTGTGTTATCACATGCTCATGAGACTGAGCGAGCAGATAAGAAAGGCGATCAACTCATGCGGCCTGTCCCGCTACCGCATCGCGATCGAGGCCAATGTCGAACAGGCATCGCTGTCCAGGTTCATGGCCAAGGAGCACGGCCTCACGACGGACACTCTCGACAAGATCGCCGAGGTACTGCGCATCGATCTCGTATGCCAGGGTCCGAGGAAGGCTCTGCTAAAGAAGCACGGAGTTGAACGATGAGGAAACGTTCTGGCGTCCGACTGCCGAGGGTCTACCAGCCGAAGGGGCGTGTGAACTGGTACGTGCGGCTACGGTGGGAAGGGCGAGAGGTCGTCAGGCTCGCCGGAATGACCGAGGCGCGCGCGAAGGACAAGTCCGCGCGGGCGTATGCAGCGCGTGTCGAGGGTCGGTCGCTCGACGAGATCCTGAGTGAGATCTTCGGCGACCCGAGCGGGGACAAGCTCAACTTCGACGAACTAGCTGCGCTCTACCTCGACCACGTCATGAAGGCGAAGACGAAGAGGCGCTCGACTCTTCTCGCAGACGTGGGGCGGCTGCGCAGGCTGCGAAAGTGCGGCTGGGCGAAGAAGCCTGTCGCTTCAGTTACATCGAGGGACATATCGCGCTGGGCGAACGAGCGCGCGCGGGAAGTGCGGCCCGCGACGTTGAACCGTGATCTATCGATGGGGTCCGTCATCTTCTCTTGGGGCGTATCCCACGGCTACTTGGACGAGAACGTGTTCGTGGCCGTCAACAGGCCATCGGAGAAGGGAAACGCTCGACAGCTCTTTCTCAGCCCCGATCAAGTTCACCAACTCCTGAAGGTGGCGAGCGTCGACCTACGGCCTTTCCTGCTCGCAGCGGTGACAACAGGCATGCGTCGTGGTGAGTTGCTAGCGCTCTGCTGGGACGACGTGGACTTCGACGCTGGGGCGATCCGGGTGACCGTCGCGGCATCGAAGACTAAGTCCGAACGGCGCGTCCCGATGACTCTAGAGTTGCGCACGACGCTGCGCAGCATGAAGTCGGAGCGAAAGGTCTTCGCGATCAGCCGTGGCGGTGGACACGTGTTCGCGTCGACCGACGGCAAGCGGATGACGCCCAAGAAGCTCCAGCTCCGCTGGGAGCGCGCACTCACCCAGTGGAAGAACGCTCCGGCTGATCTGCGATTCCACGATCTCCGCCACACGGCGGCGAGCCTGATGGTCAACGCCGGGCAGGACCTGTACGTCGTGGGCGAGGTCCTCGGGCATTCGAGCGCGCAGACCACGAAACGGTACGCCCACCTTCTTCTCGATCGGAAACGAACCGCTGTCGATGCCCTAGGGCACGCGCTCCGAACGGCTATGTCGGGCACCGGGTGACGACCGGCGCTGAGGTGGCGCGCCCCATCCGCACCCTAGGGATTGCTCAGTTCACCTCGCGGGGCACGAAGGATTCTAACGATCGCGTCCGCGATCTGCTGCGCCGCAATGTCCACATCAACTCTCGCGTCCTGGTCGGCTGGAGACCCTCGTTCGCCCCCGCTCCCATTCTTCCAGGTCACTCCCGCAATAAGCTTGCCTGTCCCCGTTTGAATGATCCGCACCGTCACGGTCTGAGGCCGAGCGTCGTAGCCAAGAACTAGGTTCGATTGAAGGGCTGCGTCGATGCCTTCGTCTTGTAGCCGCGAAAGCGAGCGAACACCCGGCCCACCGGCGGAGTGACCTTCGTCCAAGAGGACAAGGCTCGCGACTTGTTCCGCGTCGATGACCTCGATGCCCCGCGCAAGTAGTTCCATGCTCAGTGCATCTGAGAGGACTCCTCCCCCCGGGAGCACAGCTATCGAGTCAATGGACTCCAACACGTCGGCGGGGCCACGCACGACGCGGACTTGCGGCGCCTGGCAGGCGATCGCCAACGCGGCGCCCAAGCCACACGCGAGAAGTCGCCCGACGGCGCCCCGCGCGAATGCTAGGGATCGCTTGGACGGAAAGTCGACATCCCGGGTCGATTGGTGATTCATACCCCGAGAGTAACGTTTAGTTCGGACGGGTTAGACGGCGATCCGATCGCATGTGCGAGCGGGCGGGTAACCGTTACCCCGGTGGTTACCCCCAGCCACCGCTTATCACCGCTCGAACCCTGCTGCGAGCGGGCGTGAATCGTGCCTGACGGTGTCAGGGATGGAGGCGGCACCCGGACTCGAACCGGGGATAACGGATTTGCAATCCGTGATCTCCTATGTTGGACGACGGACGCAACACATGTACGCATAGCGACTTAGGGAGGCGCTTGGCCTACACTGTCGGTGGCCCGTTACCCCCGGAGGATAAGCCCTCCAAGGGGCCTACATCAACCTCAATCCCCATCCGCCGAACCGGCTAGCCCCCCGCCCTGCTCGCTTGCTCCTTCGCGGACACACCCCCTCGACTCAATCAGCGCGGAACGCGCCCTGAATCCGCCCCATTTCGGGAGATGTGTGGTTTGGCAGCATTACCAGGCTCTCGCCCTCCCTGACGGCAGTGCCTGTCCACGCCTTGATGTTCACGGTATTGATGCCGGGCTACTCGGGGCTGCAGAGTTTCTACCAGGGTGCGCTGGTGTACAGTCGCAAGACCCGCGTGGTGACCGAGGCGGTGGCCTTGTACCTGGTGGTGAGCACGGTCTTGTTGACGGTCGGGATTGTGTGGGGCGGCATGCGTGGCATCGAATTCGCCTTGTGTGCCTTCACCATCGCCGGAGTCCTGCAGACAGTGTGGCTGAAGTATCGGAGTGTCGGGGTCTTGCGCGCGCTGACCAACTGAGGGAGCGTGCACGCCAGCCGGTGAAGACCTACCAGCGAATCCCCCAAATCTTCAGGGCATAAGTCTCCGTCTGCGTGACCCTATCCGAAGCGCTTTTGCCGCTCCGTCGGAGAGAGAATCCCATCCTCCAGCACGAGGCATTCTCCCTCGAACTTGCTAAGCGCTTCGGCCGCCCCGTCCGAGAGAGACGTCAGGCCGCCGAGGCAGAGGCTGTCTCCCTTGAACCTGCTAAGCGCTTTGGCCGCTCCGTCCGAGAGAGACGTCAGTCCGTTGAGCTCGAGGCATGGTCCCTTGAACTTGCTAAGCGATTCGGCCGCTCCGTCCGAGAGAGACGTCAGTCCGTCGAGCCACAGGGTACTTTCAAGGTCGCTGTCGAATCCCTCGAGCTTGCCAAGCGCTTCGGCGGCTGTGTCCGAGAGAGACGTCAGGCCGCTGAGGTTGAGGTTGCTTCCCTTGAACTTGCTAAGCGCTTTGGCCGCTCCGTCCGAGAGAGACGTTAGTCCGTCGAGGTGGATACCGTCTCCCTTGAACTTGAAAAGCGCTTCGGCGGCTGTGTCCGAGAGAGACGTCAGTCCGCTGAGGTAGAGCGCGCCTTCCTCGGATTTGCTAAGCGCTTCGGCCATCTCAACGCTCAGTTCGGTGATGGATTCGGTGTCTTCCGGGATGTCTGCGTGGTCACTCATTGCACTCTCGAAGGCGTCGGCACCACACTGAGTATAGCCTATTGCTTGTCCCGGGCGGGCCCTTACTCAGGCGCAACTTCCAGCACCGCAGACACCGCCGCTTGGAGGTTAAACGCTTCAAAGGGCCTCTGTCAACGCCATCACCCTCCCCCTGACACTCAGCACGCCCAGAGCGCCGCAGCTCCCCCACTTGCGCGCACTAGACCCTCCCCGCACTTCGCTCGCACAACGCTGCTCGCACAACGCTTCGGGGATCTCCGAATTCAGCCGCTCGCCGAAGACCGGGCA
>JAPYTP010000345.1 GCA_029941885.1 Myxococcota bacterium
GAGCCAGTCCTCGCCGGGCTCGAAATGTGAATCGATGTCGAAGATCATGACCACTCCTCTCGCTCCCTCTGGCTCCCTCTGGCTCCCGAGCCAGCAGCGGCGCGTCGGTTGCCGTACCCTGGAGTCCGACTCTTTCGCATCCGCTACGGGTCGTCAATCACACCCTCGCTTGGGTTAACCTCGCGATTCGGCGCGATCTCCTGCGTCGGCGGAAGGCCCGATCCGGCCGTCAGAAAGGTTCGCTCACCATGGAACTCGACATCATCGCCCACCCAGGAAACCTGAAGGCTTCCCAGGAGCACGCGGGGCAGGTCGAGGCGGCTGGTTTCGGCTCCATCTGGTGGACCGACTCGGGCCGCTCGGCCTACCTGGCCGCAACGGCCTCGGCGCTCACGACGGATCGAATCCAGATCGGGACCGGTATCGCCGTCGCCTTCCCACGCAGCCCGATGGTCACAGCGGGCATCGCCTGGGAGCTCGCCGCCTCGACCGGCGGACGATTCGTTCTCGGCCTGGGGAGCCAGATCAAGGCCCACATCGAACGCCGCTACAGCTCGGAATTCGCCCCGCCCGGCCCGCGCATGCGGGAATACGTCGAGAGCGTGAAGGCGATCTTCCGCGCCTTCGCCGGCCTCGAGAAACTCTCCTATGAGGGTGAGTACTACAACTTCTCGTTGCTGCCCCCGACCTGGAGCCCGGGTCCGATCGAGGTCGATGCGCCCCCGGTCTATATCTCGGCGGTGCTCCCCTACATGAGTCGACTGGTCGGAGAAGTCGCGGACGGGATCCACGTCCATCCCTTCCACTCCCCGGAATATGTGAGGGATATCCAGCGCAAGGCGATCGAAGAAGGGCTCGCCCGCTCCGGCCGTTCACTCGATCAGATCACGTTCTCCTGCCCGATCATGACGGCCGTCGGCGATTCAGACGAAGAACTTGCGCGCACGCGTGAGCATGCTCGAACGATGATCGCATTCTACGGCTCGACACGAACCTACTCTCCGGTCTTCGAACACCACGGGTACGACGGAATTTCGGAGGAGCTACACGCGCTCCAGAAGCGCGGTGACATCCCGGGCATGCAGGCGCTCATCAGCGACGAGATTCTCGACCACTACACGATCACCTCGAACTGGAATGACCTCGGCGGGAAGCTCGTCGATCGATACCGCGACCTCGCTCCGAATGTGCGCGTGACTTCCTATACCGCGGCCGACAACTGGAGCGATCCCGAGTCTCGGGAGAAGTGGTCCCACGTGACGAAAGCGATGCGCGACGCGGGCTGAGCGGGTTCGACCTCTCGAGCCGGAGGCCCGATCGAACCGGATCAGAGCCCCGCGAACTCCCGCAGCGCCGCACGGCTCTCGAGGTCTTCGATCGCGGCCGAGGCCCGTTCGAGGAAGGCCGCTGCGAAGCGCTTTCGGCGATCGGTCGCGTCCTCGGGAAAGACCACGATCTGGCAGGAAGCCGGAGCCAGGTACGCCGCCTGGATTCGGTGCGCCTTCCATGCATCATCGAAGGAGATCACGCTGCCCCCGAGCGCGTTTCGCACGTTCAGGTAGTGCCGAATCAAGTCGCGATCATGCGCCCGGCGATCCTCGACGGACAGACACATGTTCAGGAAATAGCTGACGTCGCGAAGCGGCGTGCAGACGATGACGAGCCCCCAATCGAGGAAGCCCGTGACACCCTCGTCGTCGAAGAGATTCCCGATGTGGGTATCGCCGTGGATGACGGTCTGTGGGCCTTCTTTCCACAGCGCGTGGAGGGATAGGGGCTTCTCGATGTAGAGCGCGGCCATCTCCGCGAAGGCATCGGTCAATTTCTCACGGTGGTGATCGAGACCTTCCCGGAGCCGGATCGATCCGTAGTCACTCGGCGCAGAGAGCGGGGATACCCAGCCCGCTTCCTTGCGGCGCGTCTCGGGGTCCTCGAAATGCACGTGCATGGCGGCGAGATCTTCGAGCGCCTGCGCCGCTGCATCCGGCGTGGGGCTCTCCGGGCCGGTCGAGACAGTGCAGCCCGATTCGTTCAAGTCCTCGAGCAGGAGGATGAACGCGCCCCCCTCGTCTTCCTCGTATCGCACCACGTGCGCCCGGGGCGTCCGCATCGCGAGCCTCGGCGCCAGCGTGTCGTAGAACTTCGCTTCTCGCAGGCCCATCTCGGTCTGGGCGATTGCGACGCGACGGGTGGGATCCATTGGGAGGAGTTTGCAGAAGAGCGACCGGGGCGCGCCTTCATTTTCGCCATCGCCACTCGCATAATGAACTCGAAGCCAAGCGTGAGAATTCGTCACCTCGGCACGATCCGCGATCTCGACCGACTCGACGCGCACCCCGGGATGACGATCCGCGAGCGCTTCCGAGAGCCAGGCGGCGTCGATCTGATCGGGGCTCGCGGGAACGAAATTCATGGGCTCAGCTCCCACTCTTCACGCGATCGAGGATCTCGTCCGCGCCCATCGAACTGAGATGCGGCCCCGCCTGCAGATCCCCGAGCGTCCGGATCACCGAACGCCCACCGCGGGCTTCGAGTGCAGTGTGCACGGCTCGCTTATTGACGGCGAGAACCGCCGAGGAGGTCTGCGAGATTCGCTCGGCGATCGCGAGCACACGCTCCTCGAGTTCGTCGGCGGCGAAGGCCTGGTTGATGATCCCCGCCACCGCGGCTTCGCTTCCGTTGAACTCACGACCGGCCACCTGAAGTTCCATCGCGACGCGCGGCGGCAGATGGGTCGGAAACCAGTCGAAGTCCGGCAGAGCGAAGCGGGTCACCGGATGGGAGAAACGCGCGTCCAGAGCGCCATAGGCGAGATCACAGGCCCCGACGAGTTCGAGCCCACCCGCCATCGCATATCCATGCACCTGCGCAATCACCGGCTTGTAGAGATCCCAGATCGAGGTCCAGCCCGCGGTCACGTGGCGCGCCCACTGCATTCCCGCCTCCGAGGTCCAGTAGGGTTGGTCCGCGCCCAGATCCGAACCGAGGTCGTAGCCGGAGGAGAAGCACTTGCCCGCCCCGCGGATGATCGAGACACGCACAGCGTCGTCCCCATCCGCCGCCTGCAATCCCTCCAACAGCTCGCGGCGCAGCTGATTCGACATGGCATTGCGCTTCTCAGGCCGATTCAAGGTGAAGCGACGAACCCCGGGAATCGGGTCCTCGATCTCGACGGTGGCGACGGGGGATTCGGCCATGAAACGGTCCTCGGATGACTGGGTTCGGAGATTCGACTCGCGGGCCCGGGAAGGGCAACCACCGTCCATGCGACTCTAGCGAGCCGCCGGCACAGGTCCCAGCGCGATGGGCGATCGGATCGGACGCTCGATCGGCATGGGTGCGCGACCCGGCATGCAACCCAGCTTGCGCCTCTACACGATCAACGCGCCTGCAGTCACGTGCAACTCGATACCCGTGACGTTGCGAGCACGACCCGAACCGAGATAGAGGCATGCCTCGGCGATGTCCTCGGGATCGACGTGACGCTTGAGTTCGGTCGTCTCGGCCATCTGCGCGCTCATTTCCTCGACGGTCTTTCCGGTCCCCTGCCCCATCTTCTCGAAGAGTTCGGTCAGGCCCTCGCCCGTCGTGAAGCCGGGAGTCACGATGTTCACGCGAATATTGTCCCGTCCCATCTCTCGCGCCATGGTTTTCGACATCGCGACCATGGCCAATTTGGTCGAGCTGTATTCCGCGTTCTTCGCCATCACGGCGGTCGAGCTGAGCGTGCCGATATTGATGATCGAGCCGCCGCCCGTCGCAACCATCTTCTTTGCCGCCTCGCCGCAGACTTTCATGGTTCCGACCACATTCAGCTGGACGGATCGGTCGTAGCTCGACCAGTCGAAGTCGACGAGCCGCTGGCGCGGGAAACCCGATGTCGCCACGTTCACGAGGACATCGACGCGGCCGAGCTCCGCGACGGTCCGATCGACGAGAGCGGTGCAGGAATCGAGGTCCGTAATGTCACACGGGATCGCCAGGATCCGCTTTCCGGTCTTGTCGGCGATCTCCCTGGCCAACGCCTCGAGCGGCTCGGGTCGGCGCGCCGCGACAGCGACATCTGCCCCGTCCTGCGCGAAGGCCAATGCCGTCGCCCGTCCGATCCCTGGCCCTGCCCCCGTCACGATCCCGACCCTTCCGTTCAACGTGCGATCCAGCGTGCCCGACATGCTCCTTCGACTCCTTGCCCACACTCGAGAATTCGCGATTCACGCCCTGCTCGCCCATCGGT
>JAPYTP010000346.1:0-2819 GCA_029941885.1 Myxococcota bacterium
CGGCCGCTCGCAAAGGATAGAAGTGACTTTCACCATCTCGGGATTGACGCCGAGCGAATCGGCCCCTGTTTGTGGCGACGGATGAGCAAGCAAATCGTCGAGTTCGTTCACAAACTGGAAAATGCACCCGAAACCTGCGCACCTCTGCGCAGGTCTGATTCTGCGGAGTAAGGATGTTGAAAAAACACGCCTTTGCCTTGTTATTGATGCTTGTCGTCGGCCAGTTCCCCAGCTCGGTTTCGGCTTTCACACCCGCCGAAATCGACTCGGCAGCCGTCGTCGCCCGACAGATTGACACCGTCGACACAATCGCGGACGACGTTTTCGAAGGACGAAATAACAACACAGCCGGCTCTGCGGCCGTCCAGTCCTTCCTGATCAATGAACTGAAGATGATCTCGAACGGCCTGAATTCCGGCCAGGCCGGAGACAACGCCTATCGCCAAGCATTCAACGTGGGGGGCCAGATCGGAACGAATCTGCTGGGTGTAATTCCAGGTACCGATCTTGTGGACGAATACGTGATGATCGGCGCGCACTTCGATCATTTGGGCGTCGATCCAATCAGCGGTGACATCATGAATGGCGCCTACGACAACGCTTCGGGTGTAGCCGTGGTTCTGGCGATCGGCGCTGCGATCCAGGCGTTGCCAACAGCTCCACGTCGTTCCGTCATCCTCGCACTTTGGGATGCGGAAGAAGATGGATTGGTTGGATCGGAGTATTTCAAAAACAACCCGATCGTTCTCGTTCCATCGATTGTCACGTACGTGAATTTCGACGGCCCGGGTGCGAATCTCCTACCCTCACTTCAAAATACGAGTTTCGCTGTGGGCGCAGAGTCGGGTGGCGCGATTCTCGAGAGTGTCGTTCAGGCGGCCGCTGGCCAACAAAATCTAAATGTGCTGTCGATGTCACGCGCGGGGGGCCAGGACCGGAGCGACCATGCAACTTTCATCGACTCCATTCCCATTGTCTACTTCACCGATGCAACGACCTCGTGTTATCACCAGGCAGGCGACGAGGCGGAGCGACTAGATCTCGAAAAGCTCAGAGAGCAGAGCCAGGTCGGTTTTCGCGTCGTGATCGAACTGGCCGAGACCGCTACACCACCCGTCTGGGCTGCCTCAACCCCAATCCCTAACTACAACGACGCGGTCGTAGTCGAAGAGGTTCTCAGCGGCGGGATCGTTGACCTCGGTCTGTTCCCATCGGCCCAGCAAATAGATATTCAAAATTATCACGCTGAGGTTCAGGCAGTCGTCGCCGCCGGCCCGGGAGCCTTCAACTGCTTAGGCGGCGATTGCCAAACACTCGCCGTAGCGACAATCAACGTGCTCGACTACCTGGTCGCTCTGCCCTGCTCGGGTTTTGGAGCACTCACAATCGATGTGCAGGCGACTCCGGCACCGGTCGCGCTGGGTGGAGTCATCAACAACGTGCTCACCGCGGAAAACACGGGCGCTTTGAGTGCGCCGCTAGCTGAGATCACAGACATGGTCCCGCCCAACGCAACCTATGTACCCGGCTCTGCCAGTGATGGCGGAAGCGAGAGCGGCGGGATCGTCAGCTGGCCGGCTGTGACGCTGGCCCCAAGCCAAATCGTCGTGCGGAGTTTCAGTGTGGAGGTCGATTCCGTCCCAATGACTGTCGGATTCCTAGACGGTATGGAATCGGGTGCCGGGAATTGGAGTACCGACCCCGATGCGCCGGGATCGTCCGCCGAATGGCAGATCGTCGGGACCAACCCCTACGCGGGCTCGAATTCCTGGTTTGCTGCAAACCTTGCAAGTGTTTCCGACCAAGTTCTGGGCATGACCCAGCCCTTTGTCGTACCCCCGGCCGGCGCCACGTTCTCATTCCGGCACGAGTACAATCTCGAGGCGGGGTATGACGGAGGCGTCGTCGAATATTCGAGCGATGGCGGCGTAACCTGGTTGGACCTGTGGCCGTACGCAACAGACGATACGTATACCTACTTCCTCCAAAGTGGTACAGGGAATCCCCTCGCGACTCGAGCCGCCTTCTCCGGCGCGAGTGGCGCCTATCTCCTCGACCAATACAACCTCTCATCATTCATCGGAACTCCACTGATGTTTCGCTTTCGCCTCGTCGCAGACAACACCATGTCGGCGCAGGGTTGGTGGATCGACGATGTGAGTATCTCCAACGTGCACTCGGATCTGGTTGTCGGAGACGCCCAGATTGACGCGGGCGGTGCGGCCTATGCTCGGGCCGTCCCACAGACAATCGTCGTACCGGAACCGGGACAGACAATTCTCTCGCTTGCAGCTGTGATTTTTCTGGCGGCCCTTGTTCGACGTCGCGACGCACTGCACGGACGGTAGATGGCAAGCACCCTGGTTGAAAATCCGAAGGCCATGAACTGCGAGTCGGCATTCCCACGCCTGCGACCTCGCGGCGCTTGGGAGGGAACCGACGAAGGCGGCCGCTTCTTAAAGGTTCGACAATGAACCGTCTGCACAGAATCGACCAGCTGATCCTGGGAATTTTGTTGCCGTTTTGGCTCTACGCTTTTTCGCTCACGGTCTACAACGTAGTGGAAGGGCGACTGGCGGAACCGCGAATTCTCGTCGGCCAGACGGATGGCGATCAAGACTATCCGGTATTGCTATCGATTCGATCCTATTCGGCAGCGTTGACTTCCGACATAGAGATCGGCGACCAACTCGTACGAATCGGAGAATGCGACCTGCGCGACAGGGATGCCCTCTTCTTCTTTGCGTGCGCCCAGCAGGCCAGGAATCAGTTTGATCAAGCCGAACTCGAAATCCTTCGAGACGGCCAGCGACGGGTAT
>JAPYTP010000346.1:2829-4196 GCA_029941885.1 Myxococcota bacterium
TATCAACACTCAATTACACCCCATACGCGCTACCGATTCGCTTTCCGCTCGTTTCGCTGAGCTTCGTGATCATCTCGGTAATATTGATCATGCGGGCACCACGCTCGCGCGAAGCCATCCTGATGAGCCGTGCGTTACTGCTTTGTTCATTCGGCGTTTTGCGATACTTCGGCGGGCCGCCGCTGCTGACTTACATTTTCGTGTATTCCGAACTGATCATCGGCGTGGGCTCGCCAGCGATACTCATCTTCGCAACGCTGAATCTCCCCAAATACACGGGTAAAAAGGGAATCGCCTACTACTCACTCCCGTGGATATTTGCTCCCATCGCACCGATAACGGTGAGTTTCATTTCAGGCGGCTTTCCGGCGGTGAACGGCGATATCGCTTTGTTGATTCGGTCGCAGATGGTAATTCTCATGTGCTTCGGCTTGACGCTCATTGCGATCCTTTCCCGAAACTACAAAGAGCTCGACCCGATTGGGCGCCGGAAAATCAAGTGGGTCTTATGGGGCCTCTATATCAGCCTTGTGCCGATCATCGCTGCGACCGGCTTGGGCGTCTGGGATGATCAGTACCGCCCCTACGCGGCGGCCAGTGAGGTCTTCAACGCACTGGTCCCAATCTCCATCTACATGGCCATCGCCCGCTTCGGAGTCTATGACATCGATCGCTTGATCAGTGCCACGACTTCCTATTCGATCTTGCTTGGCGTGGGGATGACCGCATCGCTCGTGCTGGTTCCAATCACCGCCAGCGCGATCAGCGAGGTTGGCGGCCTCGAGGAGAGTTTCGCTCAGGTCACGATATCGATCGTATTGGTGGCGACACTGCTGGTGGGCCACCGCTTCCTCGGCCCGAGGCTAGACGGCTGGTTCTTCCCGGACCGCGAAGCACTCGAACGCAACATTCACGACCTGCTCAAGGAGTTACCTCGATTCGAGAAACTCTCCGACTTAGCCGCCCACGCTGCGCGTAGAATCGACGAACTCCTTCGCCCGGAAAAATCTGTGCTCTATATCCGAGAGAGCGAAGGCTATGTGCCCCGTTTCATGCGCGGGCAGGATCAAGCTACCGTCTATGCCGCTCACGATCCCATCATCACAGTCGTGCGCAACAAGACGGAACCACTCGCTGCGAAGGGTTCGTCTCGCCGCGGAAACACGTTGAATAGCTTCGACCGCGAGGTACTCGAGACATTCGACACAGCCGTCCTCGTCCCAATCCACACAAAGAACGATCTTGTCGCATTCAGCTGCCTCGGCCCGAAGCGATCCGGCGATCTCTATACCGCCGGAGACCTCAATCTATTGGCGATTGTCGCGGACCAGATCGCAATCGAGCTACATCGCAACGACGATGCGGAA
>JAPYTP010000347.1 GCA_029941885.1 Myxococcota bacterium
TCCGCTCATCGATCCGAGTTCAGGCCAATCGATTCCGAAGAAATGGGCTGGATTCGCAGATCTGGCACTCGCCTAAGCACCTGAAGTTGTGCACGTTTCAATTCGGCCGACTTTCTGCATACTAAGCCCATGAATTGCACGCCCCCCTGCTCTTTCGCGCCCATGAGTGCCGAATACGACAGCAATCCCCATCCGGCCTTGGCTCATCTCCGGGAAAACCACCGCGTCTACGACTGGACGGAGCAGAATGCCTGGGTGATTACGCGACATGCGGACGTCGATTGGCTTCTGAAGCACGCACCCGTCGGGACAAGCGACCGTCATTGGCGCGACGCGCTGACGGCTGGCGGGACGCACGATTCCGCTTGGGATCGGCTGCGGCGGGAGACGATCACGTTCAAGGAGGGCAAGGAACATCTGCGCCTCCGGAAATACGTGAGCGGCGCGTTCACCCACGCCGCCGTCGAACGCCTGAGCCAGAAAGTTCGCAGCCTCGTCGAGATTGCCCTCGACCACGCGGAAGACAGGGGCGAAGGCTTCGACCTCGCCCGCGATCTGTCCTCCCGGGTGCCCATCCGGGTTCTCGGGATTCTGATGGGCGTGACCCCCGAGATGGAAGCGGACTTCTGTCGCGATGCGGTCCGGCTCCAGAATGCGATCAATCCACTCAGCGACGAGTCCGCCCTACACGAGGCCGATCTCGGCGCCGATGGATTCCTGGAGTTGATCGGCGAGCTGATCACTCGCGCTAAGGCCAATCCCGGCGACGATCTCATCAGCGCGCTCATCCACCACGATTCAGGAGAGGGGCGGCTCGATCGGACTGCCGTCATCGGGCTCGTTACATCGATCATCATGGCGGGCGCTGAATCGACGGGTGCCTTGGTCAACCACGGCGTGCTCACCCTCCTGCGACATCCTGACCAGCTGCAGAAGCTTCAGGCGGATCCGAGGCTAATGCGGACGGCGCTCGAAGAAGTCGGGCGTTTCGAGTTTCCCACGAAGTTCGTCACCCGCTACCCACTCGAGGATATTGAAATCGGAGGGCAGAAGATTTCCGCCGGCGAACTGGTTTTCGGTTCGCCCGGGGCGGCGAATCGAGATCCTCGGGTCTTCGACGATCCCGACCGCTTCGATATCACACGCCCGCTCGGGCCGACCCTCACCTTCGGTGCCGGAGCCCATTTCTGCCTGGGTGCCTCACTTGCGCGTGTTGAGGCGAGAGAGATGATCGGCCAACTGATTCGTCGATTCCCAGAAATCGAGCAGGCCGGCGAGCCTCAGCTTTCGCCCCACTTTAATATCCGGTTGATCTCCTCCCTACCACTTCGCCTGGGAGAAGGAGCACCGAGGGAGCACTACCAGGAATCTTGATCAGGGAGGATACGCACAATGGATTTGGGATTGCAGGGAAAGACGACGATCGTCACGGGCGCGAGCGGAACTATCGGACGAGGCATCGTCCAGCGCTTTACTGAAGAAGGCAGCAACGTCGTACTCGCGACGCGCGATGCATCCAAGGGTGGCGAGATCGCCGACCTCTTCAACGGAAAGACTGGGGAGGCCGTGTGCATCGCAACCGATGTAACTGATCCCGAGAGCGTGCAGTCGATGGTCGACGAGACACGCAAGCGCTACGGCCAGATCGACGTCCTGGTGAACAATGCAGGCGGCGTTGCCTATCCGTCCGTGGCGGTCGAGCAGACGCGAGAGAATGCCCAGTGGGAAGTCAATCTCAATATCTGGGGAGTCTACAACTGTACCCACGCGGTCGCAGACGAGATGCTCGAGCGCGAAAACGGAAGCATCATCAATATCACTTCGAACTCGGGCCTCCTTGGCGAGGCGGCCAACATGGTCGCTCACTACGGCGGCACAAAAGGTTACGTCGCGTCCTTCTCGAAAGGCCTCGCCTACGAGTGGGGCGAGCGCAAGGTGCGGATCAACTGCATCGCCCCGGGCTGGATCATCCCCCGATCGCTCGACGATGTCGGGGAAGGAAGCAATTGGAAGAAGTACGGAGCCGAGTTCTTCGGTCCGCCCGAGGAAATGGCGAAAATGGGCGAGGATGGCGAGATGTTCAACATCGGATCGATGCCGATCAAGCGGGTCGGTCGACCGGAGGAGATTGGTGACCTCGCCATTTTCCTGGCCTCTGATCGATCCAGCTACATCACGGGCCAACAGATCAGTGTGAGCGGTGGAGCTTACATGCCATGAACTGGAGGGGGACGACTGATGTCTGAACGTGCGGAAACAGACCCTCGACCTGACTGGGTCCGGCTCATGGACCGAGTGGGTCGCGACCTCCTGAACGATACTCCGGAGCTGGTTTCTCTGGATCGCGTCGAGCTCATGTCTGCGACCAGACAAGCGACTGGACTTTCCGACTTTGGGCCCGACGACTTCATCCAGCCCCTCGACGTCCTCCTCGAGAGCCTCGATCGCGAGTCGAATCTTACTCTCTTGGGCCGCATTCTCGTCCGTTCGGACATTCTCAATCTCCTACAGAACCGATTGAAAATTTCAGAACTCGTGAGACAAGAGCCGGATATTCGTGAGCAGCGAATCGAGAGGCCCATCTTCATCGTGGGTCTTCCCCGCTCGGGAACCACGATTCTCCACGAGTTGCTCGCGCAGGATCCGAACCTTCGTGCTCCACTCACGTGGGAAGCACGATTCCCCTGCCCTCCGCCCACCGCCGCCGACGTCGATTCCGATCCCCGGATCGCGTCCGCCGACCGGATCTTCGACCTGTGGAACCACCTGGTCCCGGAGTTTCAGACCATGCACGAGGTTGGAGCTCGTCTCCCCTGTGAATGCATCCACTTGACTGCGCATTCGTTTCGCTGTGAGGAATTTCTGGGGCGCCAACAAACGCCCAGCTATGGCGCCTGGCTGGCAACAGCAGACTTTGGTCCGGCGTACAGCTACCACCGGTTGATGTTGCAGCTCTTGCAATGGGGCAGGCGGACGGAGCGGTGGGTACTCAAGGCCCCCTCACATATGGGCGCAATGCCATTCCTTCTCGCCGAGTATCCGGATGCGTGCATCATTCAAACTCACAGGGATCCACTTCAATCGATGGCTTCGACAGGGAGCCTCCTCTCTGCCCATGCCTGGATGCGCGCGAGCGAAATCGACACGGAGCTCATCAAACTTGGTTTCTCCGGAGAAGGCATGGCATCGAGACTCGAAGAGGTCACCAAGGCAAGAGCCGAACAGTCAGAAGAGTCGACGCAATTCTACGATGTTCGTTTCCTGGATCTCATGAAAGACCCCGCCGAAGTGCTCAAGAACGTCTATGAGCACTTCTCTCTCGATTTCGGGCTCGAGCACGAAGAGCGAATCCGCTCCTATCTCGCCGCGAAGCCTCGCGGAAAACATGGGCGCCACGAGTACCGGCTCGAAGACATGGGCGTCAGCATCTCTCATGAGAGGGAACGCTTCAGGGCGTATCAGGATCGATATTCAGTGGTATCCGAAATATGAAAAGCGAGAGCCGTACTTCACTGGACAGTCGACACCGAACGCGACCCATCTCGTTACGCCAGGCTCGGTTGCCAATCGCACCGCTTCGCGCTTGTACTCGTCTGAAAACTTCCTTCGGCTTGCCATGACACTCCTCCGGCCGAATGATCGGCCTTTTTGGAGGTGTCCGCGAAATCACGGCAGAACCCGTCTGCGGTAGTGGTGCTGGTGAGCCGCACGCTCTCGGCGATCCAGCTTCCGTAACCAGTCTCCCCTTCACACGAGACGCCTAGACCTTCGGGCCGGGATATTTTGCGTTGGGAGACACACCGCTGCGTGGCCCGTTTTGGTCTGCCATTGATCGGGGTCCGAGTGGGGTGGGGGAGGGGGCGGTAGTGGCCGGGGAACACTCTGACGAATCAATGAACGGTAGGTCCCTATATGCACCTGAATGCAAAGGGCGCCCGGCCCACGAAATCGACAAAAATTAGTAGAAACAGAGTGTTAGGCGTTTTGCGCATGCGCTGCTTCGAGCACGCGAACGGAGACCTCGCACCACTTCGAGACGGTTGCTGTCGGCGGCCCTACATGACGCGGGCTCAGTCGATGTAGCCGAGGGCCCGCAGGGCTGCCTCGGTTTCGGGGGATAGTCGTTCCTGGGCTTTTCCGCCGGCCAGGCCGGTACGGGCGGCGAACTCGCGAGCCTGCTGCT
>JAPYTP010000348.1 GCA_029941885.1 Myxococcota bacterium
CGGCCCCAACGGCGTCGCGGTCGAGAGCGACGGCTCCGTAGTCTATCTGGCGGCCTACGGATCCAGGGAGCTGATCCGCGTCCCCCGCGGCGAGGGGGCCTCGGTTCGCGCCGTGGAGGTTCCATTTCGTCCCGACAACATCACCTGGACACCTGGGGGCCGGCTTCTCGTGACCGGTCAGGCGACGTCGATGCGACAGCTCCTCAATTGCTACGCACTCGAGTCAGGCAGCTGCGCGCTTCCGTTCGGTGTCGTCGTAGTGGATCCCGAGACCCTTGCTGTCGAAGTCATCCTGAAGCACGACGGGCGCACCGTCATCGGAGCCGCGACGGTCGCGCTGCGTCACGGAGAGCATCTCTACCTCGGAACGTTCCGTGGTGACCGAGCCGCCCGCACGAGGGCCGATCCGCGCTCACGCTAGCTGTTGGGTTCGAAGGCATTCGCTTCGCTCAACGATCAGGCGGCAGCCGGCTCGAGGATCACCTCGTACTGAGGGTCCGGATGCTCGAGCGCCTCGAATACGCCGGTAAACTGCCTAGACCCCACCGTCTGCGGGAGCATGGCGGACGGGTAGTCGAACAACACTCCGATTCGAACCACGTCAGCACCCGAGCGAACCACATGACCCGTGCGTCGTCCCGGAATGTCGTGAAGTCGAAATCACATCCTAAACCCGGGGGTGCCGACCCGGGCCCTCAGAGTAGACGCCCCTCGTGTCCTTCCCAGTAGGGGTCGCGGAGCTTGCGCTTGTAGAGCTTGCCGCTCGGGTCGCGCGGCATCTCGTTGGTGAAATCGATGCTGCGGGGCCACCGCTGCTTGGCCAGACGCCCGATGCAGTACTCCATGATCTCCGCCCTCGTCGCGTCGTCGTCGTCGGCCCCCGGCGCGAGCTCCACCACTGCCTTGATCTCCTCGCCGGTATCGGCGTTCGGGACGCCAAACACTGCGACATCCGCGATCTTCTCCTGCTGCTGCAGCACGCCTTCGATCTCCGCGGGGTAGATGTTGACCCCGCCTACGATGATCATGTCGTTGGCACGATCGTTGAGGAAGAGGTAGCCGTCCTCATCGAGATACCCGATGTCGCCGACTGTGTAGAACCCGCCCCTCTCGGCTTTGCGGGTCTTGTCCTGGTCTTTGTAGTACTCGAATTCGTTGCCCTCGATGCGCATGTAGATCTTTCCGCTCTGCCCGGTCGGAAGTTCATTCCCGTCGTCGTCGAAGATCTTCACTTCTGCCCTCGGGAAGGGCAGACCGACAGTCCCGGGATGGCGGCGCCAGTCCGCGGGATCGATGATCGTCCCGCCGATCTCCGTCGCGGAGTAGTACTCCCAGATTACGTCGCCCCACCAGTCGAGCATCTTCCACTTCGTCTCCACGGGACACGGAGCCGCCGCGTGGATCATCGTACGGAGGGAGGAGATGTCGTATCGGTCGCGGATCTCCCGGGGCAGCGCGAGCAGTCGGTGGAAGATCGTGGGCACCACGTGGCTGTGGGTCACGCGGTACTTCTCGATGCGCTCGAGCATTCCCTCCGGAGTGAAGCGGTCCATCAGGATCACGGGGTGCCCGCAATGGAGCGACGTCGTGGCCCAGTTGTTGGGCGCGCCGTGATACAGCGGGGCCACGGTGATGTGAACGTGATCGTCGTGGGGCGCGACTCCGAATTGCATGAACAGGCCCATCATCGCGGCAGCCGCGTCGTCGGGATGGGCCTCCGGCAGCTTTCGCCGGACGCCCTTGGGACGCCCGGTCGTGCCCGAGGTGTAGAACATCACCGATCCTGTCTGGGGCTCTTCCGGCCTCTCGGCCGACCGTCCGTCAATCAGCTCCGAGAAGGCGCGGAATCCTGGCACCGGGCCGATCGCGAAGCGGGCGTCGCCGGGCAAGCCCGCCTCGTCCGCAGCGCGCTGAGCCTCCACCGCAAATTCTTCGTGGGACACGAAGAGCTTCGATTCGGCGTCGCCGAGGATGTACGCGATCTCTGGACCGACGAGGTGCCAATTGATCGAAGTGATGTAGAGGCCCGACTGGATCGCTGCGAGCAGCAGCGCCAGGTGCTCGACACCGTTCGGCAGAGAGATGGCGACGTGATCGCCCTTCCGGAGCCCGAGGGCTTCGAAGCCGTGGCTGATCCGGTTCACGAGGTCGCGGAGCTCGCCGTAGTGCACCTCTCCGCCTTCGGGATCGACGACCGCGAGGCGATCAGGGTCCGACTCGGCGATCCTCCAGAAACCGATGGGGGCACTGCTCTCCCGCAGGCTCGACATTGTGGTCCTCCCGTATTCCCCGCATCGAGAACGCGGGGGCGAAAAAGTGAAGTTGCGCGGGCCGAGTTCGCGCGATCTCTTCCGCGGCGCCGAGGACGCGGACTTCCGGGTTCACGATACCAGCTACGACCGCTTCTCGGCGGTCGACGACAGCCGCGGCTCTACGTGCTTCTCAAAGACCCGCGTAGAGAGCGTCAATCAATGCGGCCGGGCGAGGGTCGAGGATAACGTCCGGTCCGCAGCGACTCGTGACGTATCCAAAGCCGATCTCGTTCTCGGGGTCGGCGAAGCCGAGGGAACCTCCGGCGCCAGGGTGACCGAAGGTCTTCTGTCCTGGACCAAAGCTAGCGTGGGACTGGCTCAGCATGAATCCCGAACTGAACCGGGTTGGAATGCGAAGGACTTCGTCGGCGCCCTGCGATTCCTCTCGCCAACAACGCTCGATTCCCGCTGGTTCGAGAAGGCGGTAACCGTCGAGTTTGCCCCCGACAGCCAGACAGCCATAGAGCCGCGCCAGTGCGCGGGCTGTCGACTGCGCGTTCGCTGCAGGGATCTCGGCCGCTCGCCAGGTGCGCGAGTTGTATTCGGTCGGCGCGAGGAGTGTCGGGGGGTTCGCAAACGCCGCGGCCGATGCAGACGCCGGATCGAGCAGAACCTGTGCGAGGAGCTGGGCCTGGTCCGAGTCGGGGCCACCTGCTGGTAGCGGTGTGAGCACAGCGGCTCGAGCATCATCGGCTGGTCTCAGGCCGACATGGAGATCGAGACCGAGCGGCTCGCTGAGCGCTTCGCGGATGTAGGCTCCCGGGCTGAGGCGGGTGACTCGACGAACCACCTCGCCTACCAACCATCCGAAGCTGAATGCGTGGTAGCCGTGCTTCGTTCCCGGGGTCCACCACGGCTCCTCTCGCGCGAGCCGCGTGGTCATGCCCTCCCAGTCGTATGGGGCGTCGCGCGGCAGCGGTGCGCGTACACCTACGACACCGGCGCGATGGTTCAGGAGCATTCCAACCGGGAGCGTTTCCTTCCCGGCTACGCCGAACTCGGGCCAGTACCGTGCAACCGGTGCATCCAGATCGAGCCGGCCCTCGTCCACGAGCCGGTGCGCAGCGATTGCGAGGACCCCCTTGGTGCTCGAGAACACATTCGCCAGCGTGTCCCGCTGCCACTCCCGTCGCCGCGAGGGGTCCGCATGCCCACCCCACAGATCGACCACGACCCTTCCTCCGATCACGACGGAGACCGCCGCGCCAATTTCTCCTCGCTTCGTGTCCCGAGCGAGGTCGCGAAACCCCCGCTCGAATTCTTGTCGAAGTCCCGAGAAGTGCGAGTCGCAACTCCCATTCGAACCCGCGTGCTGTTCCACCACGAGGGCTATGCGTAGTCGCCAAGCAAGCGGAAGGTATTGACGTACTCGATTACCAGTTCAGGATGACCGGCCCATTCGTCCCATGTGTGCACGCCGACCCTTTTCTGATATCGCACGGTAGCTGGCGTCATCTCTTTGAAGGCGGGCTCAGGGTCGTCGGTATCGAGCTCGTAGAGATGCATGAACCGCGGCGTTTCATCGCGTGCGTTCTCGTAGGGCGTGATCATCTTGAAGTGTGGCGGAGACGCGGCTGCGATGTCGCGAAGGTGAACGAAGTCGCCCCAATCGCGCAGGTCCTGGGCATTCGCGGCGTTCTTGGGACTGATCAGCACGAGCTCGAGGCCGAGCGTGGGTCGGACACTGAGTATCCCCTGGCCGGGACGCGGCGTCAGGTGAAACAGCAGGCCGGTGACCCCATCCGGCGTGGGGGCGGGCGAGAAGCCGCGGTCGGCCTCCACGAGACCGAGGGTATGAAACTCGGGCAGCCGCCGAGGCAGATCCCGGCGATGTGGAACGCAGTTCTCCCACCAGGAGACCCGCCCAGCGC
>JAPYTP010000349.1 GCA_029941885.1 Myxococcota bacterium
TACTACGGATTGGGTCTCGATGAAGAGAAGAGCCATCCCGACCTGCCGGGACTCGTCGGCGCGACGGCGAATGAATTCTACGCACGCAATTTCTTCAAGCGATGGCGCGCGGCGCTCGAGGCGGTGGAATCATGACTGAAGCAACGACGGAAGCCGATCAGGGCGATGCTTACGATCCGAAAGCCGTGAGCCCGGAACTCCAGCTGGCGGTCGAACAGTTCTACTACCGCGAGGCTCGGCTTCTCGACGGCCGCCGCTACCAGACCTGGCTCGGGCTGTGTGATCCATCGATTCGCTACATCATGCCTGCGCGCACCAACCCCCTCGTGGACAACGCCGAGCGCGGAAATGAATCGATGATCAGCGTGGAGCGTGAGCTCGATGGCTTGGAGTCCGAGGGAACGCCGATCCGGAATGAGACCTACCCCTACCTGTTGTTGCGGGTCGAGCGCAGCTTCAAGGCGAATGCGTGGGCGGAGAACCCGCCCGCTCGGACGCGACGGATCGTCGGAAATGTCGAGATCCTCGCGGTGGAGGACGACCGACTCTCGGCGACCAGCGCCTTTCATCTCCACTACAGCCGTCCGGGGAGCGCGAATTACCTGTACGCCGGACAGAGACGCGACGTCCTGCTTCGGACGGACGAGGGTTATCGGATACTCGACCGGCTGATCGTCATGGACCTGGCCGACATCGAGCTTCCGACACTGGGACTCTTCCTCTCGCGCGTCGCACCGTCGCCTGGGGCCGGTCGTTCGGCGTGTACGCCGAACGACGATAAAAGCGCCGCGTGGACGACGTTTACATCGTCGCTCACCGGCCCGATTTCGACCTTCGCGGCATCCGCCACGCGCTCCATCGATTGTCTGAATCGCGTGACGAAGAGATCGACGTCGGGCACGATGTCGGGATCGCAGTTGAAACCGATGCCCATCGTTCCCGCGTAGCTCGTGAGTGCGATTCCCAGGCCCATTCCCTGCATCAATGGCACCGCAGGATAGATCGCTCGCACCCGCGCCCCGTGGAAATACAGGGGAGTCTGCGGTCCGGGGACGTTTGTCACGATCGAATTGATCGGGCCCGACATCGCCTGTGCGCCCAGCGAAAGCAGCGTCGAAGGCGTCCACTCCTGGACCTGGTTCATCATCTGCACGCCGATCGCCTGGTTCGTCTCCTTGAGTTCCTCAGTCATCTCGTGAAGGATCTCGAGTTGCCGGCGAGCGCTTGCCTCGGAGATCGGGAGGGGGATGATCCACGACGACACCTTGTTCCCGAGTTGGCCCTTCTCCGTTTCCTTGCGGATCGAGACCGGGGTCGAGACCTTGAATTCGGTCGTCGTGACGTCGACTCCCTTCGCGACCAGATAGTCGCGGACGGCACCTGTCACGATCGTCAGGACGATGTCGTTGATCGAGCAGCCGAGTCCCTTTCGCATGGCCTTCAGATCATCGAGACGGCACGAGATCCACTCGAAGCGTCGATGTGGACCGAGGCGTCCGTTGAGCGGAGTTTCGTCCGCGTTCATGCCCATGCCGAAGAGCCGCATCAACGCGTTCACGCGGGTCTCGATGTCTTCTCGCAGATCGTCGGTGTCGTCGACGAATTGACGAAAGTCGCGCACCACCTCCAGTGGAATCCCGATCGTGCGCTTCGTTTCGTTCAGGAAGAGTTCGAGCCGACGTGGCGCGGGACGAGGTTGGAAGGGCTCGGGCGGGGCGAGATCCTGGGGTTCGGGTGAAGTGGAGAACTGGATATTTGCGAGGTCGACGCCGGACGAACCATCGATCATGCAATGGTGGATCTTGGTGATCATCGCGAACTGATCGCCGCCCTCGAGTCCCTCGACGATCCAGGTCTCCCAGAGGGGACGTCGACGGTCGAGGGGCTGCGCCATGACCCGAGCAACGAGGTCCTTCAACTGCCCGAGCGTCCCCGGCTTGGGGAGCGCGGTGTGGCGGACGTGATAGTCGAGCTCGAAATGGGGATCGTCTACCCAGACGGCGTGGTCGAAGACCGGAATCTGATGGAGACGCTGGCGGTAGCGCGGCACGAGGTGAAGGAAACTCTCGGTCGCCCGCTTGACCAGGTCGATGTCGACCCCCCCCGTTTCACGTCGGAGCGGGCCGATGTCGAAAATATTGGTCGAGGCGACGTGCATCCGCACATTGCCCTTTTCCCAGAGCAGGAATGAGTTGTCCTGGGAGCTGAGTCGGTCGTAGTGCCACTGGGCCATGGGGGGCTCCGATGATGGGTTGGACCCAGTGTGCCGAGCGCGTCCGGATCGAGCAAGCGCGGCCTAGGCGCGGTCCCGTTTTCCGACGTTGCACGGAGTCCGCCGATTCTCTGCGAATGCGGGCCTGTTGCCGTGACGAAAAACGCTCGGTCTCGTTAAGGCGAGGGAGTCCGCTGCCGATTCGTGAGTTTCGCTCAATGAATTCATTGACGGCCGGTCGGGCGTGGTGGGGGCTTCGTGCTGAGTCGGCCAAGGACCGTGAAATGGATTACTCCATCGTCGCGGACAGCTCGGAAGAATATCGAGACCAGCGCGACGCTGCGCGGACCGAACGTCGTCTGCTCGAGAGCAAGAGACGAGACCGGCGGGATCGCGAGGCCGCGCGAGGAACACCCTTCGAAAGCTCGAATGCAAGATCCCAGATGGCGAGCGCAGGGAACGGAAAAGCCAGTACGGTCATGGTTCCTCCCGCTTTCAGGGCGGCAACGACGGGCAGGCGGGCGCGCATTGCATGTACGGGACCGACGGGTGGCTGATCTATGCGCCGCGAGGCGCAAGCTGCTCAGATCAGAAGGGTGGGAACGCTCCGGGGCCCGCTGCCACGTATCCCGCGGTGACCCGGGGTGCGCCAAAGGTAATTGCAAGGAAGGCGAAGGGCCCTGTGTTTGGCCCAATCTCTCTCGTCCCGCCGCGAAAGTCGGGGGTGGCGAAAAGGATGTCGCGGTCATCGTGGAAATCGAACACGACGCCCGCGTTTCGGAGATCCCCGGAGCGGCAGAGAACGCCGCCGACTCGAGGATCTCTTTCCCGCTTCTGGCGACCCCTTTCGCAGCGCCGAGGGGAGTCAGGCGATGAGCCTGGCGAGCGAGTTTCTCGCACCCTGACATCGATGCCGGCGTCCGATTGGACCTTCGACCAGCTCGTCTATTCCGTCTCGCGAGACGGATTAGGCCCCGCCGAACCCCCTCTAGCTCTCCAGCCCCATCATTCGACGTGTGTCCGCATAGGTCGGCGCATGGTTCGTGATTCCGCCATCGACGCGGAGGAGCTGCCCCGTGACGTAGCGGGACTCGTCCGAGGCCAGGAAGGCGACCATCGCCGCGATGTCTTCGGGCTGGCCGGCCTCGGCCGTCATGTGGTGGTCGAGGATCATGTCGATGGCCTCCTGGGTCATCCCGAGCGCAACCGCGGGGGTCATGATCAGCCCCGGTAGGATCGCGTTGCAGCGGATCCCGCGCTTGCCGTATTGGGTGGCGACGTATTGGGTCAGACAGTTGACCGCGGCCTTCGAGGTGGCGTAGGCCGTTCCGGTGAGTCCCCCGAGCAGAGAGGCGCCGGAGGACGTATTGATGATCGATCCAGCCCCATTCTCGAGCATTCGCGGGATCGCATGTTTGCACCCGATCATCACGCTGCGCGTGTTGATGGCCATCGTGCGGTCCCAGACATCGACGTCGAGGGACTCGATCCCGAGGTCGCCTCCGATGCCGGTCTTGCCGAGGGCTGCGGCGTTGTTGTGGAGGATGTCGAGGCGGCCGAAGCGGTCGACTGCTGCGGCGATCAGGGCCTCGAAGTCAGCCTCGAGGGAGACGTCCGTTCGCAGCGCGATCGCGCGTCCACCGGCCTCTTCGATCTCGCCGACGACAGTCTTGGCGCTGGCTTCGTCGATGTCGCCGATCGCCACCGAGGCGCCCTCGGCTGCCAGTCGCAGCGCACTCGCGCGTCCAATTCCGGAGCCTCCGCCCGTCACGATGGCGCCGCGATCGCTGAGTCGGTTCGAGTTGCGGGCACCGGCGGCGGGTCGATCGATCTGGCGCATGCCTTCAGCATACCCGGCTCGCCGAACTGCGCCGCCACACTGGATCGATCGGTCGGGACGGCCTCCGGACTCGCGTGTGTCCGCCTCCCTGATGGCGATGGCGATGGCGATGGCGATGGCGATGGCGA
>JAPYTP010000350.1 GCA_029941885.1 Myxococcota bacterium
GGGTTCCCTGGACCCTGCAACGGGGGCGGGACGGGTGCGCACGCCGCTTCGGGCCGCTGTCCGGATCACACCCCTCGCGCAAGCAGACCCGACGGCGGAAGTCCTTCCGGGTGGTGCCCACCCAAGGAGGACTTGCGATGCGAACGATGCCATCAACCTCAACCCGGCCATCCCTGCTGCGCTGCGCGGCCATCGCCGCTGCGATCACACTGCCCGGCGAGGCACTTGGCCAGCGGCGCATCGATGTTGCTTGCATTCTGCATGAAATGGGAATATATTCCCAAATATGAACAAGAGACAATCTCCCGCATGGCAACCAAGATCGGCCAAGGTGGTTCCCGGGTGGCGAACGACCTCACGCGATGATTCTGTGCTCGCCCGGCCGCTCGAGACGAGGGCTCGTCGTGCATTTCCGTGTCACTGGACGGACAGCGATCCCAGCTCACGCGCCTTACCTCAACGCCTCCGCGTCGGCTGCATGAAAACACCCGTCGTTAGTGCCAATTGCCCCAACCAAGCCATTTCCGGGCAGCGCCAACTCCTGAACTGCTCCTCAGACAGGCACGGCGATTGTTCTGGGGAGTTGACCCACTCACGCATGGAGTACGCACAGTGACCGCGACCCAGCTGAAATTCGAGCGTCTCGAACTCAAGTTCCTGATTGACGAGACCGTCGCTGACCAAATCCGCGACGATATCGGTGCCGTCTGCGTGCCTGATAGCCACAGCCGTGTAGGACGTCGTGCAGGCAGCAATGGCTACACAATCAACTCGCTCTACCTCGACACCCCGGGCCTGGCATTCCACAAGGCGAAAGAGCGGGGCGATTGCGACCGCGTGAAGCTTCGCGTCCGCACGTATTCCGCGGGCTCTCTGGCGACGCTCGAAGTCAAACGTCGGCGTTCGAACGTCATTGAGAAACAGCGGGCCGTCGTAGAGCGAGAGGATGTGTCGGACGCAGTGCACGGCCAATTGCAATCGGATGCGATGGGCGGCAAGGGCGACCAGGCACTGCGGGAATTCGCATATATCGCCGCGACCTCGGGCGCACTTCCCAAGCTCAACGTCCGCTATGTGCGCGAAGCATACGAATCCCTCGTCGACATCTACGCACGAGTCACGTTCGATCGAAATATTCGAGTCAGTCCAGCGTCGACCTGGGACCTATTCCCCGACGACCGAGGCTGGTGCCACTTCGATGACTATTGGCGCGTGAATCTACCCACACATCCAGTTGTGCTTGAGCTCAAGTGCGAGACCACGAAGGTCCCCCACTGGATGACGGATGTGATTCGCCGGAATCAGCTCACACAAACAAGTTTCTCGAAATACTCGACCGGAACCTGCCTCAGCCACTGGTTACACGGGAGCGACGTCAGCGGCGCGCGCTCCCTGGGAGCACTCGGATGAACCTGGAACCCCTTGGAATCTGGATCGCAAACGCCGGAGTCACCGGGACATGGATGGCGCCATTCTCTTCCCTTCTAGCCGCATTCGTCTTCAGCCAGGCTCTCGCATGGGTGTACGAGCGTACGTACGTCGGACTCAGCTATTCGCGCGGCTTCAGTCATACGCTCGTTCTCGTCTGCATTGCAGCATCAGTTCTCGTCCTGGCGATGAGTCATTCACTCGTCGCGGGCATCGGCCTCTTCGGTGTCTTGTCGATGATCCGCTTCCGCACAGATCTCAAGACTTCTCGAGACCTGGTCTTCGTCATGGGAGCGGCCGCACTTGGCGTGACAACGGGAGTCGGCGCGTGGATGGTAGGTGTACTCGGTACGGCGATGCTATGCGCCGTTGCACTCTATCTGGCGGCGGGTCCTTTCGGATCCCGAACGCGATTCGACGGCGTCCTGCGGTTCAATGTTGAGCCCTCCCCTGAAGTCGAATCCAAAATCCAGGATCTACTCGACGAATTCTGCCGACGAAGCGTGCTGCTCAGCACGGTTGACCTCGATTCAGGACGTCTCGCTGAACAAATGTATCAAGTCAAATTCTTTAGCGCCGCCGATCGAACGGCTCTGCTCGAGGGCCTTCGAGACGACGCCCGCGCGCAAGAGACTCGACTGATGCTCCAGGATTCGACTTCCGAATACTGAAATCCAAATGATGCAAGGTGAGGTTCGCATGACTTCAAGAAAACGACCCCTCAAGGTTCGACTCGTTCGTTCGAGCGACGCATTCTTCGACGTTCTGGGACTGAGACCCCTGGGCATCTTGGTCTTCGCGGCGAGTACGCTGCTATTCTTCTATGTCGTTGGGCTCTCTGCGGGTGCCACACGCGCAGACGCGGTTGCTGTCGCTGGGCTCGTCAATCATCCGTCCCTCGCGTCCTCCTTCACAACTCAAGTCTTTGTCAAACCAGGCGACCGGGTCGACGTCGGTGCGCCGCTCGTCGAACTTTCTTCGCATTTCGTCGACCGAGAACTTGAGCGAATCGATCTCGAACTCGACCTGCTTGTCAACGAATCGAAGCTAAGGAGGGCCCAGCACAACGAGGGCCGACTCGGCCTAGAAGCGACACCTAGTGGTGAATCCTCAAACGAGTCCGTGGTTGATCGGTTGGCAGAGGCCCACTTTGAGAAACGGATTGCTGTACTGCAACATCGAAGAAAGAGCCTCGTAGAAAAGCGCGGCGCCCTCATCGTCAGCGCCAGTTCGTCTGGAATCGTTGTGGAAGTCACGAGAGTTGGTGCTTCGATCGCAGAGGGCTCTTCGGTCGCATCCGTAATGCCCCCATTTGCGGAGGAGATTGTCGCGTACGTTGCGCCAACGATCGATCCATCGAGAATCGAGACTGGGGTCGCCGTCTATCTGCTGGGTGCTTCGACGGTTGATTGTCAAGCTCCGGGTCGTGTGCGCAACCGTGGGGCACGCGTCGAAGAGGCTCCCAAACAGCTGACTCGACTGATGGGCTTCGCGATCTACGGCATGCCTGTCCACATCACGATTCCACGCGATTGCCGACTCATCAACGGTCAGGTCCTCGCACTCAATTTTCTCGAAAAAGACGCATGATGGCTGGGCGTTACGACTTGATTTGCGCCGCTGGAGTTGCCCTTCTTATTGGACTCATCGGACTGAGCGCCGAAGCAAAGAGCGGCGACCAGAAGTCCGGGTCCGAATCGCTGACCGTCACCGAGGATCTCCTCCGAACCCTGAATCGTGAGGGGAAACTAAGTGACAACAGCTATCGCGAACTCCTCGAGCGACACCAGGAAGAACTAGAAACAGAAGGACGCGACAACAGCAAGGACTGGCATTTCAAGTGGAAGAACGGCCTCCGATTCGAGCGTAGGGATGGTCGGCACAAGCTCAAGATCTCGGGTCACATCCAAAACGATTGGACATTGATCGACTACGACCGTGCGACAGCTCGATCGGAAGAACTGACCGCCGATCTATTTACGGGCACAGAGTTTCGCCGGGCACGGGTCGCATTCTCGGGCGAGCTCTACAAGCGCATTGGATTCAAGGCTCAGGTCGATTTCTCGAACGGCGGTGCCGACCTCAAGGGCCTTTGGGTGTCGATGCGAAAGCTCGGTCTTCTCGGTGATCTCAAGATCGGCCAAATGAGAGAACCTTTTTCGCTTGAGGGGATGACTGGCTCGAAATACACGACGTTCATGGAACGGGCTCTCCCAAACGCGCTCGTGCCCGATCGCGGGACGGGTTTCCAATTCTCGAATTCGCCATTGGGCGGACGTATGACATGGATGGTCGCCGCTCTTCGGCAGACAGACGACTCTGGTCGTGGTTTCAGCGCCGACGTTGCCTACGACATCGGGGCTCGCATAACAGCGCTGCCACTCTACCGAGAGAAGGGAACGTATCTCGTTCACATCGGTGCTTCATATGTACACCAGTTTCGTTCAGGCAAAGAGACGGTGCGCTATCGAGCTCGTCCAGAAACCGCCCTCGCCGAGCGCGTGATTAGCACCGGCAAAGATGGCTTGGCAACTCGGGGACAGGACCTATTCGGATTCGAACTCGCGGTCGTCTCGGGACCGTTTTCGATCCAGGGCGAGATCATCGGTTCGGTCGTGAATCAACGGAGTGGAAGCGAGACCATCTTTTGGGGCGCGTACGGGATGGCCACCCTCTCATTGACCGGCGAGCATCGCGAGTTTGACAAAGAATCGGCGACCTTCGGTCGACTAGAGCCTACCCATAAATTC
>JAPYTP010000351.1 GCA_029941885.1 Myxococcota bacterium
CTCGAGGACTTTCGTTCGCTCAACGGAAAGAGCCTGCTCGTCTCCGAGCCCATTGAGATCACGGAGCAGCGGATACAGGATTTCTGCAGGGGAACCCTGAACGACGAATGGATCCATTGGGATCGCGATCGTTGTCGGGCATCCCATCTTGGCGACATCATTGCCCCGGGCTTGATGCTGCCCGCTCTTTTCCCCCACATGTTCTGGCAGGTGATGGATATTCGTCTTCCACGAATGATCGTCAAGAAGATCGAGGACATTCATATTCTGACTCCAATCCGCGTGGGCTCTCAGATCGTTGGGTCTGCTCGGGTTGCCGATGTTCTCGAGCGCAATGAGGGCATCGAAGTTCGCTACGCGATTGAATATCGGTTTGAAGGTGATTCGAAGGTTGTTGCCACGGCTTGCTTCGTCAACCGCTATTGGGAAGACTGACCGGCAAGTACAGGGGACCGCGGAAAGTAGAGGATATTTTTTGGGCGAATCTCGATTCCTTCGAGTCTATGTAGTTCCCGCCTCAGTATTCTTGTCGGTGGTGTTCGGCGGTTCCTACGGCAGCGGGCGCGAAGTGGTGGAATACGTGAGCCGATTCGGACCCACCGGTGGATTTTTTGCCCTGGCGGCCATCGTGTTGACTTACGGAGTTTTGCTTTCCCTTTCGTTTGAATTGGCCCGAATTTTTCGTGTTTACGAATACGATGGATTCTTTCGAGTTCTTCTGGGTCGTGCCGGCTTTTTGTACGAAGTGGTGATCATCGCTGCCATGATCCTCGTGCTCGCCGTCGTCGCGGCGGCAGCGGGCAGGGTTGTCGAAGACCATTTCGGGATCGCATCGTTCTGGGGTAGGGCCGCGATGCTGGTTTCGGTGGTGATTCTCACTTACTACGGTCGCACTATCGTCGAGCGGTCGATGGTGGTGTCGGTCACAGCACTTGCGATTTTCCTGGCAGTTCTTTCGGGATGGGCGTTTCTCGAGCACGCGGGCGAGATAGAAGCGGCGTTTGATCGGGGAGGCGGGGAGCAGGGAGCTTTTCTCGGAGGCGTCACGTACGCGGTGGCCAACGGCGGATTCATTCCGCTGCTGCTCTACTGCGCTCGGGGTCTTCGGACTCGAAGAGAGTCGCTGACGGCGGGTCTGGTGGCGGGGACCGCTGCGGTTGTCCCCGCGTTAATTTTTCATGTGGTCTTTATGGCGGGATTTCCTGAGATTATCGAGGAGGGTCTGCCCGCCTATCGGATTGTCGAAACCCTGACCAACCCTGGTCTCGTCAATGTCTACGTGGTGATCTTGTTCGTACTCGTTTGCCAAACTGGGGTTGGTCTGCTTCAGGGTTTGGTCGAGAGAGTGGAAGCGATTTCCAACCGGATCCGGAAGAAACCTCTGACTCCTGTGATGCATGCCGCGCTTTCGGGTGGTGCGGTGGCGGTGAGCGTTGGATTTTCAGAAATAGGCATCGTGGCGCTAATCGCGGCGGGCTACAGCATTCTCTCCGCAGCATTCACATTTGTCTACGCGCTCCCCCTCGTCACATGGGGTGTCTACCGAATCGTCAGCGGCGATCGAACTTGAGAAGGTTTGGCTCGGCCAACTTCTCTTGGGGGCGAGAGCCGAGTCACACTGGTTTCCTGAAAACCCGCGATGTCGATCCGGCTGTCCCCGATCTCAGCGCTCATTTAAGCTTCCCCTGTTTGGGCCAGTATTGAGTATGCTTTCGCCGTGCCTGTCCACTCAAAGCCATCGATGAGCGGCGTACTCGACGAAACTCCGTCGAGTTTCGGTGCAACTGCAGTAGCTCTCTATCAGACGCTGCAGTCGTACGATGTAGATGCCGAAGGAGTCGTTCGAGATGCTGGGGTCGAGGTAGCCTCATTCGCGGATCCATCGGCGCGGATTTCCCAGCCCGATTTGGAGCGCCTAGTCGCACTGGCCATCAAAGAAACAGGCGACGAGTGTATCGGCCTTCGCTTTTCCGACTACGTCCACCCGACAACGTTCAATTCCCTGGGAGTGGCACTGCTGTCGAGCCACAATTTGAGGGAGTTCTGCCAGCGGCTTCAGCGCTATTACTCGTTTCTGACCACCAACGAAGTGGTCGAATTTGAGGAAGTCGCGGGGGAAGGCCACCTGATATTCCGAGCGGCGGTGGAATTCTCTGATGCCTCGGTGGCGCGGGCGTTGATAGAAGGGTCGATGGCAACAATATTGCGTTTCATACGCTTCATGTATCGCCCGGATTTCACGCCTCAGCGCACGGAGGTGACATGGGAAGTACCGCAGGGATACGCCGAACATTACTTGCGGTACTTCGGTCGAGGCGTTGAGTTCGGGATGGATCAGAACGTTCTTTCCCTGGCCCGGGAAGATCTGGACTTCCCGCTTCCCGCAGCGAATGCCGAGCTTGCTCGCCAGAACGACGAGGTCGTTTTGGAATTCCTCGCCCGGATGAAAAAGGGCGACCTGCCCACGCAGGTTCACGCCCGTTTGATCCAGTTGCTGCCCTCGGGCAGTTGCAGCAAAGAAGAGGTCGCCAGGGGTTTGGGGATGAGCGTGCGCGCTCTTCACAATCGGCTTGGCGATGCCGGTAGCAGCTATCAGAGTTTGCTGGACCGGACTCGCCAGCAACTCGCCGAGCAGTATATGCGTCAGAAAAATCTGACAGTGAGCGAGGTGGCCTATTTGCTGGGTTTTTCAGACGGCAGCAATTTTTCCAGAGCGTTTCATCGGTGGACGGGCGTGTCTCCGACAGAGTTCAGGAATGAGATTAGGAAAGCCCACTGAGGCATTGAGGCCGGCGGTGGGTTTAAGGGCTTGCCGGATTCACCTCTTGTTGGAGTTTGGGGGATGGCATGGGCAACTCCTTCCGAGAGCTGAGTGAATTTCTTGGGATCGAGTATCCGATATTCGCCTTCTCGCATTGTCGAGACGTGGTGGTCGAAGTCAGCAAAGCAGGTGGCCTGGGAGTGCTCGGCGCGGGTTTCTTCGGCCCTGAACAGTTGAAGCAGGAATTGGATTGGATCGATGGCCATATCGGCGATCGCCCCTACGGGGTGGACGTCGTCATCCCCCAGGTCTATGAAGGGCGTGACCGCGGGCTCTCCGCGGAGGCGCTCGAAGAAGAACTCTGGAGGATGGTGCCTCCCGAGCATCTGGCGTTTGCCGAAAGATTGTTGGACGACCACGGCGTGCCGAAGTGGGCGGACGAATCGCGTCCAGGGCTTTTTGGGTGGACCCTCGAAACCGCCCTGCCCTGCGTTGACGAGGCGTTGCGCCATTCGGGTTGCAAGCTGATTGCGAACGCCTTGGGGACTCCGCCTGCCGATGTGATTTCCAAAGTGAAAGGGAGCGGCCGTCTGATAGGAGCGCTGTGCGGGAACAAGAAGCAGGCCCTCGCCCACCAGGCGGCGGGATTGGATTTTATTGTGGCGCAAGGAGGCGAGGGCGGCGGCCATACGGGGGAGATCGGAAGTATCGTTCTCTGGCCCGAGATCGTGGACGCCGTTGCCCCGTTGCCCGTACTGGCGGCAGGGGGCATCGCGAATGGACGCCAGATGCTGGCGGCGCTGTCCCTGGGAGCGGCCGGGGTTTGGACGGGCTCGTTGTGGTTGACGGTGGAAGAAGCGAGCGCCCATCCGGCCCAGAAGGAATCGCTTCTACGCGCAACGTCCGGGGACACGGTTCGGACCCGGGCGTGGACGGGCAAAGGGGCCCGGGTCTTGCGCAATGCGTGGACCGAGGCCTGGGACGCGGAGGACTCTCCCCCAGCGTTGAAAATGCCGGTGCAGGGGCTGCTCGCTGCGGATGCCATTCGCCGGACGGAACTCTATGCCGGTGTCGGCCGGACCCAGGCGGTGGCGATGAATATTTGCGGACAGGTCATCGGCCAGATCAACGAGGTCGAGTCGGTTCGGGGAGTGATTTTCAGAGTGTTGAGCGAGTACGTGGATGCGCTCGAGCGCGTGAATGCGGCCCTGCCCGGCGCCGAGGACTAGACCTCGTTTCGAGGCCCTCGAATCCGACCGATCGATTTCGATTCTTCTCTCCCCCGGGGGGAATTAAAAGCAAGGAAATTCGCTTGATTCCAGAGTGTGGGGGCTCTTGAATTCCGGCCTAGGAGAATTCGAAGTCCTCAGTCTATAATGGGAAAGAGACGATAGAGGGAAGACCCTAGGAGG
>JAPYTP010000352.1 GCA_029941885.1 Myxococcota bacterium
CACCCAGTCCTCCTGCCCGGGTTGCCGCTCACCGCCCCCGCCGAACTGCTTTTCCTCGCCGAAAAGCAGAAAAGCGGCGCTGAACTGGCCCTGGAACTCGGGTTCGAGATGGCGCGTGAAAGCCTCCTCGGATTCGTAGAAATGATTGTCTACATCGAAGAGCCCATAATCGAGTTCCATTTCCCGGATCTCCGTCGCCGACCTCAGCCGATCGGAGAGAGCCTAGAGCGCGGCTTCTTCAGATTCAATTCGCCTTCGACTCGCGGGGCGACGACGTAGGAACGAAAACGTGAATTGAAGTTGAAATTCGCAGCGTCTAGGATCTTCGATCCCCAACGGGAAAGAAGGAGAAATCGCAATGCTCGACACCTCGGACCTCGACCGCTGGATCGGCGTTCCCCTCATCGGCGGAGACATCGTCGAAGACATCCACATAAACGATATTCGGCGCTGGGCGCAGGGGATGCAGAACCCGTACCCCCTCCACCACGACCGGGAGTGGGCGAAAAAGAGCCGATTCGGAGATATCGTCGCCGCGCCTTCCTTCACCGTGAACACCACCTGGGGACATGGCGCCGAGCCCTCGATCCAGGGCGTCGTCCCCGGAACCCACATGCTATTCGGTGGTGACGAGTGGTGGTTCTACGGTCCCCGCATTCGCGCAGGAGACGTGATCCGCTGTGAGAAGATGCTCTTCGACTACGTCCAGAAGGAGACCTCATTCGCCGGCCCGACCGTGTTCTCGCGCGGCGATACCACCTACGTCAACCAGAAAGGCCAACTGGTTGCCAAACAGCGCTCGACCTCGATCCGCTACCTCGCGGAGGAGGCGGCCAAGCGCATCGACGAGGCGGACAGCGTCGACCCGGTGTGGACCGACGAACAGATCCATCAGATCGACGAAGAGAAGATGGACTACTACAAGTCCTATCTCGACCTCGGCCATGATCGCCGATTGATTGTGAGCGTTGGAGAGAAACTCCAGCGGAGACCGATCGGGCCCCACACCACCCAGACCTTCACGACCGAGTGGCGCTCTTGCCTGTTTACGGTCTGGAGTGCCACCAACTACGACTACATGGGAACCGAGTCCACGACCGAGAAGGCAGGCTGGCTGCCGGAGATGACGAAGGATTTCGAAGGGGGCCTGATCGATCCCGCGCGGACCGACGGTCTCTATCTCGGCCCCTCTCGGGGCCATACCCAGACGCGCTACGCCAAGATGGTGGGCATGCCACGGGGCTACGGCTACGGCGCCTCGATGGGAGCCTGGATGCTCGATTACGTGACCAATTGGGGTGGCGAGTGGGCCGACATCCGGCACGCGAATCTGAAGTATCGGGCCCCTGCATTGACCGGCGACGTCACTTACCTCGACGGTGAGGTGATCGCAATGGATTACGATCGCGCCAGCGGTCGTCCCCTCGTCACTCTTCGGATCACGATGACCAATCAACTCGAGGTCGTGATGGCGGTCGGTGATGTCGAGATCCTGCTTCCTTCCGAATCGGCGCCGGGGCAGGAATAGCCCTGACCGAACCATCGGAATCGCGAGGGACATCTGGTGAAATTCATCCTCGGCCTGCCCACGGACGACGTCGAACGCCGAACGGAGTTCGCGACGGTGGCCGCCCTTTCGGAAATCGGGAAAGCGGCGGAGGATTTCGGCTTCGAGGGGGTCTACATAACGGACCACCCGGCGCCGACGCCTAAATACATGGCCCAGGGCGGGCACCACGATCTGGATCCGCCCGTCGCTCTCGCGGTCGTCGCAGCCGCGACGACACGCTTGCGGCTCATGACGAATCTCTACATCCTCGCCTTCCGCAAGCCCTTTGCGGCGGCGAAGGCCCTGGCCACCCTCGATTCGCTTTCCGACGGACGACTCATCTTCGGAACGGGAACCGGCTATCTCGAACCCGAGTTTTCCGCGCTGGGCGCGAATTTTGAAGAGCGCAACGAGCATCTGGACGAAAGCCTCGAAGTCCTGAAGAAGATCTGGACGGGAGAGCCCGTTACGGGCGCGGGCCGCGGCTTCGACGCGAAGGGGAATTTCGCGTTGCCTACACCCGCCTCTCGCCCCCATCCGCCGATCTGGATCGGCGGCAATTCACGACGCGCGATTCGGCGGGTCGCAGAACACGGCGATGGCTGGCTTCCCATGCGCGTGGAAAAGAAGATGGCGCGATACGTCCACTCCGCCGCGATCGAAACCCTCGCCGATCTCCGCGAACGCCTCGAGTATCTTCACGAGCAGCTCGAGAGCGTCGGTCGAACCCGACCGGTCGACGTGATGCTCAGTCCCGTCGCTCTAGGCTACGGGGTGGCGGGCTTCGATCGAGATGCGCTCGAGGCCGAACTCGAACAGCTCGCGGAACTTGGGGTGAACTACGCCGGCATCACCTTCGCCTTCCCAGGCAGTGGGGCGCTCGAATCGCGAAAGCAGCTCTTGTCCACGATGGAGTCCTTCGCCCACGATCTCATTCGAAGCTGAACGAGCGAGACGCCCTGCCCCCCAATGCAGGGATCTCGAGACGGAGCCCCTGGCGTGACGACACCCACTCATCTCGACCTCCCCTGTGGCCCCGAACGTCTTACACTCGGACATTTTCTCGCCGACGTCGCCGACACCCACGCCGACCGGGTCGCGGTCGTATTCGAGGACCGCGAGACGACCTATCGTGAACTCGAGCTTGCGGCCCGTCATCTCGCCGGTGGAATGATCGGTGCGGGTGTCGTCAAGGGCGCCCGGGTCGCACTTCAGATGGCGAATCGGCAGGAATGGATCGTCACTGCCTTCGCCGCCGCTCTGGTAGGTGCCGTACTCGTACCGGTGAACACCTTCGCGCGGGGCGATGAACGGGACTACATCCTTCGACATTGCGACGCCTCCCTGCTCGTCCTCCAGTCGCGCCTACTCGACCGCGATCTCCTCGCTGAACTGCTAGGCGATCATCCCGAACTCGCGGACGGGACGCCCGGGAGGCTTCGCTGCACGGCCCTGCCCCAACTGCGCCGGGTCGTGTGCCTGTCGGGTGAGCCGCCATCTGGCGGGGTCGAATCCTGGAAATCGCTCCTCGACCACGGTGCGGACGTGTCGGACGCGTTACTCGACGCCACGACCGAGGAAGTGCATCCCTCGGATGATGGACTCATCATCTACACATCCGGCACCAGCGCCCGGCCCAAGGGCGTCCTTCACCTGCAGCGCGCGCCGGTCATCCAGAGCTATCGACTCGCCGAGTACATGCAACTCGACGCGAACGACCGGGTGTTCAGCGCTCAACCCTTCTTCTGGACAGCCGGCATTGTCTGGTCCCTCGGCGCGACGCTGGCCGCGGGGGGGCGAATGGTGCTTCAGGAGACCTTCGACCCCACGCAGGCACTCGACCTGATCGAATCGCGACGCGCGACCGTGCTCCACGCCTGGCCGCACCAGGAGAAGGTCCTGGCGGAACACCCGTCGATCGGTGGACGCGACCTGTCCTGCATCCAGAAGATCGAGTTCAATTCGCTGTTGGCGCCGGTCATCGGGCTTCAGGAGGACACCTGGGGAGTCTACTCGTCCTATGGCACGACCGAGACCTTCACGATGTCCTCGATGCATCCGGCGGACACGCCGGCGGAGATCCGCCACAGCACTCATGGCCGCGCCCTTCCGGGCATGTGGATCCGCATCGTCGACCCGGAGACGGGCGCCCCGCTCAGTCGCGGCGCGACCGGTGAGATCGCCGTCAAGGGCGTCACCCTGATGCGGGGCTATTACAAGGTCGAACCAGAGCAGTTCCTCGACGAGTCCGGATTCTTTCGCACTCGCGATGGGGGTCGAATCGACGACGAGGGCAACCTGCACTGGACCGGGCGGCTATCCGACATGATCAAGACAGGGGGCGCCAACGTCTCGCCCGTCGAAATCGAGGCGGCACTTTCGGATTACCCCGGGCTGCGCGCCGGGCTCGCGGTCGGGATTCCCCATCCCACCCTCGGCGAGGTCGTGATTCTGTGTGTTCTCCCCACCCAGGACTCGACGCAAGAGCCCGAGACGATTCGAGCCCACCTGCGGGAATGTCTTGCCGCCTACAAGGTGCCTAGACACATCCTCTTCTTCACGGAGGACGAGGTCGAGTTCACGGGGAGCCAGAAGATCCA
>JAPYTP010000353.1 GCA_029941885.1 Myxococcota bacterium
GGCGGTTCAGGAAGACCGCCTCGTCGGTGATTTCAGAGGTCACGACGTCCGATGTCTTCATGGGATCTCCTGGTGGAGCCAACCCCAAGGGGATGGCACTTTGTCGCGAGCGTGCCCGATTGGCCGTCGCTCGTCTCTTCCAGAGAGTGGTTCGCTTCGTCCAGTGGTGGGGTTACAGCTTTTCCCGCTTCGCGTCGATGGAATCCGCGACCCATCACGCGCCGCCGGGAGGCGGTCCAGCCCGAGGGAAGTTCGTGTCGCACGCCCCCGCCCAATTCAGCAGACCGCCTCTTCGACGAAGGATGTTGGTGGTCGTCCTCGCGCTCTTACTCGCCCTCCTCGCCCCTGCCAGCGCGTCGGCCCGCGACACCTCAGCGCGAAAACTCGGCCGGGGCCTCTCGAATGTCAGCCTGGGCGTTCTCGCGATTCCCGGCCAGATCATTCAGACCTCCCGGGCGAGCGGCCCATTTGTCGGAGCGACCTGGGGTCTCGTCAAGGGCGTGGGATCTCTGGTGGCGACCGAAGTCGTCGGCGTCTTCGAGATCCTGACCTGTCCCTTCGAGACGCCACCGGACTTCGAGCCGATCATGCAGCCGGAATTTCCCTGGCAGAATTTCGGTGAGCCCCGCTAGCGCGACCCGAGAACCCTCGACTAGAGGCCCTCTCCCGCATCCTTTTTCGAGCCGAAGTTCGCAAAGGGGAGGAAGCGCCCCTGCATCCGGTCCACCAGGCCGGGTGTGATCTCCTCTTCGAAATCATCGAGGCTCATCTCGAGCCGGATCGCACCCTCGACGTGTTCGACGCCAGTCAGCCGCGTCTGTGGCGCGAGTCGAGGCAGCGGGAGGTAGGTTCGGAAGAGCCAGGCAAGCCGGTTCCGGAATCCCAACAGCTCGGCGTGTCTGGGGCGAAGCACGAACCAGCCGCGCTGCACCCGGAGCTCGGTCTCTGCCCGGACGAGTACGAATCCCGCGACGTCCATCCGGAATTCGACGGCGCTCTGCGTAAGCCGCAACGCGAAGGGTGCTCGGGTCTGGGCGAGCCATTGGTCGATCTGGCGCTGGTGGATCGAAACGATGATTCGAGGTTCTGTGGCGGAGATCCTCGCCGGGATGCCGGGAATGAACTGGAAACGCTCGGCTGCCAGGACGAGTCGGTCGAAGGGCAGGGCGAGTAGCGCAACGCCGGCGAGTTCGAGCCGTCCGCCTTCGAAGATCCCCCGTGCGGAATCCGCGAGGGCACCCTCCCAGCTCACTCTCGCCGGGAGTTCGAGATAGGTGCTCAAGAGCTGATCGATCGCGTCGGATCGCACGGGCGGTTCGACTCCTTCTCGCCGTCGCGGCCGCTCGAATCGGGATTGCTAGCGCGGTGACTCGTCGCGTTCTCGCTTCGAATCCTGCGCGAAAGCAGCGTCGAGCTCCGCAAAGGCATCCGCCGCGCGGCGCGACAGATCCTCTCGCGCCGTCGCAGAAAGAGAGCGAGAGCTTCGCACACTCTGCTGGACGCGATCGAGGTCGAGGGAAACGAGGGCGTGGACCTCGCCGGTCTCGGCCCGCCAGACGGACTCGAGCTGGACTCCTCGTAGCGAAGTGCTCGAGAGCTGGTGGACGATCGTATCCAGGTCGGCATCGCCCCCATCCCGCTCGTTGAGCCGAACGAGGCTCTCGATCGTGACCTCGAGGCTGCGTGCGACGGCGGCACGCGCTCGGGCGATCGCCGTCTCGCGGGCGGCCACGCGATTTCGATTCGATGGGGCCGAACCGATTCCGCACACGACCTGGCGTCGCTTGTCGGCGTCCACCCAGAAAGCACGGCAGCCGGTCGTCACCCAGGGCGGCGCGTCGGCGAGGATCTCGGCAACCGATCGGGAACGCGCCGTTCCGGCTTCCACGGGCTCTTTCGCCGCACACCCCAGCAGGGTTGCCATCGCGATTCCAGCTGCGCAGAGCGTGAGGACGCCACGGTGGCGGGGGCGTGTCGCCATGTTCTCGATCCGCCCGGCGTCGGCTGAGCCACGTCGCTTCGGGATCGTTTTCCTTCTCGAACTCTTTCGCACCCTGCCTCCGGACGGCGTTCCAGGAACCTAACGATCTGAGTCTCGCACAGCAATGCAGGAGCCGTATCGGGCCTGAGGGCGTTGACCCCCCGGGCCAGAAAGCGGATCATGCCAGGGAAATCATTTGCGCATACGACCTAGGACAGGGGTACCGGCCATGCAATACGTTCCGTCAACCGGATCGGCTTCGAGATCATTTGGACTCCGTTTATTACTGGTGGCGACGCTTGTCTCGTTACTCGGAGGCTGCGCGAGCACGCCCTCGGTGAGCCGACGTGATGCGGGCGAGATGATCGACGTTTCGGGATTCTGGAACGACACCGACAGTCAGCTCGTCTCGGAGGAGATGGTGGCGGATTCCCTCGGTCGCTACTGGATCGAGGATTGGCGCGGCGCGACCGGCGGCCGGCCGACGGTGATCGTGGGCTCGGTACGCAATCGATCGAGCGAGCACATCAACACACGCACGTTCACCAAGGATCTCGAGCGGGCCTTCGTGAACTCCGGTCGGGTTCGGCTCGTGGCTTCGAGCGACGAGCGCGGCGGGGCGCGCGAGGAGCGGCTCGATCAATTGCGCAACGCGACCATCGACACCGCAAAGAGCATGGGAAAAGAGATCGGCGCCGACTTCATGCTGATCGGCGGCATCAACACCATCATCGATGCCGCCGGTGGGAAGTCCGTTCGGTTCTACCAGGTCGAGCTCGAACTGATCAATCTCGAATCGAACGAAAAAGTCTGGATCGGGCAGAAGAAGATCAAGAAGGTGGTCAAGCGACCCGGCTTCCGCTTGTAGGGGAGCGGTACTCGTCGGGTTCGACTCTCTTTTCGGAGTCCTGCCTGTTGTCCTTCGAATAGTCTCCGCCTCCACCTCGGCGCTTTCGCCGGAAAGAGCCGCCCGGCCAGATCGGGTCGGGTCAAAGGGATCATCACGATGTCAAGCCGCCCGCTTCGCCTCCATCCCCGCTCCTTCGACCTCCACTTGGTTTCGATCGGGATGTCGATTCTCCTGCTGGCGGGTTGCGCCTCCACGGGTCGCGTCCAGCAGAAGATTTCCGAGCAGATGTCGATCGGGAATTATCCCGCTGCGCTCGAAATCGTCGAAGCCGAGAAGACGAAGGCCTACAAGGGCAAGAACAGGCTGCTCTATTTTCTCGAGCGAGGGATGCTGCTGCACACCTCCGGCCAGTACACGGAGAGCAATGTTGCTTTTGAGGAGGCCAAGGCGATCGGAGACGAGCTCTACACGAAGAGCTTGAGTGGCGCAGGTCTCTCGTTGATGACCAACGACTACGCCCTCGACTACGCGGGCGAGAATTTCGAGCGAACGCTGATCCATCTCTTCGCGGCGATGAACTACATCGAGTTGCAGGACTCCGATGCGGCGCTGGTCGAGATTCGGCAGGTTGGCGACTACCTGAGAAAGCTCCAGATCGACAGCTCGAACGAGAACGTCTACCAGGAAGACGCCTTCGCTCGCTACCTGTCGGCGCTGGTCTACGAGGCGAGTGGTGAATACGATTCCGCGCTGGTCGACTACAAGAAGGCACTCGACGCCTATGGCGACTATTCGCTGAACTTCTCGGTGGCACAGCCGAATTCGCTTTTCGCGAACGCGGGTCGTGTCGCGGAACGTCTCGGGAGTTGGGCCGGGAACGACCTGCGTGACCGGGGTTGGGATGGTCAAGCGCGCTCTATTCCCGAGGGCGCGGGTGAACTCGTGATCCTTCACTACAACGGACTCTCGCCGATCAAGGATCAGGACAAGATCACGCTCCCCTTCTCGGAGGCGTGGTTGCTGGTCTTGGCCCTTCAGCTCGCAGCCGACGATAGTGCGCAAGACGATATCAATCGTGCGACGGCGCTCGCCTCCATGGTCGCGGGCGTCGATAGTGTTTCGGTTGCCTTTCCGAAATATGTGGATCGGCCCTACACGATCGCGACGATGGAACCTCGCGTCGAGAACGCGACACAGATCACTGGACCCGAATTGGTAGAGGATATCGGCGCGATTGCTGAGAAGGACCTCGCGGACCGCATCGTGCGGATCCGAACCAAAGCGATCGCGAGGGCAGCGATCAAGTATGCGCTGC
>JAPYTP010000354.1 GCA_029941885.1 Myxococcota bacterium
GCGCGAAGGCCTCCACGAGGAGCACCTGATTCTTTTGTTCGTGCAGGCGCCCGACAGCGAGAATCAGATTTTCGGGATCATCATCTTCAGGATGCGCGATTGCGTCGTCGGCGACCTGAGCGACCCAATTGGGAATCACCCGAGTCTTGGCTTGCACGCTGGGCGGGAAGAATTCGCGATACGTTTCGAGTTGAACGAGATTCAGAGCTGCGATCTGCGGTGCCTCGAGGCGTAGCTGAACATCGTGCTTATTCGAGCGGAACCTCGCTGCGGTGTAATCGACGAACGGGCTGTTTCGATTCGCGACTAGAAATGGAATGTCAGTGTCTTTGAGCGCTTGCGCGACATAAGTGAAGGAGCTGGGCAGAAATGCGATTACGACATCGGGCTCGAGCCCGACGATCCGGTTGCGTAGAAGCTCGACCTTCTTGCCGAATTTGAGATTCCACCATTCGGGTGAATCTTCATGCGGGCCCCATTTCTTCCTGATCTTGCGCACGAACTGCTTGGCCCGATTGGCCGCACCGAAACCAAGCATTATCAAGTGCTCGGGCAGCGACACCGGCGTGCCTTCGGGCCCCGCTTTCGCCTCCCCGAATCGCGCGACACCCGGAGCCGCGTCGGACCTCCAGGGGCGGATATTGTGAATCGAAATCTCTTCGTCGAGCGGATAGAACGGACGCGCCTTTTCGCTCACTTTCTTTCTGTCAATCAGGAATGAAACGGAATGGCCGCGTCGCTGAAGGCCGTTCGCGAGATTGACGAACGCGCGCAGCCCGCTGGCTGCATAGATGTTCGTGACTGTTAAAAGAATCTTCATCGTAACGGGTGTTCGCTGTGCACTGCCGAGGGGGACAGCTCTCGCGCCACCACGAGGAGTTAGTGCCAGTCCAGATCGATGTTCGTGATGCCATTTTCCGCGATGAGCCGCCTCGTCTCATCGGACTTCTCGCGGAGTTCGGGGATCTTGTCCTCATGCGTCTCGACGAAGATGTGTCGAACCTTCTTGTATACGCCCGTGTGAATCAGCTTCAGCAGGATGTCGAACTCGGCTCCCTCGACATCGAGTTTGAGGATATGGACATCTTGGTTCAAGGAGTCGATGAATTCGGTGAGATCGACGCTCTCGACCTCGAGGAATTTATCCTCGCTGGTTTGATACTTGATGTTGTCGCGTGTCTTTTCGACGAGGATCGATGAACTTTCCGACGCGCTATCGAGCATCGTCTCCTCATCGAGTTCTTCGCGAAGGTAAAGTTTGATGTTCTCGACACGGTCCCACACGGCATTATTTGCGATGTGAAAGGATCCGCCTTCGACTGCATCGCCGAGTCGAAAGCGCGCATAGTTGAAGAGGTAGTGATTGGGCTCGAATGCGTATACCGTCGCGCCCATGCGAAGAAAGACTTCGGAGATCAAACCTTTGTGCGCGCCGCAGTCGATACAAATGCTCTCGGGGCCCACGTCACGCAGCGCTTCCGACATACTAAATATGGCGTACTCGTGAATCTTTTCGTCATTTCTCCGGCGCTTGATCATCGATTCGATCGATCGAACTTTCTTTCGAATGCCCTTGATCTGCAGCGAGGGGAAAAGTTTTTTGATTAGCTTCATGAGGTCAGTTTAATGTAAGGCGGGATTGACGTTTGAGGTCGGCCTTCAGTTGGGCCAACGCGAAAATAGCAGGTTTTCGTGCAGATCGGTTTTGATTCACCGGCTGGCTGAAAATGCTGGTTGGATGCGCGAAATTTTCCTGGCATGCTTTGCGCCCCATGCTCGGTTCGGCGACCAGGCCTTACGAGTAAGCAGCCGTCGTTCGACGTGACCGAGGAACCCCATTGGCGAGTGATCTCGCGTGAACATTCTGATCTATTCGAAGCGGTCGGCCTATCGCGACACGCGTTTCGGTGGCGCCGAAACGTCGCTCCGGCTCATTGGCGAGCGCCTGGCTGCGCGCGGGCATCGAATTTACTACCTGACGAGTGCAGGGGAAGCTGCGTCCGAACCGCGGAGAGTTCCGGTTCCCAACGGCGTCGACCTAATCGTTGCCCCGCGTTTCGAGAGTTCGTTCACCGGGCGCGTATGGGCGAGGCTCCTTGGCAAGAGGCTTGCTCGAAGGCGATGGATGAGCCGGTACGTCGGGGCCTTGATCTCGAAATTGGAGATCGAGTTGGTCTACACCCATTACGAACTGACGATGATCGAGTCGTTGATCGAGGCGCGCGTCGGACGCGACTTCAAGGTCGTCATGCGAATGGCGGGTCTGAAATGGTACGAGCGAAGTCGAGACCACGAGCGCAAGAAGGACAGGTACGCCTCTGCATTCAATGCGGTCGACAGCATCAATTACAATACCCCTGGGCTGCAGACGCTTTGCCACGAGAAGGCGGATGAAATCGACTTCCCGCTTCGACCTAGAGATGAGTTCGTTGCTGACATCGGAGCGTTCGCAGAACGCCCGGCGGGTGATGGAGGCTCTCGACCGACTCGAGACGCAGCCGCCGATTCCGCGCCATTGAAGATCGTGGTCGCGACGCGCTTCTCCCACTATCAGAAGCGGCAAGATCTCTTGATCGAGGCACTGCATCGCTTGCCCGGTGAGTGCGCGGTGGACGTCCATCTAATCGGAACGGGCCCAGAGCTTCCGAGGATCGAAGCGATGATCGCCGAGTATGCGCTCGAAGACCGCGTGAGGATCTCGCCCTTCTTGGAGCAGGCGGCTCTGTGGAACGAATTATGCGAGGCGGACTTGCTCTGTCATCCGTGTGACTACGAAGGGCTGAGCAAGATCATCATCGAGTCGATGATGGTTGGCTTGCCCGTTCTAGCATCGGACGTGCTGCCGCTGCGAGATTATGTCGAAGACGAGCGCACAGGATTCCTCGTTCAAAATACGCCCGAAGATTGGGCGGCCAAGATTGAATTGCTCGCCCGCAACCGCGAACGACTGCGAGAAGTGGGGAGAGCCGGGAGTGTGTACGCGCGATCCTCTTTCGACACGGATACGAACGTCATACGTTACGAGGAGCACTTCGAGCGCTTACTCGGACAGGGGAAGCACAGATCAGTGTAGGTCGGGCGTCATAAATCGAATTTAAAGCACAGCGAGGACACACACCGCGCGGTCGCTTTCGCACTCGCGGAGATCGAGAGGCGACATCCGAAATGTCATGCGACAGATGCGCGGCTCGACAAGCTATTTCATCACGCTGGGCACACGCGGAACGTGCTCGCTCGATCGATGCAGATTGCGGGTCTCTTCGAGGTTCTATTCGGGATTCAAATCTCCGATCGCGAGCGTGAGCAACTGGCGATTGCAGCTGCCTTCCACGACATCGTTCACGTCGAGCCCTTCGAAACACCTCCGCTCCCCCCCCCCCCACCCGAGGCGGAGTTCGAGAGCATCGAAGAAGCGCACGCCTATATCCAAGATGTTGGAGTTTGCGAGGCGATCTACTTCGAAGCGGTGGCCTTTGCGATTCGCGCAACGGTTCCGAGCTTCGGGTTGGAGATGGACACGGGAATGGGGCTGAGTGACGAACTCCCCTCCGCATCGGATGTTCGTCAACCGTATCTCTTCATTATCCCCACTTCTCAGCACTACCGTGTGGGCGCCGCCCTTGCGCTTGCAGACGTGGCGACACCGGGGCTTTGTCCGCCAGAGCTTTATCGCGCGGAAGGTGACCGACGGTTTCGCGAGCAGAAGCCGAACCTCGAGTTTTAAGCGCAGCTCGATGCGGGGCATTCGATCGACGAGGTATCCTTTCGGCAAGGCCTGAGAAGTTGGCGCAATCAGCAGATCAGTTTCGCCGAGCACCTTCGGTACAACTACGTCGGCACCGTGCTCGAGCGGCTGTTGGGCCGAGCGGGCCAATGCAATGTGCTCTTCCCCTACTTCGACGAGTGCATCGATGACGCGCGCTCGACTGCTTCCTGCGTACACGCCGAGCGATCCAGAAAACAATGAGCGGATTCGCGGGACGTCGGTATTCGCGGCATCTAGGAACCCGACCCACGATAGTCTTGGGTCAGGTCCCTAGCCGACTTCGTAGCCCAATTGTTTCCCGAGCCCCGGCGCATACCCAAATCCCCGGACAAGCAGCCGCTCCCGGACTCACGCGTCCAACCTACTCCGCGG
>JAPYTP010000355.1 GCA_029941885.1 Myxococcota bacterium
ATTCGAACCGTGGAACCGGTGGCGACTGGGGCACTCTCCGCTGAGAGTTCAGCACCCCTCCGTTTCTGCTTTCCCCCCACCTCTATGTCCAGTGTGGAGGGCTTCCACTCAACACTCCTTTCGGGGAAGAGCGCCTTCCATGCCCAATTCGATGCCGACAAGGCTACGTCTATTCGTCTGCGCGCGAGAGCCCTAACGAGAGCCCATTCGACTCCGAGGGCTCAGTCGTTGGGCTGACGGCGCAGGAAGAGGACGCGGGTGAGATTGCCCGTGCCGGGCGCGTAGTAAATGAGGGCGTCGTAGTCACCCACGGGGCGGTAAAGGATCCACGAATCGGCGAACTGGTAGGCCGCAATCATCAGTGGGATGGCCGCGAGCGCGAACCCGCGCTCTTGCGGAAGCGCAGGGTCGGGCCGCGCCTCGATTCGACCCGCGCCGCCACTGTCGATACGGGAGAGCCAACGCTCGATGCGCCCTGGGAGCTGGTTCACAGTGGCGCTGTCCGGCACGAAGCCGACCGTCACGATCGGATAGGCATAGCTCAGGGCGTCGTGCAGCTGGTCATCAAAGCCCTCGTAGTCGATGAATTGCACCCAGTTCCGGGGGGGCACTGAGCTGCCCGTCATCGCACAACCCAGGAGACTCGTCAGCAGAACGAGACAAAGACCAGCATACAGCCGCCAGTTCTTGCCCCATCCGCTCGGCCAATGGCTCGCGAGAGAGTTCATTGAATATCGTGGCCTTCGACGTCCTTGACCATGCCCGAATCTGTTCCGAAGGTGTACGCGAAGGCATCCATCGCGCAATCAATGAACCACCAGACACCGAACCCTCCAAGGCTGAGCGCCTTCAGCGCTCCAGAACGATACTTCCGCAGATAGAAGCGATCGGCGCCGAACCATCCCAGCGTCAGCGAAAGCAACAAGAGGATCACGCGATTCTTCTTCGATGCGTTGCGTTCGGATGCGTCGGTCATGACGTTTCCGTTCTTTGATTTTCAAGTGAAAACTTCGCGGTCATCGTGGCTTCAGGTCACTTCCCGATCGCTCGTAACCGGTACTCGGGTCGAGCTCGGCCCCACCTTAGCTTGCGGCTCGGCTGCAAACCGATGGGATTCTTCTCCTACTCGTAGGTTCTTCTCCTACTCGTAGTTATAGGAACCCGTCGATGAGTCGTAGACCTCGTAGGTACCGTCCCCCGCCTCGGTGGCTCCACTGTTGAGATAGGACTCCCGCTCCATTTCCTCGGCGCTTTGGTTGTAGGACGGGTAGTAGGAATCCGAGTTGCTTCCCGCATGGCTAGCGGCTGCACTGTAGCCTTCGGGCTGCCCGGCAGACAGGCCCGCCGTGTCGAACCCCGCGAGACCCAGGATTTCCGTGACGAACTCGAGCTGATCATCGGGAGACGACGAATCCCAACCCGCAAGCGTCTCCGTCCAAATGGCCCGCGCATTCGCAAGCTCACGCTGCGTCTCCGAATCGAAGCTCGGGAACTCCTTGGCGAGGGCAGCGAAGACTGTTTCCTGTGGCAGTTCTGCCACCATCGCGCTTTCATTCACCTGATACAAGGAGAAGTGGAGCGCCTCGACATATGCAGCGGCCGCATCGCGTGAGAGCGAGGCAGCGCTGCCCTGGGCGAGCACCGAATCTCCTCCCTCCGCGCCATTCCCTTGCTTCTGGCCGTCTCCAAACAGCGCCGGGGGCTCAGTCTTCTCGGGCTTGGTCGCCTGCTCGGACGTCGAAGGCTTCGCGAGCGGGTTCGGGGCAAAACTCGAACCCGCAGCGTCCGCGCGCGCGAGGGTGTACTCCGCGCCTCCCGTCGATAGCTGCAGGGTGTCGCCGTCGTCCCTCAGCTCCGCGTCGAACGAAAAAGCCTCGTCCCCCGCGCGGAATTCACCAAAAAGCGAAAAGCCCGAAGCTCGCGCCTCGAAGGCATAGAACTCCCCGTTCACTTTTAGACTGCCCGCGTAGGCCTCGCCGGACTTGCGCACCTCCGCGCTCAACGCTTCGCCAACGAAGCTGCCCTCGAAGGGGTCAGGCGGCGCCAGAGGATTGGCCGGGACCACGGCGAGCGGATTCACGGACGTGGACTTCTGCATCACGGCTGCGCTCAGCAGGCCACCCGGTTCGCCGCTGAGAGGCGCGTAGTAATACACATGCACGCGCATTTCATCGGTCTCACCCATCCACGCATGTGCCCTGAAGGGTTCTTGGTCGAATGTTTCATCGGCATCTCTTCCCACGAGTGCCCGGACTTCCCTTCGGATCGAATCGACCGACCCCAGCTTGGGCAAGGCGAGCGTGCAGGCGTGTGCGGTCTCGTACCCCGGAAGTTGCTCCTTGATCTGGTCGGTTAGCGTCGCAACCGAGACTCCAAGTGAATATTCCGAGTCGAAATCGTCAAACTTCCACGCCTTGAGCAGCGACACATCGCCCTCAGGCCGGTAGTCGCTGAGTTCGGAGCCGGTGATCGGCGTAAACTCTCCACTGGCGACTTCGATGATCGCATCGACGTCGGGAATCAGCCCGTAACAAAAGAGATCGAACATCCTGACTGTCCGCGCTGCCCCGGGTTCCTCCGGGAGTTCGCCGGAAAAGGCGGTCGAGCTTCCACCGAGCACCCAGGCAAGGAGCAGAAGGCATAGAGGAAGCCAGGGCTGCCTGAAACTTTGACGAGGTCGGCACGTAAGGGACAGAGGCTTCATAGGGGGTCCTTCCAGCCATCGGAGTCATCTCTGGGTATCATATGAGATGTATAAATTAATTTAATTTCTAGAAACGTCATCCTGCCTCCTCGAAGGGTCAATCCCGCTGAAATCCCCCGGCCTCAGGGGGTCGTTCGAATGACCCACGTGCGCGCGATTTTGTCATGCAGGCCCTGCTTCTGCTGCGTCCACCCCACCATGAGAAAGCCGATCCCAAGGGGCAGCGCGGAGAGCAGCATCGCGAAGTAGCGCGCGGTGGCACGGCCCAAGGAGATCCGCCCTCCATCGGCACCCACCACCTTCAAGCCCGTCGCCTTCTTTCCGAGAGTCGCCTGCCAGGCCGAGGCATGCAGCGTCGCATAGTACGCCCAACCCAGCAGGAGGTTCAGCAGGGAATCCACCAGGTTGGTGATCGCCACTTCCAGGTCATCTCCATCCGGTGCCTGCTCGCGGAATAGAAAACTGACCAGCATGAGTGGGACGATCAGCACTGCCGTATCGATGCAATAGGCCCCCACGCGGATCCAGAAGCCCCCGAAGTCTGAGTTCTCATTCATCGCTTCGCCAATCGGGCTGTCCACACCCACGAGCACCGGCCACTGTGCCTGGTGGCCGATACGGCGGACCGGCCCTGGCGGGAGGTGGAATGCGAAAAAGGGTCAATCACCATTCAGTGTCCCCAGGCGGCGGGCCGAACGATGCGGCCCGCCGTGTGTCGAGTTTCGAAATCAGGGGCCAGAGCAGAGGAACTTCACCTCGTAGTCGTTGCACCAGCGGTCGGTCTGCGATGCATTCTTGCAGGCCAAACCCTGACTGGCGCTGAAATACGCAAGGGTCTCTGGGACTTTGTCACCGGGAGAAAACTCCGGGCTTGTCCCCTTCACGCGCGCGCGAATGTTGAACGGGTTGCTACAGACGACCCCGGGGCCGAAGCCAGTCTTGTTTTCATAATCCCCAGAGCCCCCGGGGTTGTCTTTATTGAGCCAGCCGGTCCAGGAAGCCGCTCGGTCGCGCGAGTAGACACGCGGCCCAGGACAGCGAAAGTTCACCTCATAGTCGCTGCACCGGCGGTCGGCCTGCGATGCGTTCTTGCAGCCCAATCCCTGACTGGCGCTGAAGTACGCAAGATTGTCCGGTAGGCTGCTTCCCGGGGCGAACTCCTTGGTTGTTCCCTTGATTCGCGCGCGGATCTCGAGCGGGTTGCTGCAGACGACCTTGGCAGGTAAACCCCCCCGACTTTCATAATCGCCGCTCCCGCCAGGATCGTCTCGATCGAGCCAGCCGGTCCAGCTAGAAGTTGGCTTCGCCGTGGCGCCAGGCGTGGCCGTTGGCTTCGTAACTTTCCTCACGCTGCTCAGTCGATGTGCTCCGAAGCGGCCACTGTCGCCGCGTTCGCTGACGGCTCCACTGGAATCGGCCTGGGCGAGCGGGCT
>JAPYTP010000356.1 GCA_029941885.1 Myxococcota bacterium
TCGATGACTCTGGGGGGTCACGAATACGTAGCGGAGCGGCCCGTAGTCCGTATGCAGATTCCCGTGGTAGGCGTGCGTATACAGCATTTGTGCGATCATCAACCACGGTACCAGCGGCACGTCGAGCTGGAGAATCAGGCTGGGGAACAGCCAGATCGGCGAGGCGATGGTCTTGTCGATCGGATGGATCCGATCATCCGTGAAAATGTTCATCTCGCGTTGGGAGTGGTGGACCGCGTGAAAGATCCAGAAGCCGGGCACCTTGTGTCGCATGACGTGATGCAGCCAATTCAGAAAGTCCGCGAACACGAAGGCGAGCACGAAGCGAGCGGCCTGCGGGAGTTCGGTGAGCGCGGTAATCGTGAGAAAGGAGGCGTGCTGCTGATAGAGCGCAATTGTGGCGGAAAAGGAGATGACCGTACCGACCAGGAATCCGAACATCAGCTTGTCCATCAGGAACCAGGCGACGACGTCGTAGACCGCACCCGTGCTGAAGGTTCTCTGGCTTTCCCGGGCGGGGCGAAAATGTTCGGCGACGCCGACGACGATCAGGAGAATCCAGAGCCAAGGAGAGAACACGAGGCGCACGAATGCTCTCAACTCGCTTCGCATCCAGTCGGGAAACTGGGTGCGCCAGATCTCGCGAGCTCCCTCGAGGCATCCCGTGTCCGAGCTACAGGCTTCGTTGCCAGCGTAGATCGCGATGACAAGCCCGATGAGCCCGATCGCCGGCAGGAGCAGACCGAGGTGTGGGATCGATCGCGATGTTCCGGTGTCGTTCTGCTTCACTTTGAGAGCACTCCTGGATTGCTACGACAACCGACCGGTAGACTCCGGATCGGGCGCACCGGGTGAGGGTCGAGTCGTCCATTCAGCAACCGCGTCAAGCCCTCCCCCATCGTCATTTTCCTCGTTCCGCTGTAGCAAGGGCATTTCGACTCGGGGGATCCTCGACCGAAGCTGATGGAGCAAAACGTCGGGTCAGTTCGACCAGGACGCTTCGATCGAATCTCGGGAAAGGAATTCTGTCCGATTGCTGCCTCATCGAGGATCCTCGATTCCGTCGAGAAGGATCTCCGAGACGCGCCGGGTGATCCCATCCCAGGTGGAGTTCTGGACGGAGGCACGGCGGCGCAGCACCGATTCGGGATCCCGTTCGTGGAGCGCCTCATCGATTGCCTCGAGGAAGCGCTCGTGCGACTTTGCCGAGTAGACGAGCGACTCATAGGGCTCGAGCTCAGGGAACCAGGTGGTGACGATCGGGAATCCGATCGCCAGGTACTCGCGCAGCTTGATCGGATTGCTGCTCTCGATCCATTCGTTCATGAGCCAGGGCATGAGTGCGACGTCGAAGGCGCCGGCGTGGCTTGGGATTTCCTCGTACGGGATCTGGCCGATGTAGTGGACGTTGGGCTCCGCCTCGATACTCGTCGTGTCCATTGCCTTCGGGCCGATGATGAGCAGCGTCGCCGGGGCGATCCGCCGTGCGGTCTTGATGAAAAGCTCCTTGTCCACCGTATAGTCATCGAGAGCGCCGTAATAGCCGACGATCGGGCGTTTCAGGTGGCGAAGGTTCGCGGGCAGCTCGGCCGGCCGGTCGCGCTCTCTTGCCTGGCTGAACCGGTCGTAGTCCACGCCGTGCCCGAGGTACTCGGCCGAGCGGCACAGGTGCGCTTCCCGCTTCATCAACCCGTGGCTCGTGAAGAGCACCGTGTCCGAAAGGCTCAGCAGGCGCTTCTCGAGGCCCGCGATGAAGTCCGTGTCCGCCTCCGGGAAACGCGAGAACTCGTCCGATCGATTGAAGATGATCTGGCTCCAGCGCATTCGCTCGACGGGCTCGACCGCGGTCGGTGTGGTCACCCAGGTCGCTGGATTCTTCATTCCGAGAAAGAATCGCAGAAGATTGATCTGAAGCGCAAGAAAGAGGCCGTTGAAGCGGAGCCAGGGCAGGGTGTAACGGGGGACGAAGAGGGGACTGTAGATCCACATGCCCGACTCCGGGTCACGCCGAAGACCTTTGAGGGTGCTCTTGAATTTTCGGATGTATCGCTTCAGGGGAAGTTCAGTCTTCGCTTTAGACGGCGCCCGCATGCCGATGCTGTTCACCCAGAGGACCGGCATCTGACTCGCGAGCCGCGTCATCACCTGGCATTCACTGTGGCCCCGATTGTGATACCACCAATCGATGCCACCGAAGCAGACGACGCCGTCACAGCCCGTGGCGGTGGATCCTCTGGGCTTCGGGGTCGCTTTCTCCGGGGCGGTCTCGCTCACGACTTCACGAATTCCTGGAAGTACTTTTCGAGGCGAGAGACTTCCGTGGGGAGGTGGTGCCGTTCTCGGACCGCGACGGATCCCTGCTCCCCCATTTCGTTCAACCGCGCGATCGGAGTCTCCATCAGCTCTCGGATCGCCGTAGCCAGAGCGTCGACACTGCCCGCCGGAACGAGCCAGCCGTTCTTTCGGGGCTCGACGAGTTCGGGGATTCCGGCGATGTAGGTGCTCAACACGGGGCGGCGGAGGGCGAAAGCTTCCATGATCACCACGGGTAGTCCCTCGGCGAAGCTGGGGAGCACCATGGCCCGACAATCCAGCAGACGTCTCGTTACTTCGTTTGAGTCGATCCAGCCTGTGATCTCGACTCGATCTTCGAGTTGGTACTCGGCGATCCGTTGCTCGATCTGAGGTCGCATCTCGCCGTCCCCGGCCAGAACCAAATTCAGATCGACCCCTTCCTCGACCAATCGTCGGATGGCCTCGAGCAAAAGCAGCTGACCCTTCTGGGCGGTGAGCCGACCGACGCAGACGAGCGTTCGGCAGCCGGCTTCGATCGGCCGTGCCTTGTCGAAGAGAGGGTCCTCGACGGCGCAGCGGACGATGCGAATCTTGTCCCAGTGGGCGGGGTCGATCCACCGACGCAACTGCGCACCACAATAGTCCGTGATTGCGACGACGAATTCGGCGTCCTCGATCTTGGGTCCGAGGCTGAAACCGATTGCGCTGTCCAGCTCGGCAGGACCGTGGATCGTCATGCTGTAGGGCGGTCCGCCGAGCCGTCGGACCAGCCGCGCGGTGGCCGCTGCATTCGTTCCGAAATGGACGTGCAGGTGTTGAATCCCCTTCTGTCGCAGCCATCGCCTGATGGTGATCGCTTCGACGAGGTACGCGAGGTTGACGACCAGGCCGCGGTGGCTCACACGGCCCATCTGGATCGTCGTCCACAGGGCCTGCAGGAGCCGAATCGGGTTGAGGCGCAGAGCGCCCAGGATCTCTCGACGCAGCCTCGGGAGGCAGTAGTAGGTTCGGCCTACTTCGCTCAGGTCGCTCGGATCCACCAGGGTACTTCCGGGTTCTCGGATGGAGAGCCGCTCCACCTCATGGCCGAGCCGTTCCAATTCCTGGATCTCACGACGGATGAACGTATGGCTGACTTCGGGGTATGTGGTGGTCAGGTAGGCTAGTCGCATCGCGCGGTCTGCTTCCGGATTGGCGTGGAGGGATGGTGCACAGAGCCTGCTAGGTCGATTCGGTCAGCAGTGTGATCAATGCCTTGCGATCGACCTTGCCATTCGAATTGAGTGGGAACCGATCGATGTGTCGGACTTCGCGGGGGGCCATGTAGTTCGGTAGGCGCATCTTGCCTTTTCGCTCTAGATCGTCCAGATCGGCGCTGTCGTCGGAGACGAATACGACCACGGAATCGGCACCCGCCGCGGTGACGGGCCAGCCCACGGCGATGGCGATTTCGACACCCGCTTCCTCGCGCATCGCCGCTTCGATTTCGCCGAGCTCGACCCGGTATCCCTGGATCTTGATCTGATTGTCCATACGGCCCAGGTAGACCATCGGCGCCTTGCCGTGACGGCTTCGCACGCGGTCGCCGGTCCGGTAGAAGATCCGGTCCTCGCCGGGCGGTCGGATGTAGGCGATCGCAGTTCGTTCGGGATCCTGCCAATAGCCCGGCGTCAGCTGCGGACCGGTCATCAGGAGTTCGCCGATCTCGCCGTCCGCCACCGGCTGGAAGTCTTCGTCGACCACCCGCACTTCCATGCCGGGATAGGGGTCCCCGATCGGCACGAGGCCCAATTCGCACTCCTCGCGAGAACGAGCGGGATCCCA
>JAPYTP010000357.1 GCA_029941885.1 Myxococcota bacterium
AACTATGAGTTCGCTCTTGCCTGGGCCGAAAATTATCGCGGAATGGAGGACCGACCCTGGAACATCAGCCCCATGTACCGAAAGCTCCACGAGCGATACAGCGACAGTCTATTCATTTTGACGATCCGCGATGAGCAGAGTTGGTGGCGCTCGGTGCACCGCTGGATCACGGTAGTCAAGCCACATATGAAACGAACCTACATGCGCCATCTCGACGTCAAGGAGATCTCGCAAGACGCTTTCATCACCGCCTACCGGCGCTACAACGCCGAGGTTGTTGCCTACTTCGAGGCTACCGACCCGGATTGCTTCATTCAGCTCGAGATTGGAGCCGGTGGCGAATGGGAGAAACTATGCAATTTTTTCGGTAAGCCGATTCCCGATGCACCATTTCCACACGTGAACGTGCAGGACTACAGCGAAGCACCCGAGTCGGGCGTTCAGGCCGACAACGACCGACTGCATTTGAACCGCTGTTCCGAGTGCGAAATGCTTTTGGTCGAGAAACAGCACTCACGTCGGGTGCCAAGAGTGAGCGGCGCGTGTGGGCGGAAAGAACGCATCGCGATGTGGCGTGAAGCGTCCCAGGTCCGCGGACTCATTCAGCGAGAAAAACGCCGCAGCCAGAGTAGCCGAGTGCGCGACGAGATCAGAGCAAGACACCCTTCCATGACCCTCGACGGCTTCGGAGTGGTTACGTGCTACTTCAACCCGAGCGATTCCAAGCGGAGACTTGTTAACTACTACAAGTTCGCCGAAGGAATGAAGCGGGCCCGAGTCCCCCTGCTGACTGTTGAACTCGCTCTCGATGGTCGCCCCCATCAACTCGACATCAATTGGGGTGACGTCCTCCACATTCGATCCAACTCCGTGATGTGGCAAAAGGAGCGAATGCTCAATCTCGGGATCGAATCGATGATCGCACGGGGGCACGACAAGATCGCCTGGCTCGATGCCGACATCGAATTCATCACCGAGGACTGGCCCTGGCACGTCGCAGCGGCCCTCGAATCCTCCAACGTGTGTCAGGTCTTCGACAAGGCGCTAGTGCAGAGAGAGGTGAACTCGGATCCGGTGCTTGTCTCCGGGTCGGTCAAGTACTTCGCTGACCACGCCGAGTTGTTCCCACAGATGCACAGGCCCAAGAAACTAGCGCTACGAGCTGCGTATCCTGACGGAACCAGCGGCTTCGGCTGGGCAGCGCGAGCCGAGATGCTTCGCAAAGTTCAACTCTATGATTCGGCGGTTGTTGGCGGTGGCGACAAACTGATTTTTCTGGCGAGCTACTCGCACGAGCCGAAGGCAGACCACGCGATCGGCTACTGGTTCAAGTCCGCCAATCCTACTTGCCCCCGTTGTGGCCATCGCAACGTCTCGGACCGCTGGCACGCCCACTACCTTCGTTGGGCCAAGCGATGGAACGAGGCCTCCGAAGGTAAGGTCGGTTACGCCAACAATCTCATCCGCGACTTCTATCACGGCACCCTTCAAAGCAGGCAGTACAGATTTCGTACAGAGATTTTGCTGCGGCGGACATTCGATCCTGAGCAAGACCTGCGGCTCGACGACGCGGGGTGCTACGAGTGGAATTCTGACAAGCCGCAAATGCACGATGATGTGCGGCGGTACTTCAACCAGCGAACCGATCGCTAGGCCACCTAGCCCGACGTGGAGTCGGCAGAGTGCGATGATTGCTCGATACGCATCTGCCGCGCAAGTGCTCGATAGATCGGCTGCGTCAACGGAAGGGGAATCGTTAGCAGAAGAAAAGCCCAGCCCAGGCGCCCGCGCATGCCGGCGCTGATATAGAGAGCGGCTTCGCTGTCGAAACGCACTCTTCGCTCTCCTTGGTGCTCACTCAAAACAAGCAGCCCCCTCCCTTCGCAATGGCTGGGATACTCCTCAATGAGTCGCATGAAGATCTCGCTGTTCGGACCCTCGAAGCTAACGTCGCCACGCTGATCAGCCTGTCGCATGTATGCGATCAAGGCCTGCGCGAGGTAGCAGTCCGGGGCGGCGTTCACCCAATGGCGCCCTTTCCGGCCCCCGAAGCGTTCGAACTTGTAGAACACCGCCGAGAGGAACGGGCCGAACCATGGCAACTCTCCAAGAACGGCGCGCCAGTTGAGCGTACCCCGTGCGAACGGCGCAAAACAGAACAGAAGGACCAGCACCCCTGTGGCCGGGGGAAAGAAGACTCCCATTGCGAATAACGTCAAGTAGTGAAAGCTTGCGAGCAGAGCGAACCACCAGCGATTCAGGTGCACTCGGAAGGCGGCCGCAACGGAAACGATTTCCATGTATATCGCAGCGAAAAATCCGAGGGTCGATAGTCGCGGATGATCGATCACGAACTCAGAGAGGAGAAGGGGCTTTTGGTATTGGTAGGCACGATTCAGAAGATGGAGCGGAACAACGTCGAAGTCGTACACGACATCGTTCGTACTGATGAGTGCCTCGACAATTCCCCAGATCTTGAGCATACCAGCCCACGAATACGTGAAGAGCACGAAGCTCATGCCTCCGAAGGCGAGTAGCAGAGCGCGACGTCGCAAGTCCTCCGTGGACTCTGGTGGTTGCGGGAGGTTTGGCATGAGCGCGAAGAAGAAGCCCAGGGTCAGCATGGTATAGGTCCGGTGCTGAACACCAATGTGCGAGTAGATCATCCCCAACCAGAAGAAGATACCCACGAAGGCCATTACCCTGGCCCATTGGTCACGCGGTCTGCAGATCGCAGCAAGACTTCCGACCGTGAGCAGCGCAAGAATGCCGATTCCGGCGACTTCCCAAGGCAACAGATTCGTCCAAATCAGCGGCCACAAGGGCCCGTCGAGCGGCGGCTGAAGCGTACGATCAACTTCGTATGTCCCGAATGTCGCCAAGAATGCCCCGGTGTAGAAGAAGGGCAGTAGACCCAAGAGGCGCCGGTACTGAAGCGAGGTATCGAAGAGAACTTCGCGATAGGGTGCCTCGGTGAGTTGCCAGACTCGCCCGATCAATTTCATGACAGGGTTCAACCGCCCGTCTTCTTGCGCTTGAGGAGCTGGTGTCCCGTGTGCGGCCGCTTCTTGAATTTTCCCCCGGCGGGAAATTCAAAGCGCGCGCCTTCGAGGCGAGCCGACTGGTCGTCGGCGGTGACAAACGGGCCGTACACGGTCGTCTTCTGTCGCTTGCGCTCGTTGCGTCGCGAGCGGGCACGCATGCGGAGGATCTCGTACTTTGAATCTGGGCCTAGGATGGCGATACTTGTAAAGTCGAGATAGGGCAATGCTCGCTCCTCGCGATGGAGTTTCGAGTTGCGCACGTAGCCGTTGATCACAAGATTTCGGTGGCCATCGAGGCCAATACCGAGTTGGGGATCTGCGGTGCTCGAGTAAATCGGAGGGTCGAAGTCACGTCCGGCCAGACGATAGACCCTGAGATCGAATTGGTCATAGTACCGCGGAAGGTAGTGATACATCCCCCAGGCGCCGATGGGATAGATCTCATGCGCACCGCCGATCCAGCGGCCGAAGCCGATGACAAAGTAGATCGCGAAGAAGGCCGGAACAAAGAGACGGATCGTCTTTTCAGTCATGAGTCCTTCCATGAACTCCCACGTTCCTGACTGGGCCGGTTCTTGGCGAAGCGTGGGTTTTGGTTCGCGGAGAAAATAGCCTTCGCTCACCCCCAGCCCCAGTTATTTGCACCGCTGTTGCGAACCGGCAAAAGAATATTGTTTAGCGACCCGGAAAACCGATGATTCTGGGAAATGGCGTGAGGGAGCGAGATTCGTTGTAGCCCGCCATCGTGTTGGGGTAGAACGACCTCTTGTTGCCCGATAGAAACCACTGCCAAGAGATCTGCAATCGCATCATTCCGGGCTGAGTTTGGGTATTGAAGCGATTGTGCGCTTCCAACTAGTCTCTGTCCCCATGCACTCCAAGACTTCGTATTCCTCATGCCACCCGTGGTACTCGAATGTTCTCCGGCTCACGGTGCTGGGGTTGTGGCTGAGCTTCTTGGCAGGTGCCTGTGCGGAGACCGAGCCTGGTCCGCGTCCCAACATCATCCTGATAATCACCGACCAGCAGCGGTTCGACACGATCGGT
>JAPYTP010000358.1 GCA_029941885.1 Myxococcota bacterium
TGGTTGCGGGACCGCGGCGAATAACCCGCGGAGGGCGCGAACGGTTTCAATAAGGCCGTGGGCCCGGTGATCGGGCTCTCGGGTTCGATCCCTGCCTCGGGGCTCTTCGTGTGGGCCGACCGCACCGGGGACGGGAGTGTGTTCGTGACGGACGCCGACCCGGCCGACCACTTCGATTTCCAGAACGGCCCGGACTCCATCGCGCTGGGCGCGACTTCTCCTCTCCTCTTCCCCTCGGTCGAGGCTCTTTGCGGGAACAAGAATACGGAATAACTCCAAGTCGATACGCGCGAAGCCGCGGCTTGGCCGTACCCGGGAGGGAAGCCGGTTCAAACGCTCAGATGCGCTGCCACCAGCTCGTCGTCGAGCTGCTCCATTGTCCCGCCGGCCACGAGCCGCCCCTTCTCCATGATGGAGAAGCGGTCGGCCCAAGGCGCGTTCGACGATTCGTCTGAAGGGACGCGCCCGAAAGTTGTGTGGGTCGATGAACCCGCCTGAGCGGTTCGGAAAGACCAGCGATTCGCTGCCCACGATGTCGGGTTTTGACCAAGCGAGGGCCGCGAGCACCCGCGAAGACAGTTCAAGGTCCGTTCCCTGCCCGTTTTCGCCCGTCGATCATCCGGACGAACTCAATCTATCGAAAGCGCATGAACTACTCCGCCTCTAGCGCCTTTTGATATCAGTGTAGGCAGTTGCGATTAGCTTCATTAGAGCCGTGGCATCGACGTCACGTTCGAGCCTGAGTTTCACATGACGCATGAACTTGCCAGTGCCTTCCAACAAGCCCTCCGGATCAGCAATCTCGGCGCCACGAAAGAACCCGACATTGACGTGGGCTTTGAAGGCATTCACATAGGCGAATGCGGCATCGCCCACACACGCTGTCGGATAGCCATCATGCAGTAACTCTCGAACATCGTCTCCGCAATTGCGCACAACCTCAAACCAGCGCTGCGCGATCGCACCCAATTCATCCGAATGCTCATCCATCCAGATCTCGATCGCCGGATCTCGCTTGACCGCGCTGGGGAACCGCAGAAGTTGGCTCATGGCAATCTCACCTCCGGGCTGGACCACAAAGTCTCGAGTCTCGCGGTCTCCGGCGCCGAATAGCAGAGAGGATAGGACACTCAAGCTGTCTTCTGGCACAACGTCCGGGTATGGGCGTTAGGTCAAATCCCTATGGAGGGACGTGGCTAGACCTTCCCCGTCGACGACGGCGGCGCAGCCTCGTCTAAATCGGTAGGGTTGTCCGATGTGAACAGCAGGAACCAATAGGCGCAGAACTGACTCGAGTGGTGCCATAGGGAGCGTGCGAGACCACAGCGTATGACTATGAACCATACAAACACACGCCGACAGTGACTGCATCTAATTCAAGTAAAACGGAGCAAGCAGTGTGGTTGCAGGCTTTTCTCAATTCGGCTTCGGGTTAGAGCAGATCGAGTGTAGGTCTTGATGCGTACATGAACGGCCCTAGGTCCCTGCAGTGAGCGCCCGTTTTGATTCTGCTGCGAGTCTGCAGTCGAAACTGGCTCGTCTCATCGATGATCCAGACAAGTGGATCTCCGGTGCGATCTTGCTCGTATCATTGCGCGATTCCATGGAATACAGTCGCCGAGCAATCTCTGTCGAAGTCGCATCTGGTTAACACCCGTCGCGCCGAAATCCTCAGGCCGAACGGGGGCCCGAAGGCACGTGGGCGGCCGGGAGTCGGCGGGTCGAGCTGAGAGGCCGACGCCCCCCCGCTCGCCGGTAGACATCGAGTGTCTCTGCGGCCGTGTCATCCCAGCTACGTGAATGCGCCAACTTCATGCCTCTATCGACCAGTTCGTTGGTTGCGCTCGAGGGCGCAAGTGCTTTGCTGATGGCCTCTGCCAGCGTCTGTGGTGAATCCAGACTCGCGAAAGTGGCACAGCCAGTGTAGATCTCGCCAAAGGACGAATTGTTGGGCACGACAACCGGCGTGCCACAGGCCAGCGCCTCGAGTGGAGGCAGTCCGAAACCCTCGTATTGAGATGGATAGACGAAGAGCTCACATAGGCTGTAGAGCGCTGGGAGGTCTACGTTCGCCACGTTTCCGAGGATGATGACATCCTTGCCGAGCTCCAGGTTCAAGTGTTCTACAAGCCGATGGAGGGACGCGACATACTCTTCTTTGCCATTGCCAGCGATGACGAGCGGCAAGGTGAGCCCATCTCGACGCAGCCAATACAGGGCGCGGACGAGCAGCGGAATGTTCTTTCGCGGCTCGATGGCCCCGACGAAGAACATGAAGTCGTCGGGGAGTCCATAGCGTTGGCGAACCGGCTGGAGGTCTTCCTCACGCGAGACCGGGTGAAATTCGTCGCCAGCTGCAAGGTGGATGACGTCGATTCGCTCTGGGGGAATTTTGTAGTGGCGCTGCAGGTCACGCTTCGTATTGAGCGAATCCGCGATGATTCGCTTTGCCGAGCGACAGTGTACGGGCAGCAGCGCATGTGCGAGTCGTCGGGTACGCGGGTGGTTCTCGGGCAGCAGATGAACCGTCAGGTCGTGAATCGTCAGAACCGACGGGAAATTGCGAATCAGTGGCGCCCAGTAGTTCGTGCCGTGGAAGAGGTCGAGGTTCGCACTCTTGCCCAGCAGCATGCCGCGATCGAGCTTGTGTATCTGTGGAACTCGGCGGGCGTCGCGGCTGAATCGCGGCCCGAAATCCTTGGCGTTGGTGGTGGGAACCCTACCTTGAATGCCACCATCAAGGCCATAGAGGACGTATTCGTTGCTGGTGTCGATTCGAGCAAAGGCCCGAAGAAGTTGATCGGTATAGCGGCTGATGCCCGAATACCTGACCATCATCGGGCCTGCATCGATTCCTACTCGCAAACAGGCCCCCCATTGCTCAACTCTATAGTCATAGTCCGATCGGATGCTTCCGTTCGAAAGCAACGGATGACTCGGCTATTGCAGCCGCATCTGGTCATCTATGCAACACTTCTGTTGCGGGTTTGAGATAGGCGCATTTGCGAGCCTTTGTATCGCGAATGCGCGATTGTACCAGAAGTGTAGTGCCTTCCCCACCCCCCGATACTCTTCCTGCACCGCATTTGGCTTCTCGCGACCACGCTGCAACTGGACTCTCGAATCAACTCTGCAGAGCATGTAGCCGGTTGACTGGGACGACAATGCCAATGAATGTCAGCGTCTTCAAGACATTGATCATGATGTCCATGCCGCTGGACCCGGATGCTGGCAGAACATTGGTCAGAAAGCCGTCCGGTGTGGGATTCAACTAACAGCGAGATAGCATGCGAGATGGGCCTGAGCGCTATCTGAGACGTGGGATGCGAGGCGGCGCTACCCCGAGAGTTCATTCGTAAAGGAAATTCCGGTCGCAGAATCCAAGCATGGAAGAGTCGTAGCGCATGCTCGTAGGATTTTGCCTACGATTGGCGGCGTCGGAAAAGTCGCGGATAGCCGATGTCGAAACATTGATCCCTGGAGATTTGCGTCCTTTGGAGAGGTCACGAATCTCGCGTTGATGTCAATTGAGGACGTGCCTCGCCGCGGCTGGTATGGGTCGGGCGCGTGGGCTGAAAACGACTCAGTGGGGGCTCCAAAGGACGTTCCAAGCAGTTTCCGAGCGGCGCGAGATGGGGTCCGATCACAGGTCGAAGCCAGGCCCGTCTGCCCCCCCCCAAAAAAAAAGACCTACTCCGCCAGCGATGCACCACGACCCGCGGCCGTGCGAAGCTCCTCGATCGGAGTCTTGTACTCGTCATGCTTGAATATCGCGGTACCGGCGACAAACGCGTTGGCGCCCGCGTTCCTTGCCTGCGCGATCGTGCTCGCCTTCACACCCCCATCCACCTCGATGTCCACTGAGAGCCCGCGCTGACTCACCCAGTCGGCGACCTGCTCAACCGTTCGCAATGCACCCTCAATAAACGATTGCCCACCCAAGCCCGGGTTGACCGTCATCGCCGATACCCGATCGACCTCATCCAAGATCAACTCGATCGTCGATGCCGCAGGGTTGAGTGTGATGCAGGCTTTGGCGCCGGCTTCTTTGATTTGCTGAATACAGCGG
>JAPYTP010000359.1 GCA_029941885.1 Myxococcota bacterium
GCTGGTGGCTTCGCGGACCGTGTCGCCGGCCAACTGCTTCTTGCCGGCTTCAAGAAAGTCCTTGCTCCATCGGTAGTAGAGGTTCGAGGCAATGCCTTCTCGACGGTACAAGTCGGCGACGCTCTGCTCGCCTCGGAGCCCCTCGAGAACGATCCGAATCTTTTCTTCGGGAGCAAACCGGCGGTGGGTCTTGCGGCGGATCTCCCGCACTGCGGCTTCGCTCGTCTGCTTCTTTCTTGTCGCCATAAAGACACTCTCCTCGGGGACAAAATCCCCGCGATGTGTCTCTTAGTTTAGATCACCCATTTGTCCGAATTGCTAAGACGGGAAACAGGTGAAGGAGCCGCCGCTCTATTTTCCTAGAAGATCAACTGACGTTGGGACATTCCCGAGCTTCGGGTTGGTGCGTTTTGCTTTAGATACGCAAGAGCCGCTCTAAGACTTTGTAATCGAGTGATCGTTCTCGATCGCCATTAAAAGCTCTTGCGGTGGTATTCTGGAGAAAGTCCCGGAGCAGCCTTCCGGGCGAACGAGGGTGCTGTTTTGAAGATATGGATGCTGGCCTTCATGGTCCTGTTCGTCTCAGCCGCGGCTTCTGGGAACCAACAGGAGTTGATGGCTGACGACGCCGACTTCTATGACCGTTTCGGCAGATCAGTAGCGTTTGGAAGTTTTGGTGACGCGGTACTCATCGGCGCGTATCTGGACGATATCGGTACAGCAATCGATGCCGGGTCGGCCTACATCTTCAGGCGCGGGACTGACGACAGCTTTAGCCAAGATGAACATTTCGTGTCTCCCAGCTTCGGCGCCGGGGATTTTTTCGGAGCTGCGTTGGCCCTCTCGGACGCGGGAGATGTCGCCCTGATCGGGGCCCCCGGAGATGACCGACCGCCGGCGCCCGCCGACGACATCGGCTCCGCCCATGTATTCATGCAGGCCCCCGACGGAAGCTGGACCCACCAGGAGCTCGTTGCCCCAGATGGCGCTCAATTCGACGAGTTTGGGACCTCCGTAACGCTCTCAGGTGGGGCTACCACAGCGATCATCGGCGCTCCGAAGGACGATACTCCTGGCGGCGCGGACGCAGGTTCCGCGCACGTCTTCACGCGCGGGACGGATGGCATCTGGTCCCACCAAGCTCAACTGCTGGCCCCCGATGGGGCCAGTTTCGACCACTTCGGCGGCGCGGTGGCGGTTTCCCGCACCGGAGATCTCGCGCTCGTGGGAGCCAGCGCGGACGATACGCTGGCGGGTTTCGATGCGGGTTCTGCACACGTCTTCACGCGCGCGGCGGATGGCACATGGTCCCACCAGGCGCAACTACTCGCTCCCGATGCCAGCGCGGGCGACCGCTTCGGTGCAGCCGTCGACCTGTCGGATTCGTACCGGCGTTTTTCGCTCGTGGGCGCTCCGTACGACGACACGGCGGCAGGATCCGATGCGGGATCCGTGCACGTCTTCGAAGGGTTTTTGGATGGTAGTTGGAGCCACAACATGCAACTGCAGGCACCCGAGGAAATCGTGAGCGAGGGTTTCGGGAGCGCCGTGAGCACGCGAAGGGTTCCATCGAACTCCTCCTTTGGCACATCGAGCCCGGTGGTCATCATCGGTTCTCCCTTTGATGACACCAGTGGTGCTAGCGACGCGGGTTCGGCTTACGTGTTCAGCGCGTCCTGGAATCTGGATTATTGGGCATTCGCGACGCGGCTATTGAATCCCAACGGCGAGGCGGGAGATCGCTTCGGCCGCTCGGTGTCATTCTCCCCTTGGAGGGCGGAGGGTGAGCGCACGGTCCTGATCGGTAGTGACGACGCAGATATCGACACGATCAACGATGCCGGCATCGCATGGCTATTCGTTGCCCCAAATAACGATGGAGACCAGCAATCAGATTGGGGCGATATCGACGACGACAACGATGGGCTGTACGACGCCGTGGAAACGAATACAGGGATCTTCGTGAGCGATAGTGATTTGGGATCCGATCCTTTGGCCCTGGACAGCGATGGAGACAACTGGGATGACGGAAACGAAAGGGGCTTCTACCAGACCGATCCCACAGATGCTTCTTCGACTCTGGATCCCCATAGCGGAAAGCTCATCGTTCTGGACAGCTCGTCGTTTCGCGAACTAGGCGGCGCAGTCTCGCTCTCTTCTGCGGGAGACGTTGCTCTTCTCGTGAGCGCTCCCGACGATTGGCAATTAGGGGCCGAACAAGGACCGGCGCGTTTATTCGAGCGCGATGTCGAGGGCACATGGAACCATGTCCACTCGTTGTCGGATCCTGCAGATACGCCGGGCAGCACGTTCGGCGGCGCGGGGGCTCTATCAGCTACGGCGGAAACCGCGCTCGTCGGCGGAGCGGCGATCTATGGGGGCCAACCTGGTTGTGCGCATGTCTTTCGGCGAGCCGGCGACGGAAGCTGGAGCCACGAACAGCAACTCATTGAACCCGGGGCCAGTCCGTCCGGAGGCTTCGGTTACTCCGTGGCGTTGTCGGGTTCGGGCGACGTTGCGCTGGTAGGCGACCCAATCCAGAACACGTCCGAAGATCCAGATTCCGCACATGTCTTCTACCGATCGATGGATGGCACCTGGACCCATGAGGCGGAGTTGTTGGCTCCAGAAGGTGCTTCGGCCGAGTGGTTCGGCGGCTTCGTAGCGCTCTCCTCGGATGGGGGTACAGCGCTGATCGGCGACCCCAATGCCACTGGCGCGGGCAGCGATTCCGGAGCTGCTTACGTCTTCTTCCGTGCTCTGGACGGAACTTGGTCGTACCAGCAGGAATTGGTACCGCCCGCAAGCGCCGAGGGCCGCGGCTTCGGTTTCTCCGGAGCGCTGTCTGAAACCGGGGACACCGCCCTCGTGGGGGAGCCGGGCATCTCGACCTCGGACGGCTTCGACGGCTCAGCGCACGTGTTCATCCGAAACCAAGAGGGCACATGGTCCCACGCTCAACGCATGTCCCCGCCCACGCCAGCTGGTTACGTAGGTTCGACCACTATGAGATTCGGTTCCTCTGCCGCGCTGAACTCCTCCGGTGAGATTGCATTGCTGGGAGCAAGAACATGGATATCGTCGAATCCCGAATCACCTCAGTCGTTGATTAGCGGCGGCGCCGCTTTCCTGTTCCTACAGGCGATTGATGGGACATGGATTCGCCAGCCTGAGCTTCTAGCCGCTGATCGGGCTCATCATGATCAACTAGGCAGCTCCGTTGGTCTTTCTTCGAGCGGAGAGACGGCCATCGCGGGTGCGTATCTCGACGACCGGGCGGCCGGCCTCGATACAGGTGCCGCATACGTTTTCGATCGGGATCTGTTGGACACGGATGGCGATGGCCTGCCCGACGCGGCGGAGACGAACACTGGAATCTTCGTGGATGCCAGCAACACCGGGACCGATCCCTTCGAGAAAGACACTGACGGCGACGGGCTACTCGACGGGGCAGAGACGAACACTCTGGTTTTCGCGGGCGTGGGCGATACCGGGTCGGATCCCTTCATGCCAGATACCGACGGTGATGGATTCAGTGACGCCACAGAGGTGGCGGAAGGCAGCGACCCTGTCGACAGTTCGAGCACCCCCGCTGGTTTCGATGTGCCCGCATTGAAACCTCTGGGCCTGAGCCTGCTCGTGGCGCTGGCCGCTCTTCTCGGCGGAAGCCGCATCCGTGTTTCCCGTCGAAGAAAGTGGGATGCCGGTTAGCGTAAGCCAGGAGACACCTCAGGTGATCGAATCATGCGCTGGTTCTGCTCGCGTACGAAGACACACTGCTTCGTGGCCCGTTTTTGATCCGCCATAGGCCGCGGTCCGAGTGGGGTGGGGAGGGGGCGGTAGTGGCCGGGGAACATTCTGACGAATCAATGAACGCCAGGTCCCTATTATGCACCTGAATGCAAAGGGTGCTGGGCCCACCCAGGAAGGGGCCTGACTTCCCCGGCGGGGCTTAGTTGTCAGAACACCTGGTATCGGTGGTGCGGAAAACGCGGCTTACTCACGCCAATGCGGCGTCGGAAGACCGTAAGGCCCCACGGA
>JAPYTP010000360.1 GCA_029941885.1 Myxococcota bacterium
ACACGCTCCTCCTCCTCGGCGACACTGGGTATGCAATGACAGATGGGCAGATGGTGTCTGCACCTTGGGTATTCAGCGATGACCCCGACGAGAACCGAGCCTCACTGCGAGCGCTGGCGGAACGCCTGAAGCGAGAGCACATCACGCCACAGCATCTCGTGTTCTCCCACTCCGGAGCACTTCCCCCTGTGGCGCTCGACGAATGGGCGGCGGAGCATCCCGATTAGCCATGCTCGACGATGACGACATTCGTGCACTTGCAGAGGCCGGCGCGGCCGCGCCGACCGGCGGCAACGCCCAGCCATGGCGACTGCGCGCGACCGGCAAGAGTCTGGAGATCTCGCTTGACGAGGAGCGCTCGGGCGCCTTCATCGACGTCGATCGCACGAGTTCGCTGCTCGGCCTCGGTTCGTTTGTCGAGAACGTCTCGGTGGCCGCGCGGGTGCGAGGGTTCGAGCCGACCGTCGAGATCCTCGGCCTCACCCGAGTTGACGAACCGGTGGTGCGGGTCTTGTTCGACTTGCTCGAGACTCGCGATGCGATCGACGGATCTGCCGCGCTCTTGGTGAAGACGCGCGCAACAAATCGCCGCCCCTGGAACGGGGAAACCATCGACACGGAGAGAATCGCGCGGGTCGCGGCGGAGACCGAGGTCGACCGCGCGCATCGCCTTGTCACGGTATCCGGCGAAGCGCGGGCAAGCGTCGCGAACGCGCTCGCCGAGGCTGACGTCGTCCGAACGTTCAACCGTGCGTACATGGACGAGATGCTCACAGAGTTCCGCTGGACCGCCGAAGAGGCGGAGACGACGCGTGACGGGATCGACCTAACGACCCTCGAACTCTCCGCGAGCGATCGCACGGGGCTGGGGATGATGCGCAAGCGTTGGTTCGTCTCACTCTTCCTCTCGCGCAATCGCATCCGCTCGATGAACCGCGCCGCGCTCCTTGATTCCTCGCATCTTGCGGCGGTCGTGATGCCACGCGACGCACGTCCACGGCAGCTCGTCGCGGCGGGTCAGGCCGTCCAGCGCACGTGGCTCGCGGCGACAGCGGCGGGCCTCGCAATCCAGCCCTGGTGCACCATCCCGTTCTTTTATCTACGCGCAGAGCGCTACGCCGACTCCCTTCCCGAACGGGACGTACGCGCAATCGAAGAGATCATGGACTCGCTCCGCGACGCTTGGCGCGTCGGCGGCGACGAGCGAGTGATCTTCACATTCCGTATGTCGATCCCGGATGGGCCTCCCGCAGCACTTGCGCTTCGTCGCGCGTGGACTGACTTCACGACGATCGAGCGCGATTAGGCGTCGCCGGCCGCGGGCCTAGAAGCTGCTTGGATGCGAATCGGAGAATCAGTCGCTGGAGCGGATGCCGGTTGCCCCATCGGCGGTAGGTGCGTGCTAGGCGGCCAGAGAATGCGTCGAAATGCGTCGCGTGCGGTGCGTAACGGACAGCGCTTCGGCCCCCAACGAGCTTGACCACCTCGGTCGCAACCGCACCCGCGGCGAGTTGGATGCCAATCGGAGTGGACTGGGCCCGTTGGGCGGAGATGTCGAGGGCACCGTCTGCGACAATCGACCGTCGCTGAAGCAGGGCCGGAGCGAGTCCGATGAGGAAGCGGACGATCTGCTCGTTGGGCCTGTGACCCTCGAGTTGGAAGTACTCCTCGAACGACATGCCTGCGGGATCGAAGATCATCGTCGCCGAGCCCATTCCGAGGGGGCAGGCGGTGATGGCAGGGATCGCGCGCTCGCGGCAGCGCTGGAACACGAGTCGCCGCGCGTCCATCTCGAAGAGATCAATCCCGTCCACAAACACGTTTGCGCCTTCGAGGAAGGCATCGACGTTATCCGCACCGATCGGTGCATCGAATATTCGAAGATCGAGGTCGGGAGCGACATCGCGCGCAAGCTCTGCAAGCACCTCGACCTTCGTTCGGCCGAGGTTCGTCACGCGCGCGCCGACCTGGCGATTGAAGTTCGTGACCTCGAAGCGATCGAAGTCTGCGATCGAAAAGCGACCCACGCCGAGGCGCGTCAGGGTCATGAGGTGAGCGCCGCCCACACCGCCGAGCCCCGCGATCGCCACGCAGGTTTCGCGCAAGGTGTCGCGCTCGGCTTCGGTGATCCAACCGAGCGTGCGTGAGAACGCTGCCTCCCGGTCGTAGCGCATCTCTTGCATCATCGGCAGGTTCTATACCCCATTTTCACTCGTCCCAGCGGCGGAAGATCAGCGAGGTGTTGACTCCCCCAAAGGCGAAGTTGTTGCTCATGATGATCTCAGTCGCAGCGGCGCGGACACCACCGCAGATATAATCGAGCTCCCCGCAGCGCGGATCCACCACGTCTAAGTTGAGTGTCGGAGCCAACCAGCCCTCGCGCATCATCTCGATGCTCGCCCAAGCCTCGAGGGCACCGCAGGCACCGAGGGTGTGCCCGAAGTAGCTTTTCAGGGAACTCGTCGGCATTCGGGGCCCAAAGAGTTTGTTCATGGCAAGGCTTTCGGCAATGTCGCCCGCCTCCGTCGCGGTTCCGTGCGCATTCACGTAGTCAATCTGATCCGGTGCGAGATCGGCCTCGCCAAGGGCCAACTCCATGGCGCGGCGCATGCCGTCTGAATCGGGATTGGTGATGTGCTTCCCATCGCCATTGGTCCCGAAGGAAAGAACTTCGGCGTAGATGGGTGCTCCGCGTTTGCGGGCATGCTCGAGTTCTTCGAGGATCAAGGTCGCTGCCCCCTCGCCAACGACGAGACCGTCGCGGTCACGGTCGAAGGGGCGGGGTGTGGTGTGAGGGGCGTCGTTTCGGCTTGACGTTGCGAACATGATGTCAAAGACTGCGACCCCGGCGACGTGAAATTCTTCCGAACCGCCGCAGATCATGATGTCCTGGCGGCCGCATTGGATGGCCTCCAGCCCGTAGCCAATTCCCTGACTACCCGACGTGCAGGCGCTGCTCGTTGGGATGATGCGCCCGCGCACGCCAAACAGCTGACTGAGGTTGGCGGGGACGGTGTGGCTCATGAACTTCACATAATCGGTTGGTCGAATTCCCCGCACCGAGTTGGCCGATAGCAGCCGGAAATAGACTTCCATTGCGGGGGGACTGCCGCTCGTTGATCCGTAGGAGACGCCAGTGCGGCCTCCGCCCAAAAGGGGTGAGTCGATGAGCTTCGCGTCTTGCAACGCGACTTCGGTTGTACGTGCCGCGAGAAGCGAGACTCGGCCCATATTTCGGGTGCTCTTGCGCGGGAAGTGTGCTGGAGTCTCGAAATCCTCCACCCGGGCGGCGAGGCGGGTCTTCATGCCGTCAATCTCGGAAAGCTCCGGGTTGGCCGAGACCCCTGAATGTCCTTCGCGCAGGTTTTTCGAAACGTCGCCCCAGGTTGAACCGATAGGTGAGATGCCGCTCATTCCCGTGACGACGACGCGACGGTTCATATCATGCCACCGTTGACTGAGATCACTTGTCCTGTGATGTAAGAGGCCTCATCGGAGGCCAGGAAAGAGACCGCTGCAGCGACTTCCTCGACGCTTCCAACACGCCGCATGGGGATCATTTTGCTGACTTCCTCGAGTGGTAAATCCGCGGTCATGTCTGTCTCGATAATACCGGGTGCAACGCTATTCGCGGTGATCTTGCGCTTGGCGAGTTCAAGGGAGAGTGAGCGTGTCGCACCAATGATGCCCGCCTTGGAGGCGCTGTAGTTGACTTGCCCTCGATTTCCGACCACCCCGGATACGGAGGACATGGTGATGATGCGGCCTCCATTGCGAGCGCGAATCATCGGCATGACTAGGGGATGAAGGACGTTATAGAAACCATCGAGGTTCGTGCGTAGGACCGAGTCCCAAGCCTCGTCATCGATTCCGGGAAAGGGGTGATCGGCATGCACGCCAGCGTTGCAAACCACGCCGTAGAAAGCGCCGTTCTCTTTGAGCTCCAATTCGAGGACCGCGCGGACTTCCTCGCGCCGGGATATGTCGAAGCGCAGTAGATCGGCCTCGCCGCCGGACTCACG
>JAPYTP010000361.1 GCA_029941885.1 Myxococcota bacterium
CGCCCGACCCTGGGCCGCGTGCTAGCCTGCGCGCTCCCGGAAGACTGCCTGATTGGGTGGTCTTTACTCCGAAGTGCAGCCGGGCCTCGATTGTCTCGGGTGCGGTCGACAGGGTCGTAGCAATGCGACGACAAGGGCTCGAGATGGGACCGCCCAAAGAGGCGATGGAAGGAATGGTTCGAATTGGCGCGTGATGACCTGATTCAAGCGACCGGCAGCGTCGACAAGATCCTCGGCGGTGGGCGCTACCAAATTACTCTCGAGAACGACCAACAGGTGACGGCCCAACTCTCGGGTCGCATGCGTCGTTTTCGTATCCGAGTGATTCCAGGTGATCGGGTGACGGTCGGACTCTCTCCCTACGACCCGACGCACGGGTTCATCACCTTCCGTCTCAAGGAAGGTCAGTCGGCCCCCGGCCAGTAGTTTCGCGGGACGCTCCCCGGGGCTCTCGTTAGGCCGATTCCCTGACCCAGTCGAGGCTTCCCCATGACTTCGATTGTGACGCGCCTGCGCCTGAAGACGATTCAGGCGCTTGACCGTGCACGGCTGCGCCAGCAGCTCTCTCGTCACCCGGGACTCTCGCTCGACGAAGAGACCAGCACGAATTTTTCGTCGTCGCATTTTGCCCTGGCGCCGGGAGCCCGTCTCGTCCTTGGCCCTCGGGTCTACACCGAGCGCCGCAGTGGCGGCGTGCACTTCGCCATCTCGGAAGGCGCGAGTGTCGAAATCGGGGCCGATACCTGGCTTCGTTCGGATATTGCCCCCGTCCTCATCTTCGCCTTCCCCGGGGCCCGGATTCGGATCGGCCGCGAGGGCTTTATGAACGGTTGCCACCTGAGTGCCAAGGCCGGTCTCGAGATCGGCAATCGCGTCTGGATCGGGCCGGGCTCTCGGGTTTTCGACGCGGATCAGCACGATCTCGACGCTGAACGAGTGGAAGGAATCGAACCCGTGACGATCGGGGATCATTGCTGGATCGCGTCGGACGTCACGGTCCTGAAGGGTGTCGAGATCGGGGAGCAATCCGTCGTAGGCACCCGCTCCCTGGTCACCCGCTCGCTACCGCCCCACACGCTGGCGCTGGGCAACCCCGCGGTGCCAGCGGGAAAGATCGGGGACCGCTCGAAGGTGCCGATCTAATCGATCGACCGCGATCGCGCGATTCGTCAGGCGCGATCGTGGGGGCCGTCATCCGCGGCGATGCTGCTCGCGCGTCGAGCATGATATCGTCGGGCCATGCCACTCAAGATCGCCATCTTCGGTCAAGCTCCCTTCGGTCGCGATGTCACGACCCGCCTGGCTCGCGCGGGACATGAAATCGTCGGCGTTCACGTGCCACCGGACGCCGGCGCGCGCCCCGATCCGCTGGCGGAAGCCGCGGAGGAGCAGGGCTGGCCGCTCTTCCGGTACAAGGGCTATCGCCGGAAGGGTGAGGCGATCGCCGAGCGAGTCGACGAGTACCTGGCGCTCGGGGCCGAGTTGAACGTGCTGCCGTTTACTACGGTGATTCTGCCGCCGAAGATCGTGGAGGCACCGAAACATCGATCCGTCTGTTTCCACCCGTCGCTGCTGCCCGCGTTTCGTGGGGGCGCTGCGCTCGCCTGGCAGATCATCGAGGGGGCGGCAGAATCGGGGATCTCGATCTTCCAGCCCGACGAAGGGGTCGACACCGGACCGCTCTACCTGCAAAAAGGCGGGGTGCCGATCGAAGAGACGGAAACGATGGCGTCTCTCTATTTCGACAAGCTCTATCCGATGGGCGTCGAGGGCATGGTCGAGGTCGTGGCTGCGATCGATGCGGGGACGGCGCGGCTCGAACCGCAGAAAAGAGAGGGTGCGAGCTTCCAGGGCCTGGTCGACGAAGCCGCGGCGCGGCTCGATCTCGCCCGGGACGTCGAGGCGCTGGATCGACACATCCGTGGCTGTGATCCCGGACCGGGGGCGTGGGCTGCGCTCGATGGTGCTCCGGTGGGGCTTTTCGGGTGCGAAATCGAATCAAGGCTGGCTTCCGGGCAGGCGGTCGGGACGATCCTCGCAGTGGAGGAGTCGGGACTCACTCTGGCGGTGCGAGACGGCGTACTTCGGCTAAAGAAGGTCCGAAGGGCAGCGGGCAAGGTCGCTGCGAGCGCGTCGGGACTCGAGCCCGGAGACCGACTCGTGTGAGATCCGAGGTCGGCGGACCTCGATCGATTCTGGAGAGCCTCGTGATCGGTGGGGGCCCCTCGGATCCCTGCGGGGTCCAACGCGGTCAAGATTCGAGAGGGGCTCGATTTTCCCTCGCAGTCCCGCTAATTTGCGCGCCCTGAACAGGTCTGGTCCCTCCATTTCGGCTAGCCAAGCCGCTTCCTTCAAAAGTCACGGCGTCAGGGAGTCACCGCGATCGTGGTTCCCAGAGGCCGCGACATTCGGGATCGCGCTCCAAGAACGGCGTCGGCGTGAACACGATCGATGGAGGCAATCGAGTCCGGGCAGTCCCGTGTTCCCAACAGAGGACTCAAGCCAGGGTAGAGTGCGGACGTAAGGGCCGGCAGGCTGTTGCATTTCGTACGCAGGGTTCGAGCAAGAGACGGCGTGAGTGATCACGTCAGTGGCCGATCCGGCCACCACACACACATAAGACATGTACGGCTCCCGATGAATCGGGGGCGTACACGCATGAGTGGAGCCACGGCGAGCGCCGTGAGCACGCAGAGCGTAGAGCCCCCAGAGGCTCGACACGAAAAGGCTCAGAGGTAGAGACGATGCTCGGTGATATCGAGAAGGTCCGGAATATCGGAATCAGTGCGCACATCGATTCGGGGAAGACGACCCTGACGGAGCGCATACTCTTCTATACAGGCAAGATTCACGCGATCCACGAGGTTCGCGGCAAGGATGAGGTCGGTGCCACCATGGACTCCATGGAGCTCGAGCGGGAGCGCGGCATCACGATCGCATCCGCGGCCACCTATTGTGAGTGGGAAGGCAACCAGATCAACATCATCGACACGCCCGGCCACGTCGACTTCACCGTCGAGGTGGAACGCAGCCTGCGCGTGCTCGACGGAGCGATCTTGATCCTCTGCGGCGTCGCTGGCGTGCAGTCGCAGTCGATGACCGTCGACCGGCAAATGAAGCGGTACAACGTTCCGCGCATGGCCTTCATCAACAAGCTCGATCGCTCGGGCGCCGATCCCTTCAAGGTGACCGGCCAGCTCCGCGACAAACTCGGGCACAACGCCATCATGTGCCAGATTCCGATCGGCCTCGAGAACGACCTCGTGGGCGTCGTCGATCTCGTCGAGATGAAGGCGTACTACTACGATGGCGACAACGGTGAGAACCTTCGCATCGAAGAGATCCCGGATAATCTCAAGGATCAGGCGGACGAGTACCGCGAGATCATGCTCGACGCGGTCTCGATGTTCTCGGACGACCTGATGGAGGCGATCCTCGAGGAGAAGGTCGAGGTCGAGATGATCAAGGACGCGATCCGAGTCGGAACGCTGTTGATGGATCTGACCCCGGTCTTCATGGGTTCCGCCTACAAGAACAAGGGCGTTCAAACGCTGCTCGACGCCGTCAACCGGTATCTCCCGAATCCGACAGAGATCACCAATACCGCGTTGGACCTCGACAACGACGAGGCCGAGGTCGAGGTCGTCACCGACAACGACAAGCCGCTCGTTCTTCTCGCATTCAAGCTCGAAGATGGTCGCTACGGTCAGTTGACCTATGTCCGCGTGTATCAGGGGACGCTCAAGAAGGGCGACACCATTTTCAACATGCGGACTGGAAAGAAGGTCAAGGTCGGGCGATTGATCCGAATGCATTCGGATGAGATGCAGGACATCGACGATACGAGTGCGGGCGACATCGTCGCGCTCTTCGGCGTCGACTGTGCCTCGGGTGACACCTTCACCGATGGCAAGACGAACGTCGCGATGTCCTCGATGCACATTGCGGATCCCGTGATTTCTCTTTCGATCAAGCCGGTCGATCAGAAGGCGGCGGATAACATGGGCAAGGCGCTCG
>JAPYTP010000362.1 GCA_029941885.1 Myxococcota bacterium
TTCGCCCTGCTGCTGCTGTCGGTGGCCGTGGGCGCTGCTCTCCTCGAGACCGCCGTGCGGATCTTCGACCTGTTCCCCGAGCCGCGAAGGGCCGCTGCGATCGTGCCCGCCGAAGTCCCGGCCGAAGGGCCCGCTCTCGCGACCGTCGTACATCCCTTCCTCGGGTGGTCGCGTCGGCCCGCTGCGGACTTGAAGACCCCGGTACCGCTCGAGCGTACCTTCCCGGACGGCGCGCCGTCCGACTGGTACCAACGAAACAACCGCGCGAACGCTTTCGGCTTCCGCTCGGAGATCGAAGACTATCGGGAGGTCAGCGAGGACGACTTCGTCATCGGAATCTTCGGTGGCTCGGTCGCAAACCAACTTGCGTTGCTGGGTGGCGACGCGATCGTCGCCACGCTCTCGGAGCGGCGGCCGGATCTCGACGGCCGGATCCGGATTCTCAACTTCGGGCTCGGTGGTTATAAACAACCACAGCAAACGATTCTTCTGCTCGAGATGTTCTTGCTCGGAGTGTCCTTCGACGTCGTGGTCAACATCGACGGCTTCAACGAGGTTGCGATCGGGGAAAGCGACGCGAGCGCGGGCCACCACCCGATCTTCCCCTCGCGTGGTCACCACCTGCGCACGGTCGAATTCTCGAGCGGCCAGCCGACGCCCGGGACCATCGAGCTCTCCAGCTCGATCCTGGAGGCCAGCCGCGAGGTAAGCGGTTGGCGCGAATGGCTCGCGGCTGGATCTGGGCGTTCGGAACTGGTTGCGACGCTCGTCGGATTACGCGTTCAGGTGCTCGCGCGCCGCATTGCCGAAACCGAGCGCGCGCTTCAGGACTCGTCGGAGACCGGGCGCGTGTCCGCGGTAGCGCGGATCGATGCGCCTTGCCTTGGAGAGGACTTTGCGTGCTGGCAGCTCATCGCCGATCTCTGGGAGCGAAGCTCGCGCGCCATGGCGTCCCTGGCTCTAGAAGCGGATGCGCTCTACCTGCACGTGCTCCAGCCCAATCAATATCTAGAGGGCTCGAAGCAGCTCACCACCGAGGAGCGGCGAGTCGCCTACGACGCGGAGCATCCCTGGAGCCGCGCGGTTGCGCGCGGCTATCCGCAACTCCAACAGCGCGCCCGACGTCTGTCCAGTGCCGGGATTCACTTCCACGACCTCACCGGCGCCTTCCGTGAAAACGCCGAGACGCTTTACCAAGACACCTGTTGTCACTTCAACGCGCGGGGCGGCCAGATCCTGGGCGCCGAGGTGGCGCGGTTGCTCGACGAGAGCATCAGTCCCATTCCCCGCCCCAGCTCTCCATGATCAACGTGTTGCAGGTGCGGATCGCACTCCTGCGACAATTGTTTGCGAGAGGCTTCGCACCATAATTGGATTGGCTCGTTTCCGCGCTTGGGCGATGCGGAGTTAAAGCTTGAGGGTCGCTTCACTACTTCGACCGCACAATGCACAGGCCGAATAGCAATCCCGCGTTGGACCCTTCGTCCGTGATTCCGAGCGATTTGTCATTCGGCTACTTATCGGCGGAACTGAAAAGCTCCGTTAAAATCCCTATCCCCCGAGCAGACCCCCGAGCTGGAAGAGCGGGCGGTAGACGAAGAGACTCGTCGAGCGTTGAAGAGTCTCGGGTACGTGGAGTAACTACGACGATCCGCGATCGGGGGTCCTTCATCGGGCGTCCCGGGTCGCTCAGCGAGAAGGCGCCCACCAGTGAAACCGAAAACAAGATGATTCAGAAGATCGGTCAAATACTCTTTTGCTTGCTGATGGCAAGCAATCTCGCCACCGCCGCGGCGCGGCCGAATGTCGTTTTCATTCTCGCGGACGATCTCGGCTGGAGCGACACGACCCTGTTCGAAACCACGCAGTTTTACGAGACTCCCAACATTGAGCGCCTCGCCGCGCGGGGCATGCTTTTCACGAACGCCTATGCGGTGCATCCACTGTGCTCTCCGACCCGGTCGAGCATCATGACCGGGATGGACCCCGCCCGCACCGGGTTCGTCCGGGCGAGGGGGCACAGGGACGCAGTCAATCTCGTGAAGAGGCTCGTCAAGCGGGCTCCATCCAATCAAAAAGTCCTGACCGCCGAGACGGTGACCCGGTTGGATACCAAGTACACGACCCTGGCCGAGACCCTTCGCGCAGCCGGCTACGTCACCGGGCACTTTGGCAAGTGGCACCTCGGCCGCGCGCCGTACACGCCTCTCGAACACGGCTTTGATGTCGACGTGCCTCATTGGTGGGGGGCAGGGCCGGCGGGATCGTACGTGGCACCGTGGCAATACCCGGACCAACTCGACTTCGATCCCGCGGTACCCAACGAGCACATCGAGGACCGCATGGCCGATGAAGCGATCGCATTCATCGAAAAGAACAAGGCCGAGACCTTCTTTCTGAACTACTGGGCATTCTCGGTGCATTTCCCATTCGACGGAAAGCGAGCGCTGGTTGCGAAGTACGCGGCGAAATCGAACCCTGCCGATCCCCAGCGCGTTCCCGTGTACGGCGCGATGGTCGAGAGCCTCGACGATGCGGTAGGGCGTCTCCTCGACACATTGGACCGCCTCGAGCTGAGCGAGCGCACGATCATCGTCTTCTTCTCCGACAACGGCGGCAACATGTTCGACCGGGTGGATGGAGTCGTGGTGACCAGCAACGCTCCGCTGCGCGGAGGCAAGGCGAACATTTACGAAGGTGGCACGCGGGTTCCCGCCGCGGTGGTTTGGCCCGGAGTGACCGAACCGGGGGCACGGAGCGAAGCGCTACTGAGCAGTAGCGACTGGTATCCGACACTCTTGGAGATGTTGCGCATCGACGGACCGAAGGGCGTGCTCTTCGACGGAATCAGCCAGGTGCCCGCCTTGCGCGGTGAGCCGGCTCCGCGCGAGTCCTTTATCTCCTTCGTTCCCAACTACTTTCCAAAGCCGGGTACGATCCCCGCCACGTCCATCCGACGCGGCGACTGGAAACTGATTCGCCTGCATGGCGACGGACCGGGCGGTGTCGATCGCTTCGAGCTTTATGATTTGAAACGGGACATCGGCGAGGCGCACAACCTCGCGACGACCCATCCAGAGCGGGTTCGCGAGCTCAATGCAGAGATCAGTCGCTATCTGAGTGCGACCGGGGCGACGGTTCCGCAGCCCAATCCCAATTATCGCGGCGGACGCTTCTAGGGGACGTAGGCCGCCATGTAGCCGAACAGCAACCGCTTCGTCTCTTCGAGCCTACGGTCGAAATCGTTCGGTTCTCGACGGGCGCGGCCGCTCGCGCTTGGCTGGATCTCGTCGTCGATCTGGCTTCTGCGCCGTCGACAGGCATCGACGGTGTGGTCAGGGCGATCCGCCCGATAGACCCGTGTTGAGCAGCGCTTGTACCTTCGTTTGTCCCCGCTGACAGAGAGGGCCCGGATACATCTTTTCGGTGCACGCAGTGATGTAGCCCTCGACCGCGTCTTCCCCTTGCTGCATGAGTGCAATCGATTTTTGCGAGCCTGCGGGAATCTCCTGTGCGCATTGCTCCCGAGTCTTCGATACTCCGCGACAGCTTTCACCGGCTGCCAGAAGCGTCAACGGGTCGAACGGAACCGCGTGGTAGTAGAACTCGGAATAGAATTCGGTACGGCGTTTCAAAACCTTGGGCTCAACGTTCTTGGTGACGGCAGGATAAGACTCGAAGAACGTACTCAAAGTTCTGATCAGCGCCGCGGGTCGACGAACGTCGGGTTTGTGTCGAAGGATCCAGTCCGTGGCTAGGCGATGCGCTTCCTCGAAGGCAGGCGAGCCGGGCGTTTCATTGGCCCACTCGGCCACCATCGTGACCGCGAACCCCCGCGTGTCGGGCGAGGCCTGGCGAACCGCCGCCAAGCGCTCTTCATCCCCGAGAGTCCCGCCTCTAAAATCGATGTGCCGCCGCAACAGGGTGTTCTTCTTCCCGACCACGGCTGCATCGCCAAAACCGGTGAAAGGCAGCTTCGCTTTAACCCGACGGAAGAAAGCG
>JAPYTP010000363.1 GCA_029941885.1 Myxococcota bacterium
ATCGGTCTTCTGCTCGGACAGGAAGCGGAAGCGCTCGGCGAGCTCTTCGTGCTCTTCGATCGCGCCGAGGTTCACGTCGCCGAGGGACAGCAGGCTCTTGCGAACCCTGTCCGCCTCTCGCTGGCGCTCCGGCGTTGGCAGCATCGCGAGCTCGACATTGCGCTTGGCCTCGCGGAGCGCCGCGGCCGGGCTCATCTCGCCATCGGCGTCCGCCTCGCTCGATTCGCCCTCGATCGATTCCGGAACCGCGGGGGAATCCGTGTCCGTGAGCGACCCTTCGGTCACGCCGGATCCCTCGGCGATCGGCGACGGGGTTTCTTCCCCGAGGTCGATGCCCTCCGCGAGGTCCTCGAGGGTCGGGAGCTTCCATTGGGCGATTTCGACCTGCCAGCGGTCGCGAACCGTCCCGGCCTGATGGTCGAGTCGCAGACGTGCCTCGGAGAGCTTCAACTCCGCCCGGCTCGTCTTCTCATGCGCGAGTCCCAGACCGCTACGTAGTTCCCGCGCGCGGTCTTCGATCTCGGAAACCTTGGAAGAGGTTCCGTCGAATTGCTCGCGGAGCTTGTCGCTTTCGATCCGAGCGATTTCCTCCGCTTCGAGTTGCCCGGCGAGTCCGGTTTCCGCGCCCTCGATCTCCTCGAGCAGCGACGCTCGACGTAGCCGAGCACTCTCGATCTCTTCGTTTCTGCGATCGATCCAGACCCGGGTCTCGCGCTCGGACTGTTCGGAGCGGGTCGCCGTTTCGCGCAGCCGTAGCCGATGTTCATCCCGGGCCCGATACGCCACGCGGAGCTCCGCGACCTTGCTCTCCCGACGCGACAGTTCTCGACCCGCTGAGCTGATCTGAAGGCCGAGGGCGTCCAGGGCGCGCTGACTGACCTCCCGGTCTCGACGGTGATCCTCGAGCTGAAGCTCGAAGGAGACGAGGTCGTCCGCGACGGATTCCTGCTCACCCAGCAGATCGGATCGTTCCTCGGCTCGGGTCTGCTGTGCTTCTCCGATTCGCTTCACCTTTTCGGTCGACCGCTCGAGATCCTTCTCGTGATTCGCGACGGCGAGCGCCGCCGTATGATGTCGATTGCGGAGATTCTCGAGTTCCTCGATCGCCCGCGTCAGGACCGTTTCCGCGTCTTCCTGCGCCGCCCGCGTCGCGCGGGCGAACTCTTCGAGACGACCCACCTCGACCTCGAGTTCCCGGACTTCGCGGGCACGGGTGAGCATCCCGCTCGCCGAGGATTCGCCCCCGCCCTGCACCACCCCATCGGGCGTCGCGATATCACCCTTCGGAGTGACGAAGGTGGCGGGAAGCCGGTCCGCGCCGAAATGCTCGAAGGCCCGCTCGAGTCGGTCGACCAGATAGACATCGCCCAACAAGGAGCGAGCGATTCCCTCGCTTCCCGCACGCGGTCGAACGCGTTTGAGAAGCGGGGCTCCGAAGGGAACGATTCCGGAATGAAGGCCGGAATGAACATCGGACAGCGCGCGCTGCACCACGAAGACGCCGCGACCGGCTCCCGCCAGTCGGAGTGCTTCGAGGGCGGCCAGAGCACCTCGACTCTCGTCGATCACGATCGCTTCTGCTCGATCCGCCAACACGGCCTCGACCGCTCGCTCCACTTCGGGATCCGCCTCGATCAGCTCGCGGACCAGACCCCTGAGACCCAACCGCGACGCCGTCGCCTCGCCCCCGTCGAGCAGATGCTTGGCACCGGCTCCGATATCCTGGCGTCCCTCGACGACCTCGCGCAGTGAGTCGTAACGCGCCTGCGAGGTCTGCGCCTGCTTCGCCGCTTCCTCGGACTCGAGGGTCGCGCCCCGTATGGCCTCCTTGGCTTCTTCGTGGGCGCGCATCGCGTCGCGGAGTTGGTCCTGTAGCCGATCGCGTTCGGCCAACAGGTTTCGAAGTCCCTCTTCGAGGCTCGACTGTTCCTGGCCAGCCTCGACGGCCTGGTTCTGTTGGACCTCCACGTCGGCGTCCACGCCGCGCATTCGCTGATCGATCGATGCCTGACGGTCGCCCAGGCCGGCGATCCGGTCCTCGAGCCGGGCAACGCCGGTGAGCAGATCGACGTGCGCTGTGTTCTTCGTGTCGCGTTCGGCCTCGCGCTCCCGAAGCGACTCCTGGGCGGTCTGGACATCGCGTTCGGCAGCCTCGATCCCGGACTGCTCCTGCTCCAGTCCACGTTCGAGTTGCTCGAGCTCTTCCTTGGCGCTTCGGTGCTCCTGTTCCGCGGTCGAGAGCTGCTCGGCCAAGGTCTGGAGCTCGCCCTTTCGGGCCTCGCTCGATTCTTCGAGGTTGTCGCGCTCCCTGCGTGCCAGCTCAATCCGGCCTTCGAGATGCTTGATCTCGCTGCGCAGGCCGTAGAGCTTTTCGGCTCCGGCGGTGACCGCTTTCTCGGCCTCGGTGAGCGTGATGCGATGTTCCTGGGCGGCGAGCTCCCGCTCGGCGAGGTTCGCTTCGAGCCCGGTCATCTGTTCCTTGAGAGACGCGAGGGAGCCGGACTCACGCTCGACCTCTTCGAGCAGGCTCGCACGCTCATCTGCGGCAATCGAGAGTTCGAGAACACGCTGGGTCTCTTGCAGCCTCTTGAACCGCGCGGCTTTCTTCGCCTGGCGCTCGAGGGTGCTGATCTGACGGCGAATCTCTCCGAGAACGTCGGTGACGCGCACTAGGTTCTGCTCGGTCGAGCGCATCTTGCTTTCGGCCTCGCGGCGACGCGCCTTGTATTTTCCGATTCCCGCGGCTTCCTCGATCAGACTGCGACGCTCCTCGGGCTTCGACGAAACGATCTCGGCGACCTTCCCCTGCTCGACGATCGTGTAGCCGCGAAGGCCGATTCCGGTGTCCCGGAAGAAGTCGTGGACGTCCTTCAGACGCGCCGGCGCCTTGTTCAACAGATATTCCGACTCTCCACTGCGATAGAGCCGCCGTGAGATCTCGATCTCGGCGTAGGCGGCGTAGGCGGCGGGGGCCTGCCCGTCCGCGTTGTCGAACGTCAGACAGACTTCGGCCATGCCGATCGGCGGGCGATTCTCCGAACCGGCGAAGATGACGTCGTCCATCCCCTTGCCGCGGAGCTTCCGGGCACTCTGTTCGCCCATCACCCACTTGATGGCGTCGACGACATTCGACTTGCCGCAGCCGTTCGGGCCTACGATACAGGTCATCCCGTCGTCGAAGCTGAAGACGGTCCGGTCGACAAAGGACTTGAACCCGTGGAGTTGCAGACTCTTGATGCGCAAGAAATCCCTCGCTCGATCGGCCGATGCCAGGCCAGGGTCTCTCTCGCTACTCAGATGCCAAGCGTCGAAGCGACGCGGGCATCAACGGACTGAAGTGTCCGCCTGTAGAGAGTCCCACCCGGTGCGGCAGTTCACACCCGACTCTAGACGAAAACGTCCGGAATCGGCCAAACCAGCCAGGCTTCTAGATCGCTTTTCCCGCTCCAGATCATGCGTTCATTTGCTGCGGTCGACGCGTGAGCCAAGTCGGTCCATTTCGGATAAAGCGATCCGATTACGAGGATCTTCGGAGCCGACGGGGGCTGAGCCCACCGACCCCGTTCTCTTGATGGGGGGTGCTGATTAGGTACCCCATTCAGCTTGGGTCCGCCAAGGGACTGACCCCCGAACGACGCGTCGCCCCTAGACGAAAAGCCTGCGGAGAATCTTGTTCCCGAACACGACCTTGATCATCTTTCGCAGGCCGGCGGCACTCTCCTCGCTGTACGGGTATCCGCCCTGGGCCTTTTTCGTCGTATCGACGATGACGGGATGGAGATGGCAATAGCCGCGAATTCCGATTTCTCCGTTCACCTGCCCCACGCCGCTCTCCTTCACACCTCCGAAGGGTGCTTCGGGGATCCCGTAGGTCACGGCAATATCGTTCACGCTGACACTGCCAGTCACCATTCGCTCCGCGATCTTCGCCCCTTTCGCGAGATCCCTCGTCCATATATTCCCCGAGAGGCCGTAGTCTGAATCATTCGCGAGTTCGATGG
>JAPYTP010000364.1 GCA_029941885.1 Myxococcota bacterium
GCCCTGGCCTGGATCGATCAGGCCAAACGCCCCTTCTTCCTGGTCTGCCTGTCGATCGACCCTCATCAGCCCCTGCAGCCGCCGAACCGTTTCGATATCTACGGCAAGGGCCGCCTCGATTTCCACGAGATCGTCCGCCGACAGGATCGCGGTCGATTGACGCCGGAACTCTTCGAGAGAATTCTCGCGCTCTACAAGGCCGAAGTCACATTCAATGACGATTCCTTTGGCAAGCTCGTCACCGGCCTGCGCATTCGCGGCGTACTGGAAGATACCCTCGTCGTCTTCACCGCTGATCACGGAGAGGAGTTTGGCGAGTACGGCCGTGTGGGCCATGGGTTGTCCCTGGCCGATCCCGTTCTGCGTGTGCCACTCATCATGAGCATGCCGAGTTCCAACCGGATCACCGTGGGCGGGCGAATCGACGACGCCGTCGAGTTGGTGGACGTTGTCCCGAGTGTGCTGGATCTCGTCGGTCTCCCCTACCCCGAAGATCTCGACGGACAGAGCCTGTTCGGCCTCGACGCGTCCCCCCGGCCCGCTCTCTCCACACTGCGCCTGAAGCAGAGCAATCTACGAGCCGCGGTTTCGCCCCCGTGGAAACTGGTGCACGACGTCACGAGCAACCGCTGGGATCTCTACGATCTAGACATCGGCGAAGCGGACGGGGCGAGCGTCACGGGGAGTAGTGAGGCGCGCACACGCCTCGAGACTGCGCTCGCGCGCCTCGGCGAAGAACGGCAGATCAGCCCTGCCACTCCGGACATCGAGGTCCCGACGAGGACACTCGAAGCCCTTCGCGCGCTCGGATATGCAGATTAGATCGGGAGGCGGATCTAGGAACTCCTGCGTCCGGTTCTCGCAGGTATACAGGCCACAGGATCCGCATCGAGCTATCAATTGATCTCGATCTACCCGCGAAGCAGCCCTAGAATCCGATCGTTCCCCACGCGATCGCCCCAAACGAAGCACCCAACCGTTGGAAAGATCCTGAATGACGATGAATCTCGACGAAATCGATCTTACCCGGCCCGAACTCTACCGAAGCGGGTTTCCCCACGACGTGTTCACGGCACTTCGGGAGCAGTCGCCCGTCTGGCGTCACCCACAGACATCCGGCTTCGAGAGTACCGGCGGCGAAGGTTTCTGGGTCCTGTCGCGCTACGCGGAGATTCGCGACGTGAACCGCCAATCGGATCTCTTCCTCTCCTCCCTGGGGCCCGGTCTGGGCTACGAGGGCACCGGACTCATGCTCACTGACATGGACGGCCAGCCCCATCTCCGTCAGCGCAAACTGATCAGCTCGGGCTTCACACCGCGAATGACCAGACGACTCGAGGATCTTGCCCGCGAGTGGGCGGGCTCGATCGTCGAAGATGCCCTCGCCCGGGAGACCGTGGAGTTCGTTCAGGACGTCGCCTACCAGCTCCCGATGCACATGATCGCGGACATCCTCGGAATTCCGATGGAGGACCGCGACTGGCTCTTCGCTCTCACGAACGACCTGCTTCTGTGCATCGATCCCGAGCATCCGGTCCCCGAGTCACAGCGCGACGGACTCGCGGCACAAGTCTTCGGTTACGGTCAGAAGATCGCAGCGAAAAAGCGGGCCCAGCCGGAGGACGACGTCCTGTCGCTTCTCGTCACCGTCGAGGACGAGCTCGGAAGACTGAACGACCTCGAGCTCGACGCCTTCTTCATGCTGCTCACCGTTGCGGGCAGCGAGACCACCCGCAACGCGATCTCGGGCGGGTTGCAGCAGCTGCTCGCCGAGCCCGAGCAGCTCGAGGCTCTGCGCCGGGACCCGAGTTTGATGAAGGGTGCCACCGAGGAGATCCTCCGCTGGACCTCCCCGGTCGCCTACTTCAAGCGCATGGTCGCCGAGGATACGGAGATCGCCGGAGTGTCGATCGCCAAGGGAGACCGCGTCACCCTCTGGTACCCCTCCGGCAATCGCGACGACGCCTACTTCGAGGATCCCTTCCGCTTCGACATCCGCCGCAAGCCCAACGAGCACATGTCCTTCGGCGGGGGCGGTCCGCATTTCTGCCTCGGCGCCCATCTCGCGAAGCGCGAAATCACCATCTTGTTCGAGGAGCTGCTCAAGCGCACGAGTCACATCGAACAGATCGGTGACCCGGCCTACAGCGTGCTCGGAATCGGGAATCCGATCCTCGTATCGCTTGGCAAGCTGCCCGTGCGTCTGAAGGCCGCCTAGCACGTGGCCTATCCGTCCTAGCGCTCAACGTGCGAGTACGTGAACCTGATCTCTCGATTCTCGCGACGAGCTCTGCCAATCGACGCCGGGCACCGAGAATGCCGTCCAACGCGTATCCATGGGCGGCGGCGCCCGCAGCCACGGCTTTGATCACGCGGCGCTGGCCGATCGGGGAACGCGGGTGGACACGCCCTGTCGACTTCGGGGCGTCCGCTGCAACGCCCATAGACCGAGCCACCCGGAAAGCTGAAGAAGCACGAGGTTCGGCTCGGGTACCGCAATGAAATTCGATTCGATCCGGGTGTCGTTTCCCGAAGCACTCGCGGCGGTCAGGCTGACATTGAACATCCCTTCCTCCTCGTAGGTGTGGACGGGATTCTGTGCGTTCGAGAGAGTGCCGTCACCAAAATTCCACTCCCATGCCGTCGGACTCCACAGAGACGTATCCAAGAACGTTGCCTCGAAGGGGGGGGCTCCACCCTGGGTCGACACGGCGGTGAAGGCAGCGGTGGGCGGCGTGCCGATCACCGACGCCGCCGGCTGATCGTTGGTGTGGCAGTGCACGCCCCCCCCGGCGATCCACGAGTCGAGCATCTCGATGACGTACACATCCCGTCCCGGATACCAAGATTCGAGTAGCGCCTTCGCCGCGTTGTCGGTCGCCGGATTATCGAAGCCCACCAGAATCACCCAGCCGTTGCCGACGCCCCAGTTCATGTAGTCCGCGTCGAAGGTATGGCCGACATACGTAATCGCGGCCTGGAAATCCATGCGGATGACGGTGAATCCGGCCGCCATGAGACTCGTCGCCGTGGCATCGAAGACCTGGTCGTCCGCACTACCCGGCTGGCAGTGCCCACTCGCGGTGCAATTGGCGACGACCGCGGTGTCCGCGTCGATGAAGCGGGCGATTCCATCGATGTGGCCACCGGTGAGGTCTCCCGAGATCGGTCCATCGGCCCAGACCACCTTCGTCACCCCGAACCAGTGCTCGAGATTGAGCTCTGCCTCGGCTTTGTTCGCATAGCCGTTGCCGCGATTCGGGTTGCCGATGACGTTCCAGTTCAACATGACGGTATCGACGCCATTGAACTCGAGATTGCCACGTTCGTGAACGATCGAGACATCGTCCACCGGGAGTGAGAGTTCTACCCCGACCGCGATCGGCACCGCATCATCATCGGCGTAGGGGAATATTCCGAACGCACCGCCCCAGTTGTCGAAATCCCAGTCTTGAATCCGCATCGCGCCATCCTGCACGACGTACACCGGCCCATTGTCTCGCATCCAGGCACTGTCATTTTGAATCGGCAGATAGGTGATGTTCGGGTGGTCCGGGTTCCCCCCCGCCACGCTGATCGCCGTCCGGGCCTGACTCCTGGTTACGACGTTATGGTGCAGGATCACGACCGGCTGGTACTGGACCACGACGTTCGTGATCGCCGCGTACGCCGGCTCGTAACTCTTTTCGTACGATCGAGGCCACTGCAGCCAGAGTGCCTCCTGAGGCTCCCATTCCGCGGGGACACGGCGAACGGGCTCGAGCGCGAGGACCGTGCTGACGAATCCGAAGGCGATCAGGGCAGTCAAGACGAACTGAATTGCAGCGGTTCCGGATCTCACGGCGCCTCCTCCCCCCCACCCTATCATGACCGCGCGGTCCCCTCTGAGGATTCGTCTACACTGGCGTTCACCCGGCGCGCCCCTGACTTCAGTCTCAACCAGATCCAATGGCAAGCCCAACGGAACGCATCCAGTCCCAAGGT
>JAPYTP010000365.1 GCA_029941885.1 Myxococcota bacterium
CGACCAGCCGGACGCTTAGCCGGGGCTGACCTCGGCGACGTCGACGTCCCCGAATGGCGGGGTGATGGCGATGCGACGGACCGTCGCGGGCGAGGCGAGCGCCCCGACGATCTGGTCTGCGATTGCGTCCGCCTCCATCACCTGTCCGTAGAGGTAGCCCTCTTGGACCCAGCGCTGGATGATGGGGCCGATCACGGTAGGGTCTTGGCCGGCGCTGAACTCGGTGATCGTGTCCCCCATCGCGACGGTGGTGAAGCCCACCTTGTGGTGCTCTCCCTGCCACGCCCGCACGAGAGCCTCGAGGGCGATCTTCGACACGACGTAGGGCGCGCAGCTCGCGCGCGGTGGCTGGTCGTCGATGGAGATCGAGGTGACGAACACCGCCTTGCCGCGGGTCGATTCGAGGTGAGAGATGGCCGCGCGTGCCACCGCGGTCGCTCCAAGCAGGTTGACGTCGAGGACCTGGCGCCACTCGGCCGTCTCGAGATCGGCGAGCCCCTTGAACACGGCGATCCCCGGCGCGTACACGACGGCATCCAATCCGCCGAGGTGGTCCACCGCGCGGGCCACCATCGCCTGGCATGCCACCTCGTCGGCGACGTCGCACTCGATGGCGATGGCGTCGCGCCCGGCCTCCGCGGCCGCCACCTCGAGCCGGTCGAGGCGGCGAGCTGCGAACGCGACGCGCGCACCTTCGGCCGCTGCCGCCAGCCCCGTCGCGCGGCCGACGCCCGAAGAAGCGCCGACCACGAGCACCCGGCGCCCGGAGAGCCTCACGAGCCGGCCAGCTCTGCCGCGGGATCGAAGTCCATCGTCAGCTGGCCGGTTGCCAGCGCGTTGATGGTGCCACCGTCCGTCTTCACGTTCTCGCCGGCGATATAGGAGGCCGCTCGGCTGTTGAGGAAGATCATTGGGTAGGCCTGCTCCTCGGGCGTCGAGCGTCGGCCGATGCCGCGGGCGAACAGGTCGATGATCTCCGGGCTGGCCGCGCCCTCGAACGACGGCATCATCGGCGTGTCGGTGGGGCCCGGGCAGATCGTGTTGAGCCGGATCCCGCGCTCCGCGTAGGGCCGACCCGCCCACATCGTCCAGACGCAGACGGCCTCCTTCGAGGGCACGTAGCCGTTCTGGATGGCATCCGGGTTCGCCTCGCACCACACTTTCGCCTCAGCGAAGGTCCCCGTCGTGATGAGGGGCATCCACTTCTCGATGCTCTGGAGGTACGCCGCGCCCGCGGTCGAGGAGATGTTGCAGATCGCGCCGCCCGGCGGCATCTGCCGAGCGCAGAGATCGGCAAGCCAGCGCATCGACGCGAAGTTCACGAGCATCACGTCGACGTCGGGCATGTTTCCACCGGGGAGCCCCGCGCAATTGAAGAGCGCGTCGATGTCCCCGCCGATCGCATCGATCGCCTTCGCGGTCGCCTCGGGGTCGCGCAGGTCGACTCTCTGGTAACTCGCCACGTCCACGGGCGGCTCCCGGAGGTCGATGACGTGGATCTCCGCCCCGAGATCCGCCAGCTCGGTCACGGCCGCCGCGCCCATTCCGGCGCCGCCGCCACCGGTGACTACGACCTTCCGATCTTCATAGCTCCAAACCTTCGACATCCTCGTCTCCTGTCTCCTGGGGTGCGGACCAGCATAACCCCGATCTCGGGGCGCTGGGCGCGATCACGACGCATGGCCGTACGTCCCCGGACCGGCGAGCCGGACCTCATGCCGCGCCGCGCCGCGACGTCGGACGACCAGCGGGTACCGACGGCGCGCTCCACCGGCGCGCCACCGGGTTCCGACGCAAACTGTACCCACACCAGCCCTAGCCGTCCGAGGCCCGGGCGCGGCGAAGGTCGCCAGCCACGCAGCGGGCGCCGATCGCGGAGACGACGACCGAGAGAAGCGGTGCACAGGTGGGCGCGAGCGGCGAATAACGCAGCGCGTCGTCCCCGAAACGGGACGCAAAGCCGTCGGCGAGCACGCCCACCAGCAACGGCCCCAGCGCGAGGCCGACCAGCGTGCTGACCGTCGAAGCGAAGGCCCGCATGCGAAGCGGGGCGACGCTCTGGATCGTCGCCAGGAAGGGCGCGGTTCGGCTCGCGAGGAACGAATGAGAGCGAACCGGGCCGCGCGATGCGGCGTATGCGTCGGGGAGACCGCTTCTCGGGCGTTGATATTGCAACGGCTACGCTCCAGAATGTTGTGAGACGCAGCACGGTTGTTCCTCCGGTGCCTATTGAATTGCCGTTAGTCCGATCTAGCCATCGCACCTGCCAGCTGCTGTGCCACTTGGCCCGCTGTTACGATTCCTTCTCCCTCGCGCGGCCGAAGACCGCCTTGGCTCTTAATGGTCAGATCCACGTTAACGGCCTGAGCCCGGAGCGCACCGACGGTGGCCTGATCCTTGGGGATGTGTTTGAACGGATCGAAGCGAAAGAGCCGCATGGCGTTCTCGTGGGTGATCAGGTTGATCTCGTCGTCGGGCACGCCGACAAACTCCTTCATCAAGGTCTCCGGGGCGCGGGGCCAGGTCGAGTCGGAGTGCGGGTAGTCGCACTCCCAGGTGATGTTCTCGACCCCGACGGCGTGTCGGTTCGCGATGCCGGTTGGATCGGTGATGAAGCAGGTCACTACGTGCTCTCGGAACACTTCGCTGGGCAATTTGTCGCCGAAGTCTTGGTGGGTCCAGGCACGATGTTGTTTGTAGACGAAATCGATTCGCTCGAGGAAGAACGGAAACCAGCCGAGGCCTGCCTCCGAGAGGGCGAACTTGAGCGTTGGGAATTTGCGCAGGACAGGCGACCACAAAAGGTCTGCAGCGCAGTCGACCATGGCGATGGGCATCAAGGTGATCACCGCATCAAACGGCGCGTCCATCGTGGGGGCGATAATGCCGCGGCCGCTTCCGAAATGCAGACAGACGATGGTTCCCTCGTCGGCACAAGCGCTCCAGAAGGGGTCCCAATGGGGCTGTTGCAGGCTGGGCAATCCGATCTTTTCGGGATTCTCCGAGAAGCTGACCGCGTGGCAGCCTTTCTTGGCGACGCGTCGCACCTCTTCGGCCATCAATTCCGGATCCCAGATCGGCGGAATAGCGAGAGGGATGAAGCGGCCAGGGGCGCCGGCGCACCACTCGTCGATATGCCAATCGTTGTAGGCGCGCAGGACGGCGATTGCGAGTTCTTTATCCTTGGCCCCGTAGAAGACCTGGCCGCAGAAGGCTGGAAAGGAGGGAAAGCACATCGAACCGAGCACGCCGTTGGCGTTCATGTCGTCGATGCGTGCTCTGACATCGAAGCATCCCGGGCGAAGTTGATCGTAGGCGGTCGGTTCAACGCCGTATTCCTCGGGTGGACGGCCTGCGACGGCGTTCAACCCGATATTGGGCATCTGCCGTCCTTCGAATACCCACACGTCGCTGCCGTCGTCCTTGCGAACGATGCGAGGGGCCCGATCGCTGTACTTTGCGGCGAGCCGACCCTCGAAGACATCCGGGGGCTCGACCACATGGTCGTCCACACTGATCATGATCATGTCGTCGATCAACATCTTTTTTGTCTCCCTTTTTTTGGGACGTAGCGGTCGAGTTTCGGCACCGATTCGCCTAATAGTGCTCGCGCACTTCTAAAAAATCCCAGCAATACCCGCGGCCCATCGGGATGCGAAGCATGCCCCGGTCCCCTCTGCTTCTTCGTTTCTGGCGGTTCTTCGAAAACCAGTCGGGCATTTCGGTCATGCCACTCCCGAGTGCGCGGTCCTTTTCTTCGAGCGCGGCTTGGACGCGGTCGATCTCGTCCGCGTCCAACATCGGCTGGCAGGCCCCTTCGATGCGTACGCCGCGAAGCTCAAGAAAGCTCTCGCCCGCTTCGACCCCCGCGCAGACGCGGGGGTGATTGAGAATATTCCGGTGTTTGAGGCTATTGGCGCGGGTATCGATGTAGACGCTCCCGTCGAGCGCCACGAACCACAGCGGGTGAGCGACC
>JAPYTP010000366.1 GCA_029941885.1 Myxococcota bacterium
TCGAATCCGGTTCGTGGGCTGCCGCGGAACGTCTCGTCGTCTTCGCCGCTGCGATCTCGATCGATTTCGACTTCTTCGAAAACAATCAGGGATCGCGCGGGCTACTGAACTTCTCCGACTAGGGCGATGCAGCGGGATCGTCGGATCGTCTCGCAACCGGCGTGTTTTGGGGGCGCACTACCCGTCGAGATTCCATACCCGAGTGGCATTCCCACTTACGATCTTGCGCCGATCATCCCCAGGAATCCCGTCGAACATCTCGCCTACGATCGAGTGCGAGCGCGGCCAGCTCGAGACGGGATGCGGATAGTCCGAGGACCACATGATGTTGTCGATCCCGAGACGTTCCTTGGCGTGACGATAGACGTCGGGCTCGTCGACGAACGTGAGGTAGACGTTCTTGTGGAAGTAGTGACTCGGGAGTTCCGAGAGGGCGGGAAACTCGTAGCCCTGACGCAGTCGCAGGTCGTCTGCGATATAGAGCCACCAGCTGACCCAGCCCAGTCCCGGCTCGACGAAAACCACTCTCAGCTCGGGAAAGCGTTCGAAGACGCCCCCCATGATGAACATGCCGAGGGGCTCGGCGGTCGTGAGTGCGACCGAGCCGACGAAGATCGCCTTTTGGGGGGTCGGGTCGCGTCGCGCGAGGCTTTCGAGGCCGGTGTTGAGGCCGATGTGTAGACAGACGGGAAGGTCGACCTCCTGGATCACCTGCCACAGGGGGTCGTAACGCTCGTCCCAGTAGTCCGGCAAACCGAGCTCTGCGGGGAAGACGGGTAGCTGCAGTGACTTGCCGCCCGCCGCAGCGACCCATCTTACTTCCTGGACGGCGCCCTCGATGTCGTGGATCGGGATCTGGTACGAGACGATCATTCGGTTCGGATCGACCTCCGAAAAATCGGACATCGTCTGGTTGAAGGCACGAGTGGCTTCTCGGTTGCCCTCTTTCAGGAGGTAGAGATATCGGAACGCGCTGACCTCGCAATACATGACCGAGGCCTCGACTCCGTCGGCGTCGAGGTCTTCGAGCCTCGCCTGGGGGTCGGTGTGGCCGGCACGGCCAGCGGCGGCATGTGCGCGTCCGGCGAGGCTCGTCATATCCGCTACTTCGCCAGGCGGGAGGCCCCGTTGCTTGCGCCAGAGTCCGTTCGCCTCCGCGCTCATCACGGTTGCCATCGCCGCCCCGAACTCTCCGAGAGCGGCGTCGTAGGCCGGATGAAATTTCGTCGAGAGGTTCGCCTTGATGGCGTTATGGGCGAGATCGACGTGATCATCGGAGGAGATCAGACGTTCGGGGGCAGACATGGCGGTTTCCTTGGTTTCGAGTGAGCTCGGCGCTGCGAGCGGATTCCGCGGTTCAGGATACCAGCCGGCCTCCCGGCCGGCAGGCACCGGACGGTGCCTTCGCGTGGGGAGGGTGGCGCTTGCTTGGTATGGTTCCCCTCGCCCGGAGCCCCCACGTGCAGACGGAGAAGACATGGTCCTGCTGAGCCTCGATATCGACGGCACCCTCGAAGTCGGTGATCCGCCGGGATGGATCCCCCTCGAGCTGATTCGCCGGGCGCAATCCCTCGGCTACATCGTCGGCTCCTCCTCCGATCGGGTGGTCAGCGACCAGCAGCGGCTATGGCTGAAACACGAGATCGAAATGGATTTCGTCGGCCACAAACACAAGCTCGACGAGATCCGGGAGCGCTTTCCCGAGGCGACGCGTCTGATCCATATCGGTGACGGCGATGCGGACCATATCTACGCGGTCAAGCACGGATTCGAATTCCACTGGGTTCACGAAGTACCCGAAGAGGGCTCGCCCGGCTGGATCTTCTAGGGTCGTTCGCGACGCCCCGACTTTCTCGCCTCGCCTCGCCTCGCCTCGCCCCGCGCGCGACCGACTCTTGGATCAGTCTGCCGCGGCTCCGATGGGAGCGTCGATCTGCATGCGGGCGAGATCGGCGTAGAGACCGCTCTCTCGAATCAGGTCATCATGGGGTCCACTTGCGACGATCCGTCCGCCATCGACGACGAGGATCCGATCCGCACCGCGGACCGTCGAGAGGCGATGGGCGATGACGATCGTCGTGCGTCCGGCCTTTAAACGCTCGAGCGCCTGTTGGACGAGGCGCTCGCTCTGGGAGTCGAGAGAACTCGTCGCTTCGTCGAGGAGCAGGATCGGTGCGTCCTTGAGAACGGCACGGGCGATCGCCACCCGTTGACGCTGTCCGCCCGAGAGCGTCATCCCGTTCTCTCCGAGCAGCGTGTCGTAGCCTCGCGGTAGATTGCGAACGAACTCGTCGACCAGGGCGATCTCCGAGGCGTGTTCGACTTCGGCGTCCGTCGCATCCGGTCGGCCGTAGCGGATATTCTCCCGCAGGCTCTCGGTGAAAATGGCCGTTTCCTGGGGAACGATCGCCATGCGCTTGCGCACGTCGGTCGGATCCGCGTCCCGCAGGTCGACGCCGTCAACACGAATCCGTCCGCGGATCGGGTCGTAGAAGCGCAGCAGCAACCGGAGGACCGTGCTCTTGCCGGCGCCAGAGGGACCGACGATCGCGATCGTTTCGCCCGCCTCGGCGCTGAACGAGAAGTCGCCGAGCGCGCTGACCTCGGGACGCGTGGGATACGCGAACTCGATGTCTTCGAAGGAGACACGGCCCTCTCCGGGATCGGGGAGGGCGACGGGATCGATTGGGATCTTGATCTCGGGATCGATCGAGAGCAGCTCGAAGAGTCGCTCCGACGCTCCGGCGGCGAGCTGAAGATCCCCCCAGACCTCCGTGAGCGCGGCCATGCTCATCGCGCTGAAGAGCGCGTACAACACGAATTGGCTGAGCAGGCCGCCACTCATCGTCCCCTCGAGGACGCCTTGAGCGCCGACCCACAGGATGCCTGCGATGAACCCGAAGACCAGGAAGATCACGAGGGCGGTGAGCGTTGCGCGGGCGATCAGGCGTTCGCGAGCCGCTCGAAAGGCGACTTCGACGACGTTGCGGTAGCGGCCGCGGTCGGCATCCTCGTGGGTGAAGGCCTGCACGGTCTGGACGAAGGAAAGGGCTTCTCCGGCGAATACGTTCGTATCGGCGAGGGTGTCCTGGCTCTTGCGCGACAGGCGCCGCACGAGTCGCCCGAAGATCAACAGCGGGAAAGCGATCGCCGGAATCGCGAGCAGGACGAGCGCAGAGAGTTTGGCGCTCGTGTAGATCAACATCGAGACCGCACCGACGAGGGTGAACGCATTGCGCAGCGCGATCGATGCCGTCGATCCGACGACCGTCTTGATCAGCGTCGTATCCGCTGTGAGGCGCGACTGGATTTCGCCGGTGTGGTTCTTCTCGAAGAACGCGGGACTCTGTCCGACGACGTGGTCGAAAACCGCGGCGCGCAGATCCGTCACGACTCGTTCGCCGATCCAGGATACGAGGAAGAAGCGAAGTGAACTCGTGACTCCCATCAGCAGGGCGACGCCCATCAGTGCCACGAAATATTGATCGATCACCGCGGCGTTCTCGGTCGAGAATCCTTCGTCGATCACGTTTCGGACGGTGAGCGGTACGAAGAGCATGACCGAGGTCGAGGCGATCAACGCGACGAAGGCCGCGAGGACGACGGCCTTGTAGCGCAGGACGAAGGGCAGCAGTCCCCGAAGCGGTTGGAGGTTCTTTCCTCGCGGTCGTCGTCGGGCGGTTTCGTCCGTAGACGCGGTCGTCGGATCGGCGGGGGAAGCCTTTTGTGCGGGCGTCGCGCGGGGTGTTGCGGCGGACAGGGAATCCGCGGTCGAGGCTGGCGTACTCAGGGTGGCTTCCGATCTTCTCTGCCGGGCGCGGGCGGCGCGATTCGGAGTCTAACGCGCCGCTGTCTCGAGCACCGGTGACGACGGATTCCGCTAGTCTCGCCCTGCGCCCCGAGGGCCGCGCAGCGGCCCGCACGACCGATGGG
>JAPYTP010000367.1 GCA_029941885.1 Myxococcota bacterium
CTCTATTACAGCAATAACGTGGGATCCCTCGTGACGCTGCTTGAGGTCATGGGCGAATTTGGCGTTCGTGACCTCGTCTTCTCGTCCTCATGCACGGTGTATGGTCAGCCGGCGGTTCTGCCTGTGACGGAAGAAACGCCGGTTGCCGAACCCGCATCGGTCTACGGTTCGACCAAGCAGATCTGCGAGACGATGCTGCGGGACCTCGTCGCTTCGGCGGCCCCACATCGAGTCACGCTGCTGCGTTATTTCAATCCGATCGGCGCACATCCGTCGGCTCGGATCGGCGAGTTGCCTCTCGGAGATCCGCAGAATCTCGTTCCGGTCATCCTGCAGAGTGCGGCCGGACTGCGGGGCCCCATCCAGATCCATGGCGACGATTGGGATACGCCCGACGGCACCTGCGTCCGTGACTATGTCCACGTGCTCGACCTCGCGGCCGCACACGTGAAGAGCCTGGCGTGGATGTCGGGGCAGCCGGAGGCGCCGCTTCTCGAAGTCTTGAACGTCGGGACCGGGCGTGGGACCTCGGTCAAGGAAGCACTCGAGGCCTTCGAACGAGCGACGGGTCGTTCTGTCGACTACCGGGTCGGCCCGCGACGTCCGGGTGACATCGAGCAGATCTACGCGCATTGCGAGAAGGTCGAGCGCCTGCTGGGCTGGAAGGCGACCCGAGATATCGAGGACGCACTGCGAGATGCCTGGGCCTGGCAGGAGACCCTGGCGAAGCGCTGAGCCCGAGGATCAGGCCTTTTTCGCGTCGCGTTCCGCTTCCGCGACGAGTTGCAGCAGGTACTCGCCGTAGGGGTTCTTCGAGAGGCGCAGCGCACGCTCGCGTAATTCGTCGGCGTCGATCCAACCGTTTCGCCAGCCGATCTCTTCGGGGCACGAGACGCGAAGTCCCTGGCGCTCCTGGACCGCCTGGATGAAATTGGCCGCCTGGAGCAGCGACTCGTGCGTCCCCGTGTCGAGCCAGGCGACGCCGCGCCCGAGTAATTCGACATGGAGCGTGCCTCGCTCGAGGTACGCGAGGTTCACGTCCGTGATCTCGAGCTCCCCTCGCGGCGAGGGCGTGAGGCTGCGCGCGATGTCGACGACCTGATCGTCGTAGAAGTAGAGCCCAGTCAGCGCGTAGTTCGACTTCGGTTTCGCCGGCTTCTCCTCGATCGAGAGGATCCGGCCATCACTGGCGAAGTCGACGACACCGTAGCGCTCCGGGTCCTGGACGTGATATCCGATTACCGTCGCGCCCGATTCCAGTGTCGCAGCCCGACGGATCGAATCCGGAAAGCCGTGTCCGTAGAAAATATTGTCACCGAGCGCCAGCGCGACAGGGTGCTCGTCGATCCAATCGGCCGCGATCAAGAAGGCCTGGGCGATGCCCTCCGGCTTGTCCTGGATCCGGTATTGAATTCGGACGCCGAAATCGCTGCCGTCGCCGAGCAAGTGCTCGAAGAGCGGTGTGTCCTGGGGCGTGGAGATCAGCAGGATGTCCCGGATCCCCGCCAGCATCAGCGAAGAGAGGGGGTAGTAGACCATCGGCTTGTCGTAGATCGGCAGCAGCTGCTTCGACACGCCGCCGGTCGCCGGCAGCAGGCGGGTTCCGGACCCGCCCGCCAGTAGGATGCCTTTCATGATCCCTCCTCCGAGATCTCGGGGATGGAGGCCGCCCTGGAGAGATCCGATTCGGGTTCGCCCCGAGTTGCAGTCGCGAGCCCCTGTCGTGATCTTTCATCGCCTTCGGCCGCAATGGCATCGCGCCAGACCTCGTGTTCGAGGTACCAGGCGACGGTTCTCTCGAGTGCGACCTCGAAATCGTAGGCGGGTTGCCAGCCGAGTTCACGTTCGGATTTGGATGCGTCGATTGCATAGCGACGGTCGTGGCCCGGACGATCTTCGACGAAGCTCATGAGCTCATGATAGCTGTCGATTCCCTTGCTCTTGAGCGCTGGGTTCAGCTTGGCAGGTCGTAGCGACTCGAGGGCAGAGCAGATTCCCTCGACGACCTGGAGGTTCGAACGTTCGCTCTTTCCGCCGAAGGCATATTGCTCACCGACGTTTCCGGCTTCGAGCGCACGGGTGATTCCTGCGCAATGGTCCTCGACGTAGATCCAGTCCCGGACGTTCCCGCCGTCCCCGTAGATCGGCAGCGGTTTGCCCTCGATTGCATTGAGCACGATCAGGGGAATCAGCTTTTCGGGATATTGGAGCGGACCGTAGTTGTTCGAGCAGTTGGTCGTGATCGTCGGGAGCCCGTAGGTCCGGTGGTAGGCACGCACGAGCAGGTCGGCACCCGCCTTCGAGGCGGAATAGGGCGAGTTAGGTGCGTAGGGTGTCTCCTCCGTGAAATAGCCTTCCGAACCCAGCGTTCCGTAGACCTCGTCGGTCGACACGTGCAGGAAGCGGAACGTCCCCCGATCGCCCTCCGGAAGCTCAGCGAAGCGCATTCGGGCGGCTTCGAGGAGTTCGAAGGTGCCGACGAGATTGGTATCGATGAACGCGCGGGGGCCATCGATCGACCGGTCGACGTGCGATTCCGCAGCAAAGTTGAGGACCGCGGTCGGAGCGAAAGACTCAAAGGAGGCGCGGACGTCGGCGGTCGACGCGATGTCGCCCTTCACGAACTCGTAGCGGCCGGTGTCTGGGTCCCCTGGAAGATCTCGAAGGTTCTCGAGACTCCCGGCATAGGTGAGCTTGTCGAGCACGACGATTCGCACCTGGGGCCGATGCTCGAGCGCCCAGCGGACGAAATTCGAGCCGATGAAGCCGGCCCCGCCGGTTACGAGCCAGGTCTGGGAAATCATGGAGGTCTCCTGCCACCGGAGCGGCATCACAGTAGCACTCGCGCAGCGTGACCTTCCTCGCAGGGAAGCGACCGGACTGTGCCCATCCTGCACTCGTTCGGCCCCCGAATGTCGAGCTTGAGCATCAGTTCCCAATGGACGGGGAGTGCGGATCGCATCAGTGTTGACACAGGTTCGTTAGTGTTAATCCAGGTCCATCGATTCGGGTGAATACCTGATTCGGTGTCAGGGGTTGTAAGGAGTGCCTGGATCGAACAGTTCCTGGCTATCGACCGGGCGAGCGGATCATACAATTGAAGGTTTCGTGACAAACTATTGTCTTTGTTCCGAAAATCCGTCGAATGATGGGTCGCCCATCGATTCGATCGCCGTATAATCGGCATGCTCGAAAATACCCTTTTTCTCTGGCTGGGCACTTCTCTCTTAGATGCTGGTTGTTTTGCCCCGGGCTGACAAGTCGGACAGGTTAAGGGATTTTCCTGATCAGTGGGTCAGGGACCGAGGAAGTGGGACTGCAGATGCTGCGCAACAACGGAAAACTCACCTCGTCGCTGCTGATGTCGCTGGATGTCGTACTGAGTGCGGCCATCCTGATCACCCTGCTGCAGTGGCCCGAGGTCAGTGGGATGGTCGACCCCTTCGCAGAAGCGAGCGGGTCGATGCTTCTGATGGCTCTCACAGTCTGTCTCGTGTGGCCCTTCACCTTTCAGCAGCTCGACGTCTATTCCTCCGTGCGAACGCTGGGCTTCTGGGATGTTGCGCGTCGACTGCTGGTGTCGGGCTGCGTCGTCGCCATGATCCTGGGTGCGATGGCTTTTGCGGCCGAAGTGCCCCTCAGCCGCGAGTTTCCCTTCATCTGCGCGGTCGCCCAGGGTATCGCCCTGTCCGTAACCCGGTTCGTCGTCTACGCGGCGCTGCGTACTGCCCGCCGCGTGGGTCGGAATACGCGCAATGTCTTGATCGTAGGGTCGGGTCCACGCGCCGCGCAGCTCAAGCGCAAGATCGATGCGAATCTGAGCTGGGGTATACTCGTTATCGGATTCGTCGACGCCGCCGATTCTCCCGTCGATACGAGCCTCTACAACGCCAAGATGTTCGCGATCGACCAGATGCCCTCTCTGCTCA
>JAPYTP010000368.1 GCA_029941885.1 Myxococcota bacterium
GCTTTTGTCAGGAATCCCAAGTCGTCATCATCCCTATGTATAGCATGGGCGTAGGTTCGTAGCGTTATGGTCGGGTCCGAATGACCGAGAATATCGGCGACCCATTTAATGTTCCGCCCCGACTCAAGAGCCATCGATGCGAACGTGTGTCGGGTGCAATGCAAGTTCAGGGGACGAACGCCCTTCTTGGCTGCCGCAGTCGTAAGTCTTGAAAACGAACGGCTGAAGTTTCGCTCCATATGCTGCTTGCCACTAACCGTTAGAAAAACCCAGCCTGGGGCTGCGAAGCCTTCCCGACGAGGACGCGTCTATACTAGGCTGCTGACGGGATACAATGACGAACAGCAGGGCCGATGTGTCGTAGGAGGCGTTGATGTTGATCGTGCTCTCTACCCCAACCACGTATGGAGCTACGACTTCGTGCTGGATCAAACGATCGATGGACGACGACTTCGCTTCTTGACGACGTACACGTAGAGACCCCGAGTGGGGTCGTCCATCCGATAGGTCGCCGAGGCTTTCCCGTCGCTGAGCGCCATCTCGAACTCGCCCGCCAGGGCGACGACCACCTGATCGGTGTCCATGTGGGCGTGCCCACCGCGATCCGAGACTACATGATGCATATAGAAGATTCGCTTGATCGGGAAGGGTGCGTCCTGCTCGCTCTCGATCGAGGTCAGAACTCCGCGCTCATCTCGGTTCGAGGGCAGGTCGACCCAACGCACTTCGTCCAATCGGGGTTCGGCAAGTTGCATGGGATAAGAGCATAGGTCTTTTTCACGAGCCGTACTCAGGGATTCGCATTCCGCTCACCCCGGCGAAGCACCTGAAACCTCCCGAACTCCGCCTCCAGCTGATAGTGGTTGCGGATGAACTCCGCGAGTCGCGGGAACATGAGCTTGACACTTTCAGCGTGTTCGTCGAACTGATCGTCGATGATCAGAGGACGCACCTCATCGAGCCGGCGGATCAGCCGGGCCTCGTCGATCAGCTCCCGGGCCTTGTCCTCCCGAATGAAATCGTGCGCCGTCAAGTAGAGGAGGTACTCGTACTCTTGCACCGGTGACACTCGATCGGTGAGGAAATAGATTAGGGACTTTGCAGAGAGGATGTAGATCGGCTCGTCGCTTCGCTCCTCCTCGGTGAGATAGCGAACCAGCTTCCCGCCGCTTCGAGTCGGAGAGTAGAGCGCTGAGTCCCCCACGATGCCGGATGCCCGGGGAAGAGACTGCTTGAACGCGGGCTTTGCTCCCCGCTCCCACAACAAATCGCGCACCGGAGGAATTACAAGGGCGAGAACGAAAACGCCGATCAGGGCTCCGGCTCGCAGATGCCAAACCCGCAACTCTCGATCGTTTGTTCCGGGCAGTTGCCAAAGGCGACTGAACCAATACGCGAGCAGGGGTATGCAACTCGGCAACACCCCCACGACATGCCAGATATCCGCCGCGGGGTAGAGCCACAGAATCACCATTGTTGCGTAACAAGCGAAGAGCAAGAAGCCGCGGCGCTCGCTCGATGACGCACTCGTCGCACCGGCCTGGCCAAGGCGCACGACCTCCGCGATCGATAGCCACACCAGGATAAAGGGGAGGCTCATGAGAAGGTCCGAGGAACTCCAGAACCACCACTCATCCGCCCGGGCCTGCCAACCCCTTAGCGCGAGTGCTCCGATCGCCAGTATGGCGACGAGCGACAGACTTCCAATGGCCAATCGACGCTGTCGCCCGGCCGGAACGGCAGCGTGGCCGCGCAACATCACGGCCGTCGAGAAGCTGGCCAGACATGCCAGCTGCCAGAGTACGAAGGTGGTGCTGGGTATCGGATAGTGGGTGAACCAGTCGACGGCCGACGGAATTCCGGTGAGGGTGTTGAAAAGAAACTCCTCGCTGAGCCCGAGTGAAATGTAGAAGAGTGCGTAGCCCGCGAGTGGTGTGAGGAAGGCCACCGACGCCGCGGTCATTCCCAAGAAGCTGCGAAGTAGATTCTCGGGACTCCTTTCTCCTTGCAACTCTCGCAGCGCCAGATGTCCCGCCAGAAAGAGGATGGGTGTCAGCAACAACGTAAGGTTCGGCAGAGGATTGTGGGGCGCCAGGTAGAAGGCCGAGACCGCCGCGGTGACGAGCAACACGAACCAACGACTCGCCCGAATCAGGATTTCGAAGTTTCGACTCGGTCGACTCTTCCAGTCTCCATCGTCGATCAACAAGTAGAGGCAGAGCGCGAGAAACGCGAACGCCCCGGAGGTCTGCTTGAACGTCGCCGCGAGCCCAAAGCAGAGTCCCGCCACCGCGCACCCCATGAGGAAGCGTTTCTGGCAGGCCAAGAAAAGGAGCAGACCCGCGAGGCAGAGTGGAGTGCCGAAGTGGCTCGCGTAGGGCGTGGTCGAGATCGGCCACACGAGGCCCATGAGGGCGACGGCGAGCACGAATGCGATGGCCGCGAAGGGTGGCCGCGCGATTCGCCGCGCGGAGAGATAGACCATCACGCAGGTCGCAGCTTTGACCGCCAGAAGGAAGTAGCGCAGGACGGCCAGGTCGCTGCCAAAGATCCGGAGCAGGAGGCCGCCGAGGAAGAAGAGCGATGGCATGTAGATCTGCTGGAAGTCCCGATAGGGAAGCTCCCCCTCGGCGACCCGCCAGATCGGATAGACGATCACACCCTCGTCGGTCCACTCGATCGGAATCAAGAGCCCAAGCCGCATGTATGCTGCCGCCACGACGAACAACAGCAAGGGAAGGAGCGCGCGACTCACGGGCTACTCCCCAGGTCCGAGTGTATTGGAGGCGGTGTGCAGTTTGGGAAGGGAATTGGCACCCAACGTCTTTGCCATGCGGACTTCAAGTCGACGGGTGAGCGAGCCGGCGATCTTCTGGTGGCCCGACTCCGTCGGGTGAACCGAATCTTCGAACTGCGATTCGGAGAGGAGATCGTGTAGATCCCAGAGTTCGAGTCCTCGAGAACTCGTTTGATCCCGAAGCCAGCGCCGATAGGCCAGATCCGCACTCGCGGGTTGGCGCGCGTTATAACAGCTCTCCCTCGGGTCGTGTTGACTAGGCAAGTCAATGACCACCACGTCGATCCCACGCTCCCGCTCGATCTGTTCGAGATATGCCAAGATGTTCCAGCTCTTCCAATCTTCGCCGTAAGTCTGGCCGAAGGCGTCGAGTACTTTTTGACAGCGGTAGTTGGGGCCCATTTGGAGGATTTTTCCCGATGGAGCGGGCGGCTCTCACGTGGCCGTCGCCGGGAGTGAGCAGCCAGCGATTGACCAGCTTCGGTGCGTTGTGACGCACGCCCAGCCGCAGATACGCCCCCGACTCACGAAAGCGAGTCCACCTCTGTCCCAGGAGACCTCGATACTCGGCCCGCTGCTGATAGGCGGCGACCAGAGGCTCGAGACCCGCCGCGCCTTCGTCAGACAGGCGATCGACGCTTGCGTCATTCGCGGCGAAGAAGCGCGGCAGGGTATCTGGCCCAGATCGAACAGACTCGCGCCATCGGCATCGTGAAGTCGCATGCCTTGCTCGAACAGGGGCGGGAGGCAGCTGCGCTCTTCAGCCTCGCCGCAGGCGAGTACGAGGAGTAGAGGAGAAAGTCCGGCTGCCGTACGACGGCGGATGTTCCTGCGAGGGCGACTAGAACGCGACGTAGATGAACTGCGGAGCATCGTTACTCCAGAGGGCCAGGACCATCAGCAGTTGAGCGATCGTCAGCAGTACTCCTACCGCGATTTTCATTGTGCGAAACACCATTGGTACGCCTCTAGGGAGGATAGTGCAAACAGCCGGCCTTTTAGTCCAGATTGGGTCTATCTGCGGCGCTCAATTCACGCGGGGAGTGGGAGCTGGGCCGGTTGCGGCGGCCGCTGCTTCTGAAGTGGACCGTCGATCGTTCGAGGCAGAGTTGCTTCTACCCACTACAGTGG
>JAPYTP010000369.1 GCA_029941885.1 Myxococcota bacterium
GTATTGGCCTGTGGCATCAGCCTTGACGCTGGAGGCGCGGCGGCAGCCACCAACAGCGGGACTGTGGGAATCAAGGACGGGAGTGGCGAGACTCAGTTTAAAGTCAAGCCCAAGGACGGCGGCGCGAAGGTGGTTGACGGCTCGAACAATGAGTTGTTCCGCCTCTCGCTCAAGGACGCGACGAAGGTCAAGATCAAAGGGCCCGACGACAGCGTCCTCGCCTACGTCAAGGGAGGCGCCGAAAAGCTCAAGGTCAAGGATGCGGAGCAGGAATCGACCGACTTCTCTCTGAAGCGGCAGGCGGATGGTGACTACAAGCTACTCGACGCCGCTGACCGATTGATCCTGAAGCTCAAGCGACGGGACTACGGCTGGGTTGCACGCGATCGCTCAGAGCTGGATGTCTTCAAGGTGAAGGTCAAGGATGGAAAGACTTCGCTACGCACAGCCAGCGACGTGACGCTCTACTACACGAAGGACCCGGTGAACGCTCTGGCCTTCGCCTGCCTCGGCTTCGACGATCTCGACTGGGCGCAGCGCTTCGGTCTTTACTTCCAGCTATCGGAGGCGATGCCCTGATGTCCACCTGTTCCGAAAACGCCGGCTTTCTCTTCAAGCATGCCTGCCAGGAGCAGGGGGTCTTCACCTGCGACATGTGTCAGAAGACGATCTGTGAGAAGCATCGCAAGGACCTGGAAAGCCAATTAGTGTGCGTGCAATGCGCCAGGGGAGTCGCGGGCCGGGACTACCGAAGCCGCTCTCGTAGCGGCCGCTATTGGCGGAACGACGACCCGTACTTCTACAGCTATGGCTACTACAACGGTTACGGGAGATACGGTCACGGGCACTGGGGCCACGATCACCACTCCCGCCATGACCACGATAGAAACGACTTTACCGAGGCCGACTCGGAGAGCTTCCAAAACGAGGGAGACGAGGGCTTCGAGCAGGACATGGGGGCTAGCTGAGGGTGCGGGGGCGGATCCTCATCTATGCCCTGGGCGGCGGCTGGGGGCACCTTGCGCGCAGCCTAGCTCTGGGGCGGGCCGCCGCGCTGCGAGGCCTACATGTTCATCTACTCTGCAACAGTCCGCACGCTGGACAAGCGGGGCTGCGCGATGAACTCGGCAACTTAGGCACCTTCGAAGCCATCGGCTTGGATCAGGCAAAGCCCGCAGTCCTTGCGCGAGTGCACGAGTTACTCGACCGCGACTGGGACGCTCTCGTGGTGGACACCTTCCCACGCGGCCTGCTCGGCGAGCTGGCTGCGGTTCTGCCGTCGCTGTCCTACCCGAAGTTCTGGGTGCATCGAGACCTGTCGACGGTGTACGCCGAGCGCTTCTCCCTACGCGAGTTTGCGAGGCACTTCGATACGGTCTTCGCACCCGGCGAACACGGTCCTCTCGCGGATCTACCCCACTGCGTCCGGACAGCACCTTGGCTCGTGCGCGATGCGGAAGAGCTACTAGACCGAGAGTCTGCCCGGGCCGGGCTGGGACTCACTCCCAGCGACGGCCCCGGCGTGGTCGTACTGGGTTGCGGGACGCCCGAAGAAGTGGCCGAGACCCGAAAGCGGGCGACTCGGCTTCAGGGCGAACTCGGTCCAGGCATCCGGGTTCTCGCTGTGGGTCCGGGGCTCGAGCTGTCGCATTGGCCTCTGCTCGAATGCATGCCGGGTGTCGATCTCTTGATTGGGGCGGGGGGCTACCACACCGTGCACGAGACGCGTGCGACAGGCACTCCCCTGCTGGCATTTCCGCGAGCGCGTTTGTACGACCGGCAGGCGCGGCGCCTCACTCAGAGCGAGCAAGTCGCCGAGGGGGATCTTGCTGCCCGAGCTCGGGAAGTTCTGGGCCAACTGGAGACAGGCGTTCGGAAGCGGCTGCCGCCGAACTACGTGAATGGCGTCCACCTGGCGGTGGACGTACTTGAGGGGGCGCTGAGTGGGAGGCTGGACGGCCTTCGGCCCGGCGCCGTTGGGAGCGATCGCTAATGGCACTGAAAAACGAAGCCAAGTTCCTATGGAGTCTAGTTTATCAGCACTCGGGGCAACCCGGGCAGGTGTTCGCGGACGTGGACGACCTGAGAGCCCTCGATAAGACCTTCGAAGCGAAGGGCAAGATGTGGTTCATCCTAAGCAGTGTCTTTACCCTGCTCTGCTTAGCCGGAGTCATCCTCTCGATTGTGCTCGAAGGGCATCCCATTGGCCTAGCCTTGGCAGGCTTCGCTTTTGTTGTCGCAGTGCCGTGTGTCGTGATGAGGCTAAAGCTCGGTAAGCTGAACACTGAAGACCGACGTTACGAACTGCTCGAAGGCCTCCTGCAGCTGCTCCAGACCGATATGGCGCCTGAGTCCCGCATGCGCGTTCAACTCGTTCTGTCGCGGCCGAACGTCAAGAAGAAGTTCTCCCACAAGGGGGAGTCCGGCGCTTGGACGGTCAAGTACTACACCGACACCTGGCTCAAGCTGGAAGGCCGCTTCTTGGATGGGACCGCATTTCTGGTCGAGGTGGTGGAGAGGTTTCAGGAGCGAAGTCGCTGGGCAACGAGTCGCAGCGGCAAGAAGAAGCGCAAGACCAAGACCAAGTCGGCCACTGTATTCCGCCTGCGCCTCAAGCCGAAGGCAAAGCGCTATCAGCACCTTTCGGAGATCGGAGCCAATGCGCAAGGAGCCCTGCAGCTACCGGAGGCGGTCCAGACGAAGGGCCTACAAGTCGAAGACGGCGGTCTGTCCGTGAAGGTTCAATCGAAAGCGGACTGGCAGGCTGGCGAAGGCAAACAGGTTGTTGCAATGATGTTCATCAGCCTCTACCAAATTCTGAACCTCTCGCGAGCGATCACCAAGCCGGGCTCACAAGGCAGCGCGTAGGTAGCAGGGTGACGCCCGACACCCGGGCCCTGGATTTTCGCGGCCAGAGGGTTCAGCCACATTCTCTGGGATTTCGTTCCCTACGAATGCGAAGCCGCGCGGTCGGCCGGTCCCGCGATCGCTGATGACGGCTACGGACTCGACGCCATTCGACTAGCTCGCACCACTGCTGAGCGGCCACGCCGAACGCTGATACCTCGCGCCAAGACCTATGCCGCGAAGATTCCCGGCGTCGCCGCCGAGGCAGATCCCAGCCCAGGTGCCACTCCATCCGATAGAAAATGGCCGCGCTGGGCCTCGATTGCCTGGGCAAGCTGCAGCCGCTCGGTCCCGGCGAGCGTGGCGAGGCGTTCTTCGAGGCCCGCTCGATCTGGCCATTCCCCGAGCACCTGCGAGACTTCTGCGAGGCGCTTCATGTTCTCGAAGCTCTCGTTCGCGTTCCCCTGCGCGGCCGGGCGGGAGGATAGTGCAAACAGCCGGCCTTTTATTCCAAAGGGGGTCTATCCGCGACGCTCAATCCAAGTGGCGGGTGGGAGCTGGGCCGGTCACGGCGGCTGAAATTGCCAAATTTTCGCCGGGTCGCGCTCTGCCCCTGCCGGCGAGCGGTCGGTGAGCGGTCGATGTACGCAGCTGTGCCGGAAGGAATCGAACGGGAGTCCCTTACAGGTCGAACGGGATCTGCCGCGCGGGGGTGGGGGGTGGCGCACGGACGGCGAGCCCGAGGCACACAAGGATCGCCTCGACCCCCTTGGGCTGGGCGATCGCAGCAATGACCGCGGCTCTTCCTCCACATTTCTTGCACCGCAGAACATCTTCGCGGAAAACCCGCTTCATCAACTCAGCCCAAGAAAGTCTTCTCTCACGTAGGCTGGCGGGATCGCCTGGGGCAACCTCCTGTACGTCGTCGAAACTATTCGGACTCGATAAGCTTGCCCCGAGTTTGCCCCGAGTTCACATGAGGGGTTCTAAATATCTAGAATCATTGGGTTCTTTGGGGTGGACAACGGGATTTGAACCCGCGACCCCCGGAATCACAATC
>JAPYTP010000370.1 GCA_029941885.1 Myxococcota bacterium
AGCCTGAAGAGCTCTGTCTCGGCTTCCAATACGCCGCGCGCCGCGAGGTCTTCGATCCCTGCGATCGCCGCGCTCCGGATCATCTGCTCCTCGGCTTTCGCGCTGAAGCCGTCTTCTTCCTTCAGGGACTCCTCCGGCACGGGCTGGTCGGCAATTTCCGAGAGCACGCCGAGCGCCTCGTATGTGGCCAGCTCGGCGAGAGTGTCGACGACCTTCCACCGATCCAGATAGCGCTCCTCTTCCATCTCGTGGTAAGCGTTGGCCAGAAGTTTGGTGGCCTCCCAGGGGTTTTCGCGCAGGGCTTCGAGCGATTCCTGGTAGAACGCTTCGGCATTGGGCCCCATTCCCTCGGTCGCGATCATGTGGTGCTCGAGCTGGCGGCCGACGGGCGTATCCGGGAAGTCCCGCTGCCGCGACTCGATGACCTGGTGAGCTGTGTCCCCGGGGTCCGGGGGCACCGGAGGCGCGACCGTTTTGGCGGGCGAGTCCGTCTTCGCAGGTTCCGACTCGGGGATCGCGGCGCGGCCGCTCGTCGCCGCTGGTCGGACGTGCGTCGCAGCAGCTAGCGGGGCATCCGGCGTGGAATGGCCCATCTCGGCGCCGCGATCCACGGGACTCTCACCGCCTCTAGACCGGACGAGACTTCCGGTGACCATCACCAGGATCGCGCTGACCACGACCCAGATCGTCTGCCTCCATTTTTTCCGCATTGCATTTCTCCTGTTCGTCGCGGTACGTCCCTATCGACTGGTGACACGATCCAGATATGCAAGCTGATCGTGCTCCTCGTGCGTGAGCGACTCGTGCCCGCCGAGCGCCTCGGCGATTCCATCGACTACGAGATCGCGGATCGCCGCGTCCAGCCGGGCCGCCGCCCAGAGGGCTGCCAGGCGCCCAGCCGGATTCTGGCCGCGGGCCAGGGCTTCGAACTCGTATCCGCAGGCGATGCCGCAACGCGCAAGGGCTGGCGCCACCGTCGTGAGCGCCGACTGGCGAGTGAGCAGTCCGTCCGCCTCGAAGAGCTCGATCGCGCGACCGAGTTCCTGGGCCGTTTCCGCGAAGCCCAACGATCGCAAGGCACGCCGTCGGAGCTCCGGCTCCACAGAGGGCTCACTGGCAATCCGCGCGATGCTCTGTACCACACCCATGTCGTGCACGGGCGCGCGCTCGTAATGGGTCAGAAGCAGCATTGCCTCGGCTGCAGGCCGCTCCGACAAGTCGCTGAAGACACCGGGCCTCAGGGGTCGGGGATCACTCGACTGCCTGGACTCGAGCAGCGCCAGGGCCACGATCCGCTCGACAGCATCGGGGGAGCGAGAGTAGGCCTCGTCGATCTCCTCGTGGAGGAGCCGTTCGAGCTCACTCGACCCGTAAGCCTCGCGGAGCTCCGCGAGCCCTTGGACATCGTTGAAGAGCTCGTCTCGGAACGGCCAGGCGAGTACCGCCGCCAGCGCGTCGCCCTCGATCTCGCGACAGTCACCCTCGGCAACTCGGCAGAGCCGGAGTTCACTGAAGCGTTCCTCGTCTGCCAGCGCGTCGTGGAAGCTCTGCACCGCGCGGGTCGTCAACTCGCGCATCACCTGGTAGGAGCTCTTCTCCGGGTCGGCAATCTCTCTCTTCACTTCGGCCCGGACCGCCTCCAGGATATCCGAGGCATCGGTGCACTCTGGCGCCTCTTCCACGGTTGTAACAGCCGCAAGCGGAGTGTGATCAGCGGCGGGATCGGAGTAGAGAACTAGGCCGGCCGCGATCATCGCCATACAGAACACGCCAGCTAACATCACCACCTTCATCGGGTTGCCCTCCAACATCGCGATTGCCTCGGCAATCCGTGGGCCGTGTCGATCTGACCCAGTGGATAGCCGGCTGGCACGGCACTACCTGTGAACTGCTTCACAGTTCGTTGGACCAACGCTTCGTCAAGTCCTTTCGCGAGGCCGCCGCCTTCCCCGCGACGCTCGCTCCAGCCCGGCTGCTAGCTCCCTGCAGGAGCTGACATCGCACTCGTTGAGCCGACATCCGCCTGCGACGCAGTCGACGCCCGCTGTCCGCCCGAAAATCTCGCTCTCGAAGAGCCGAACTCGTCGCGCGAACTCGGTCTCGCGCCGGCCGCTGTAATCACCTGCGAGACAGCGACGAGCCATCGCGCAGGCATCATCACGGCCGAGGGCGAGTGCTTCCGACTCCTCGAGCCGGCAGACGATCTGCTCGGCCCGAACGCGGCACTTTCGCGGTTCGTTCTCCTTCCTGGTGAGGAGAATGCTCCTGCTAGGCCGATCGGGTTTCGGGTCGCCCTCTGTGAAGTGCTTCACAGCGTCGCGGCTCCAGTCACGAGATATTCCCATTCGAAATGACGGTGGTCGTCACTTGTTCGAGAACGCGAACTGCATCTTTCGGCATCGAAGCAGTCGAAGACCGCAAGGGAATTGACCATGAGCGCAACAAACGCCCTGTTGATCCGAGTTAACGTTACTACCGCCGTGGCAGCGGTCTTTGCCCTGTGCGCTGCGGCGCCTGCGCAGGCTTCGTTCGAGGAGGCCCTCAAGCCTGTGTCAGGCCGTACCTCGAAGGTGCCTGCCAGCGAGCTCTATCGGACAACCGTCTGTTCAGGCACTGGCCTGCGCGCCAAGCTTACGTGCTGGCGCTCCGCGACTGACCGGGTCTGTCAGATCGCCGCCTTTTGGACCGAACGAACCTTTTCTTGTCGGTGTGAAGCGCTTCACAGCGAGCGGCGCGTGCCACGGCAATCATGGCAACTCGCTCAGCACTGCTCCCTTGGTGGGATCACGATGGAACACCACCCGAACTCTCTCGTCTCCCAGAAAGCGTGGCCGGTCACCCCGCGCACGCCCTTGCGTCGAAGAAAAACCCAATGAAGAAATCCATCGCGACCCTGAGCCTTGCGAGTCTCTTCCTCAGCAGTGGCGCCGCGGGGGCTGAACTCGGCCTCAGTCCTGGCGTCTTGGTCGGCGTACCCGGTTCGGTCGCAGCCGTAGTGCCCGTCGGGGCCCGTCCTGGCCTCAGTAGCACGGTAGTCGCTGCGGCCGAGGCCCTACCAATGCCCGACCAGGATGGCGATGGGATCGCGGATTCGTTCGACAATTGTCTTCTCGTTGCCAATCCCCGTCAGGGCTGGGTGAACCGTTTTCACTCCTCGTAGAACGTTACTCCAACACGCCCTCGATCCGGGGGCGCAACAACAAGGAGATCGCCATGGCAATTTTGACAACGCTGAAGAACACCCTTCTGATGAGTCCACTGGCGGCTGTGGCCATTGCCATCACGCTTTCGCCCATCGACGCGGCCGCTGCGCCGACGCTCCCCATCCCGGCGCCGCTTAACCCCATACCAGATCGACAGATACAACCCGTGCCAATTGACACGGACGGAGATGGTGTGCTCGATGAGAGCGACAACTGCACAGAGCTCCAAAACTCGGGATTAAGCAGCTGTGACAGCGACCAGGACGGCTTTGGCAACGCCTGCGACGGCGATTTCGACCAGAACGGCGTGACCACTGTCTCGGATTTCTCGCTGCATTTCTTCCCCGACTTCAAATTGGGGATGGATTCCGGACGCGGAACGGACAGCAACTGCGACGGCAAGGTGACTACGGCGGACTTCCCAGCGTTTCTCGACAACTTCATTCGAGGAAAGCCGGGACCCGGTGCCACCACAGTCATGCTCCACGAACCCGGCTTGCTCCGAGATCAGAGACAGGCGGGAGACGTGAGCGTCGCCTACGTCAACCGGAACTCACAGTGCGTTGGTGGCCAGGCCCACCACCGCTTCGAACTCTCCGCCGTCAACCGCGGTCGAGAGGCGGTCGAGGTCTCGGTGGTGCTCCGCAGCCAAAATACGGACGTGAACTTCGAGGCTGCGGACGGAGAACGCGCCGGCGAGATC
>JAPYTP010000371.1 GCA_029941885.1 Myxococcota bacterium
TTCAGCTCTTCGATCTCGAGCCGCAGCTCGCGCCGCAGATAGACCCCCTCTGGACTAAAAGGGGCGGCTGTTTGCACTACCCTCCGGCCCGAGGAGGACGTCATGCGCTTTCTATTCACGCTCATCCTGGTGGCCTTTGCCACGCTCGCGCTGCCCAGTCAGGCGCTGGCTGGCTGGGGAGAAGAATGGGGCACGCTGGTCTTCTGGGAATAGGAAAACAGTGCGACCAGGCTGTGCTGGTCGATTGGGATAGGAGGGAATGCGATGTCTCCTTGAAATTTCGTACTTAACATGGAACGGCCCACGGCCGCGCCGAGCCAAAGCGAGATGGACATTCAGCATGGATTCACCCAACGGGACAGAGCCGCCTGACGCCAGCCCGCGAAAACGTCGGCGGCGTAGGAGGCGAGGACCGAAGCCTTCGGATGCCTCGGCAGACCCCAAAACCGCCAGCCCCGATACTGCCAGCAAGCCGTCGGACCAGGGCGGTCGCCGCGCTGGGAAAGGCCGCGGCCGAGGTGGACGAAGGCCTTCGAACCGTGCCGCGAAAGTCTTGTCCAAGCGGACCGAATCGATCGATCTCGATGCGAACACCGAAGAGCCGCTCGGAAAGCAAGAAATCGCCGCGCTCCGCGAACACTTCACTTTCCTCCGCGCTCATCGCAAAGACCTGCGGCTGAAGATCAACGCCAACGAAGATCTGCTGCTCAATGGTGTGCGCGAGCCGATCCATCGCGGCGTGTGCCTTCACCTGCTCGGCAAGGTGGAGCGCAGAAACGTGCTCGCCGCCACTGATCGCCTGGAGCCGGCCGCCGCCGCGAAGCTTCTTGCGGGGGTCATTCGTTTCTCGGCTGACATCGAGTACGTGTTGCTCTTCCTCGAAAAGATCAATCAGTCCGTTTCGCCAACGGAGGCCACCGCAGCTCTTTCGCAGGGCTTGCAGCGCATCGAGTTCGAAAAGGTTTCGAGCGCACAGATGCGGCGTGTATTGCAGTTGATCGCCGAGCTGTTTGGAGAAGACGATCGGCCTGCGCTGCTGCTCGGCTTGTTGGAGAGCCCGAGTTTTCGGGCAGCGTTCGACAAATCGATGTCGGATCTGCCCGAGGCGCTGTCACGGCTCGTCGTTCCACTTCGCGCCGCGCAGGCTGTCATCCTGCACGGGAAGGAGAATACCTTCGACTCCCAAGCGCTGAGCGACGGGGTGAACCTGCTGCTCTCCATGGATTCCAAAATCCTGCTGCGCCATTCGGTGGCGATGCGGGACCGACTCTTTCAGTTCGGGATCCAGTGCTGCAGCGATCACCGCGTGCACGATCGATTGAAGATGCTGTGGCGCAATTTTCCGTCGGCGGATCCCACTTACGGTGATCGGGGAGTCGCGCTGGCACGGCATCTGATCGCGGCGAAAGCCGACGCGGAGGCGCGACTGATTCTCGAAGCATTGGTGCGCGATCACTCCAGCTCCGGTACTCCGGCGCGCTGGCTAGCACTACTCGATGCGGAACGGCTCGACCGCATCGCACTGCTGGACGACGGAGTCGAGGCGACAGACCAACACACGCGGCGCAAAGGGGTCTGGCTGGAAACGTTACAGCCTGTCTGGATCCAGATCGCCAGCCTCGACGCGGTCGCGCGCCATGAAGAGACCTCGAGAATCCTGAACGATCTCGCAATCCCAGGCGTGGCAGCGATCCTCGAATCCGGCACGACCCAGAACAGCGAACCCTACTTCGTCGTTTCGAATTCCGGCGAGTCGCTCGCCCGGATCCTCCGTGAACCTCAGGAGATTGGGCTCGCGCTGCGGATTTGTCACGAGGCCGTTGGGCTGCTGAGCGCGCTTGCCGCTGTCGGTATCGAACTGCCGGATGTCGAGCCAGGTCGGTTCGTGCTGGAGAGTTCGGGGGCTTTGCTGTTGATCGACGTGACTGGTGCGACGCGGATCGAACCGGAACCCGCAGGCGGCAGCCATTTCGAGCTGGCCCGATCGTTTTGCAAAGTCGTGCTGGAGCAGGCACGCCGCCAGATCGTTCCAGCGTCCGTGCGGTTGCTGGTGTCCGATTCGAAGACCTGCTCTGAGCTGACAACAGGATTCGCTCGAGAGCGAGAGAGGGCTCGCTGAAGAACCGAGACGTGCTGGCCGCGGATCTCGAGCACTCCCGGCCGAGCACATGCGAGCAACAGGTGCACCGCGGCGGGAATCCCTCGAGATCGTGAGAGCCGCTCTCCCGAAACGGGAGGGCGGCATGTACCATCGGCCTCCTTCCCCGCAGTCTCCAATGAAAGGAGCCCGGAACGGAGGCGAATATGCCTAATCCGAAGCGTAGTTGTCAGAACACCTAGTCTCGGCGGTGCGGCCTATCCACCCATCGTCGTCGGCACCCTCATCGCGGTGCGGTCCGGAACAGGCCCGGCACCGAACGCGGCAACCTCACGATGAAGAGGCCGGCAGCCAGGTCGCCGATCGCCGTGCCAGCTCCCGACGATGAGGCGAGGACGGCAATTCCATGTGCGACGGGTATCGTTGCGGCAACAGTGTCGGCCGTTCTCGATGCACGAGTCCCCACCGCCAAAGGAACCCACCCCTTGATGATCGCCAGCAGCTCCCTGACTCATGCCCCAAAATTCGCGCGGACCCTCGCCGTGACGGCCGCCCTCTGCCTCACCGCCTCGGGGTGCATCACGCTGGATCTCGGCGGTGGCGGCGCCGGCGAAATGCACGAGACCGTCGTACTCGGTTCGGACGGCCCCAAGGTCCTCATGCTGGACATCGATGGCGAGATCACCGACTCGGACGCCGCGGGAGTCCTCGGGTGGGTCCTCTCAGAGGGGACGGTTTCGCGAGTTCGCGACGAGCTCGATCGCGCGGACAACGAAGGGGACATCAAGGCAATCCTGCTGCGCATCGACAGCCCGGGCGGATCGCCCACGGCGAGTGACTCCGTCTACCGCCAGCTCACCACATTCAAGAGGAAGCACGGCATTCCGGTGTTCGCACAGCTGATGAGCACTGCGGCTTCGGGCGGCTACTACATCGCGGTGGCGGCAGATCAAATCCTCGCCAGTCCAACGACTATCACTGGCTCCATCGGCGTCATCATGCTCGGCGTCAATCTGAGCGGGCTGATGGACAAGATCGGTGTCGCGAATCAGACCCTGACGAGCGGCAGCTACAAGGACGCGGGGTCCTTTCTCCGGCCGATGGAAGAGGCGGAGCGAGCTCAGCTTCAAAGCGTCATCGACGACCTGTACTCGCGCTTCGTCGACGTGGTGAATGAAGGTCGCTCCGAGCTCTCGGCGGATCGAATTCGAGAGCTCGCCGACGGCAGGATCTACAGTGCACCGCAAGCACTCGCAGCGGGCCTGGTCGATGGAATTTCGCCTCTCGAAGACACGATCGCCGCGCTCGCGAAGCACCTCGGTGTCCCCGAGGTGCAGGTCGTGAGCTATCACAGAAAACGCGAGACCCCCACGAACATCTATTCACGAACGACGGTCCATGCGCCCCTCGAAATCCAATCCGAGGCGGTCTCGCACCTCTTCCCTCGCCCTGGCTTCTACTACCTGTGGTGGCCCGCGCTCCGATAGCCCCGGAACAGGGCCCTTCGGGCCTACTTGTCAGAACACCTACTATCGGTGGTGCAGAAAACGCTGCTTGTTTTTCCTATTCCCCGAATTCTACGCAGGCTTGAGCTTGTATCGAAACGGAAGTCGCTTTACCCCGCCGACCAGACTCGAGGAGAGACGATCGACCGGCCCTGCGAGTTCGATCTCGTCGATTCGGGGAATCAGATGCTTGTAGGCGATCTCCATCTCGAGCCGGGCAATATGGGCACCGAGACAGAGCTGCCACATTACCTACCGCGGGAGCGCCTTCCCCAACGGTCGCCGACGATGCAG
>JAPYTP010000372.1 GCA_029941885.1 Myxococcota bacterium
GGTCGGTGCCTCGGGAGTCATGTGCCAGCCCGACTTTGGTTCGAGGCTGAGACGCAGCGCGTGCACACCGGGTTGAGAAGGTCCCGGGCGAAGGAAAATCTTGAAGCGCGGGTCCTCGGTTTCCAATGCGACTGTGTCGTGATCGAGGTTGGGCACCGGTGCAGAAGTGGGTTCACCGGCGCTGAGGAGAACGAGAACAAGACCGGCGAGGGCGATCCCGGTCACCATCCTGAACCACGACGGCGACGTTCCCAGAGAGTTCCACGTCCTTGTCATGCGGCTCCTCACACTGCCCCTCACACGTCGTCCCGAGCCAGGGCGTCTCGAACATCTGACACAGATGGAATTTGCCACATCGTTCGCAAGACGTTGCCGTCACCGTCTGTCAGGATCGCCGCCGGAAGTGCATCGATGCGGAGTGCATCGATGACGATCTTCTTGACGGCTGCAACTTGATCGTCGTTCAGGTCGAGGAGCATCTGATAGGCCGGCGAATATTTTTCGACATAGCGTTCGAGGTCCGCTCGGTCGTCATCCTCGTCAACGGGAACACCGAGGATCTCGAGATCTTCGGCATCGAACTCGGCGCGCAAGCGCTTGATCTGTGGCAGTTCACCCTTGCAGGCCGTGCACCAGGTGGCCATGGTGGTGACGAGCTTGACTCGGGCGGAGGTGTTGCCCCTTCCGTTTCGGCTGGCGAGTTCGATGCGTGGCGTGGGCGGGTCGTTGCGCATCGCGTTGGCGGTCTTGGCGGCTTTGGCTGCCAGGCCGGAACGATGATACGGCTCAAGCGAAAAGCCGGATCCATCTGGGGATTCAGAGGCGTCTTCAAATACGGTTACCAGGGAATCTGCCGGAGCGTTCGCCAACTCCTGGCTGCGGCCTGAAGGCCAGCGAACGGTGATCTTTCCGCCCTCCACTCCGGGACCCAAGCCCATCAGGAGAGTTGCGCTGTTTTGCGCGGCGAAGCCTTCGCCGGCGCGATGCTCGCGCATCAGCCTCGCGCCACCTATGTCCACTTCCACGATCGCCCCGTAGCCATCGCGCGGTCCGAATTCATCGCTTGGGCTCGCGGAGCGATTGCCCCCTCGCAATCGCACCGCCAGGATCGGTCGCGGGCCAACCAACTTCTCGATTCCGTTTCGATAGAGCTGAAGCATGGGTGAGTTCGCGTTGACGATCGCCAGATCGAGCCAACCGTCTCGATCATAATCGATCAGTCCCATTGCACGTCCGTCCGCGGGATGATCAATCCCCGACACGCCGGAGATGTCCTCAAAGCTGTTCGCAGCGAGGTTCAGGAATAGATTATTTCGCTCATTACCGCTGAACGAGACGCCTTCGAAGTTGCCCAGGGCGAGTCGAACGCCGGCCATGCTTCGATCGAAGACGGATTGATCGGGTGCATTATCGTCTTGGCGCACGACCGAGCGCCAAAAGAGACTTCATGTATCTCCGGCAATCGCGATTTCGCGGGGCGCTGTATAGAAGCCGTTCAGCACGCCGAGATCGAGGAAACCATCATTGTCGACGTCGACGAACTGGGATCCCCAGGACCATCCCGTTTTCTCCACCGCGAAGTCGGGGGGCTGTGCGCCCGAGACCTTGCGAAACTGTTCGCCTTCGTTTCGATAGAGATAATTTCCCTGGGCCATTTGGCGGTAGCGATGATCCACATAGCCCAGCTGCTGAGTGATGCGACTTCCCGCTGTGCTGTACATGTTGCTGATGTAGGCGTCTTGATCGCCATCGCGATCGTAGTCGCCCCAGGAAACACCCATGCCGAGTCCGAAGGCCGTAAATCCGATCTCCTTGGTGACTTCAACGAATCGCCCGTTGCCCTCGTTTCGGATCACCGCGTCCGGTGCAAAATCGTTGGCGAGGTAGACGTCCGGATCGCCGTCTTGATCGAAGTCCGCCCAGGTGGCCTGGTAGGTATGGCGAAAGGCGCGCAGATCCCCGGGGTCGTCGACGACGGAAAATTGACCGTTTCCGTCATTGTGCAAAAGAACATTCGGCGGCCCGACGGAGTTCAGGAAGGCGTGGCGCGTCTTGAGTGTCAGGCGATCGAAAGCCGTCGCATCTTCGAGTGATAGATACTCGTAGTACTGCTCGATCGACGCGCCGGTTCCGTTGTAGGTCGAGACGTAGACGTCCAAAAGTCCGTCGCCGTCGTAGTCCACCGCGCTGATCGACGAAGCGAGGTAGGGAAGCGGCTTTTCGATGGCATGGGTTGATTGGTCGACGAAGTGTCCGTCCTGGTTTTCGTAATATGCGCTTCGCTCGAGCGTTCGACCCAGGAAGAGATCGAGATCTCCGTCGTTGTCGAAATCAGCAAACACGGCGGACGAGGAAAAATCCTTGATGTCGAGGCCGTATGCCGCTGCCATTTCCTCAAAGGTTCCGTCCCCACGATTATGCAAGAACTGGTTTCGCCCCCAACGTGCGACGATATAGAGATCATCGAAACCGTCCTGATCCAGATCGACGACCGACAGGCCGGGATGACCGTTCGCCTTCTGATAGAAGAAACGCTTGTGCGGCCACTCGAAGTTTTTGCCATCCCGCTTGGCGAGTAGGTGATCCGCGATGAATCGTTCGTGGAGCGATCGGCGCGCCCTCTCACGCTGCGCATAATCGGGGATCGCGGAATCGATGACGTCCTCGAAGAGCGGTGAGGGCGAATCGAGATGACTGGCGGAGTTCGTCTGCCAGGCGACGATTCGCCAGCTCTCGTTTTGTGTCGGGTCCTGGCCGGGTCGAATCCGCCAACGCAGCGTCTGCATGGCGCGGACCCAGGAGAGATGATTGTTGGCGAGCCGTGCGAGGCCGGTAAAGGCAACGCGCATTTCGAATTCGTCGGGCTTATCCGTCGTGGATTCCACGAAATGCCCGGATTTGATTTTGAAATTCGCCCAGTTGAAGCGATCAATCCTGCCGAAGAGTGGTTGCCACAATTTCAGGTTTGCATTCGTGGCCGTCGTCGCCTCGGCCAGTGGCCAATTCCGCAAGGACAGCTTCAGGGCTTGAAGCGCCGGGTCCGACCTCGCCACGAAGGGCTTCGGGGCGAGGTCGATGATTTGCAGGTCGAGAGTCCGGAACAAGCGGCGTGTGCGCCCGTCCGGCAGTTCGAGATTCCGGACCGCAAACGCCAGAGCATTCATTTCCTTCCGGAATCCTTCGATCAGTTCCTCTGAGAGCAACATCGCATCGAGTTCCCTAGGGGAAGACGTGGTCACCGCAAGCTCGGGGGCAGCAGACCCCGTGCGCTTCGTCAGACTAGATTGGGAGTCATCCTCGGCAGGAGAGCAGCCGTTTTGAGTGAGGACCAGGAAAGTCAGCATCCATGCGAAGAACCCGAACCGGAGGGCGGGAACTCCACCTCTACTGAGTCCGTCGATCGGCATACCTCTACGTTTTTGTGGAGTTATTCGGGTTTTGGCGGGCATGGCGAACATGTTGGGAGATATAGGGGAAACAGACCTCGTTTTCAGCACCACCGCGCTCAGCCGCCCATCCTTGCCCGCCAGCTGTCGGTACCCGAATCGCCCCTTCAGTCTTAGCACCGGTACTGAAATTCCACCGGCGCTTCACTGCGCGCCTGAACGATCTGGCCGTGATCTGGCGACAGCGAACAGGTGGGATCCGTGAGACTCGCATCGCCCAGGAGCTTGAATGCCCGACAGCGACAGCCTCCGAAATCGCGTTCGTGCTCGGGACAACTCCGGCACGGTTCGCGTATCCAGGAAGTTCCCCTAAACGCTCGCAGGCCCGCTGCGTCCGCCCAACACTCTTCGACGGAATGATCCTGCACATTCCAGAATTCGAGTCCTTCGATTTCGCCCGCTTCATGACATGGAAGAAGCCGTCCGGTTGGCC
>JAPYTP010000373.1 GCA_029941885.1 Myxococcota bacterium
GAGGCTTGAACCCGCGATTCTTGAGTCGATCGGTTAGGGCTCTGGAAGTGAGTGGCCTTCCCCCATTGTTCCGCTCGTTCCAGCTATGGAGGGCCTTGGTGAGAGTCGTTGAGGCGATCCATGATCCGTCTCGTTCTTCACAACAGTCTTGGATGAACGATCCCAAGATGTCTTCGTCCTCTCGGTACTGGGCTGTCGCAGCGAGTACTGCCGGCGGCGGCTTCAACCCGTGGCGCTGATAGGCGATACATCCTTCGAGCATCCAGTTGAGTATTCCGGCGCGTTCGGATGCAAGCTTCTCTCGTAAATGCGGGTCTTGTTCGTCCTTAGGGATTCGGACGGACCATGGGATTCGTTGGATTCGACGCCAGATGCCGTCATCGTCACCGGTGATGCTCGGAACATGATTCGTCGCAATCACAACCGTGCAGATCGGCGTGATCTCTCGTGACTCTGCGAAGAGGAGCCGAACTCGGATAGGCTCGCCAGAAGTGAGGCGCTTCACGGCCTGCTCGTTCAGTCGTTGGCTCTCGGAGAGTTCGGCCGAGGTAACGAAGCGTGCGCCCGCAATCGGAACGAAGGTTCGCTCCATGTCGCCGCCGCTCGACTGCATCGTAAGTGCTTTCGCTGCGAGTTCAACGGAGTACTCGCTTCCTAGGACACTTCGGAATGTTTCAGCGGCGACAGTCTTCCCATTTGCACCGAACCCGTGCCACAGGAAAATCGTGTCCTCGGGAGCCTGTCCAATGAGCATCGTCCCCGCTTGGCGTCTCACGTATTCGCGCATGTGTTGGTCTGGTTGAACCCGCTCCAAGAACTCAGAAAACTGCGGGCACTGTGCGCTCGGGTCGAATCGAACCGGAGCCATTCGAGTTAGACGGTCCGCACGACTGTGCGGTCTTAGTTCTCCGGTGCGAAGGTCGAGCGTCCCGTTCTCGACGTTGAGCAGGTTGGCGTCACAGTCAAGCTCGCTCGGCCAGACCCGTACTTCGGGGCGTGCCTGCGCGAGAGACAGCGCACCCCGGATATGTCTCATGGAACTCGCTCTGTTGGCCCACTTTCCATAGGCCTTCGCCGTGTCGCCGTCGTTCGCGGTTGCGGCGTCTTGAGCCTTCGCATAGATGCCGTGCGCTGTCTGTTCTGCGAGGTAACGAACCGCGTCACCCCCCTTCGTGTCCGGCGCGAATCGAGTGCCGTCGTATACGTACCATCGTTCGTGTTCGCGGCAGTACAAGGCATCGTCGCGGTTGTCATCAACGAAAAGGTCTGCCGTCCTGGATTCTGTTCCGGCCGATTTCGGTGCGGTGATCACCATCCGATTGGGACCGGGCTCTACCTCCGCCATCGTCCAGTTGATGATTTTCTCAACTTCGGCTTCCGTTTGAGGCGGTGTGTGCTTCTGATTGAAAGCGCGAGTCCCTTCGCGCACAGCCTTCGTGTCGCCGCCTTGTTTTCGGATGCGTACCGCTTCGGTGACATTTGCGTTGTTTCTGCCGCCCTCGCGTACTCCAGTTCCGTCGGCTGTTGACTTGGTGTTGGTGGTCTCGCATCGGCTCAGGTTCAACTCGGGGTCAATCGCCGGAATGTTCTCAAAGTTCACAGGGATGCTTCCCATTCATAAAGGGCTCCGGTCCAATGAACGCTCGGCTCCACGACGATTTGAGACTTACCGCCCACCCGTAGATCAACAACGACACCGGGAGCGATTTCCACTTTTATGGTCGCTCCGATCTCTCTGTGCTCCGGGTCATAGGTGAAAACGGCATGACCGCCGGCGTTCGTTCGCTGGAACGGGGAGTCGGGATATCGAGCAACTAACCACGCGGCAGACTTGGGATCGTCCGCATCGAGCACGACGATTCCGGGTGGCAAGGCCAGGCCCACGTTCCCGCCGCTGTTCAGATGCTGCTCGAGGAAGGTCAACCTCGGTTCGATGTCGCAGTATTCGGCCCGTTCAGCCGCCTTCTTATTCCAACCCTTTTCGATGGGAATCTTCCCGGCCCCCGTGCAATCGCTCCCGCCGTGTTGGTGCGGAGTAATTGGTGAACAGACCGGAATCAGCCACGGCCACCACTGGGACGGGTAGATGTCGCAGAGGCGCTCTCGAGTGGGGGTGGTGGGGGTAGTGTTCATAGTCCGAGGTCTACGCCGCCGGACGAGTCGATTCGACCAGTCCCTCGGCCAGTAGCTGTTGCAGCGCCTTGCGAGGAATTAGTCGTCTGCGCCCGTGCTGGACGAAGGCCAGCCGTCCAGACTTCATAGCGTTGTAAAGCCGGGTCCGGCCCAGTCCCGAAAACGCAGTAGCTTCGTCGATCGTTAGCGCGCCGTCTTTCAGCAGCGCCTCGCGCTTTGCCGTATCTGAGTTCATTGAGTCTCGCCCCTTCGCTTGCTTGTGCCCGTCCGTTGACACACGGTGGGTCGCTTTGTGATACAATGGAATACTCATTTTACCGTCACTAGTAAACCAAAAACGTCGGAAAACTCTATTAAAACTAGGGAGTCATTGTGACTAAGCGTGACGATCCATTTGTGCTCAATCAATGGGGGCCTGCAGGTGGCTACAAGTGGGAATTGGTGGGGTTGGTTGATCACAAGCGAGGACCAACAGCAGTGCCCCTGCTTGTTCCCGCGAGCCCAGGGACTGGCATAGTCGACCTCGAAATCAAAGACTCGCTCTTTGTCGACTTCGCGAATCTTGAGGCGACCGCAGACTCAGTCGCGGAATTCGCAAATCGGGTGAGTTGGCTCGGGAGGATTACCCATGGCCGCAGAATCACTTATAGGGCTAAGTCGGCGGCGGAGCTTTTGAGCGGGCGTGCCGAGTATGAGTACGAGCCCCTCCCGCTCGTAATGGGCGAGACGCTTGCTCACTGGTCCGAAGAGATCTGTCGTATGAAGCGCGCCCTCGATTTGCAGGTGGCGCTCAAGAAAAAAGACTGGGAATTGCTGGATTCGTGGATTCGGATTGAGCCGCCGTGGGTGAAGTACGTGGAGGCGGATATCTACGACGGTGAGTGGCGCGGAGTCGTTGTCGATTTCCTAGACCGCAGTGTCGAAGACGGGCAGTTGAGCAAGGCCGCACGCAAACTGCTCCAGAAGATGATCAATGGGGCACTCTCCGAGACAACTCATGTAGGGCTGGTGCTTGACGATGAAAAACCGAAGGAACGGGTCTTCGCGGTTTCTCTACTGGGAGTCATGTGGTTGCAATTACTAAATGGAGTCGCGGAAGACCGAATTGGCACCTGTGCGGTGTGTTCGGGGTTGCTCGTTAGTTCGACGCGGTCTGCGCGCAAGCATCGCAACGACAAAAAGACTTGCTCGTCCGCATGTCGACAGAAACTGAGCCGGATGAAGAAAGCACAGGCGCAGGTAGGTTGAGGCAGACACGGCTGGCCGCCCCCGACCTTACGATCGCTCCGCAAACTCAGCTAAGGCATCCGGTTCTGCGCGGACACCCGCGTCGGTTGTCGTTGTCGAAAACTGGGCCGCATCACTTCGCACCCCGAAAATCCTCATGCTGCCGATGTCTCTTGCGAGCGTCGGCGTGGGGTGGGGTTGGCGGATAGGCGGCAGTAATTGCAGCCTTTCAGGTAGGAGGTCTGCAGCATATATGATAGTTAGACGGCTAGATGGCTGAGAACTTCCAACGATCTGGATCGCTGAGCAACGCTCATGTGGGTCGCGACTTCGAGGAAGCGGCGATGCACGCTCTGGCAGGCGCGGGGATCAGCGTAAAGCGTGGCTTTGCTGCGAAGATTGGCGTCGCTCGGTCGCAGAAGTTGCACAAGTTCGATCTCGGGGCCGACTCACCGCCCGTGATTCCGAGCGATTTGTCATTCGGCTACTTATCGGCGGAATTAAAAA
>JAPYTP010000374.1 GCA_029941885.1 Myxococcota bacterium
GAGGGCGAACCCCTCACGCCGCATCAACTCGTATCCTATTGCCTGTTCATCGTGGCCGGAGGGACTGAGACAACGCGCAACGCGCTGAGTGGCGGCATGCAGGGCTTCTTCGACAATCCCGAGCAGTGGCAGCGGTTGGTCGCGGACCCGGACCTCGTTTCACGTGCGGCGGAGGAGGTCTTGCGCTGGTCGACTCCCGTCATCCAGATGGCGCGGACTCCGGTCGAAGACGTCGAGATTCGAGGTGAGAAGATCCGCGCAGGGGAAACGATCGCGCTCTTCTATGGTTCGGCGAATCGCGACGAGCGCGTTTTCGACGATCCCTTCCGCTTCGACATCGGACGTCACCCGAATCCACATCTCGCCCTCGGAGTGGGCGAGCACTATTGCATGGGCGCCAATCTGGCACGACTCGAGCTGCGGGTCATGCTGCGCGCCCTGGTGGATCGCTTCGACAGTCTCGCGCCGGCGGGTCCGATCGAGCGACTTCGATCGAGCAGCACCGGGGGCGTCAAGGCGATGCCGATTCGCTATCGGATGGACGCATCGAAGCAAGCGAGGTCGTCATGAGCAAGATCGAGATTCGCCCCCTGGCGCCCGCCGTCGGGGCCGAAATCTTCGGCGCGGATCTGTCCGGGCCCCTTTCCTCGGGCACCTTCGAAGAAATCAGGCAGGCCCTGCTCGATCATATGGTCCTCGTCTTCAGGGGCCAGGACATTACCCCCGAGCAACACCTCGACTTTGGTCGGCGATTCGGAGACGTGTACTGCCCTCCGATGTCGGCGTTCCCGCCCGAGTATCCCGAGATCATGCTGCTCGATACGACGACGCCGAAAGGCGCGGGCGCAGACAATTGGCATTGTGACGCGACCTTCATGGCGGAACCGCCGATGGGATCGATCCTCAGGCCGCTCCAGCTGCCGAGTCAGGGCGGTGACACTTGCTTCGCGAATATGGTGGCCGCCTATGAGGCGCTCTCGCCAATCATGCAGGATATGCTCGACGGACTAGAAGCGATTCACGACCTCTCGGGTCAGCTCAGGATCTCACTCGAACGCGGGATCAGCCCCGACGGCTACGAGACGCTCGTCGCGAAGTGGCCGCCGGTTCGCCACCCGGTCGTCCGTACTCATCCCGAGACGGGGCGAAAATCGCTGTTCATCAACCGCAATACGGGCAGTCGATTGGTCGGCGTGACGGATCGGGAGAACGATCTGCTCGTGCCCTTCCTGCTCGACCACGTGCGCGCGCCGGAATTCCAATGTCGCATCCGCTGGGAGCTCGACTGCATCGCAATGTGGGACAACCGCTGTACACAGCACTGTGGCGTGCCGGACTTCGGCGAGCGCAGAATCATGCATCGCGTCACGGTCGCCGGCGACAAGCCCGTATAGGAGGATGAACGACCGGCGATGAGACCGAGAAGTCGGAGCGCTACCACTTCGTCTTGATCTATAGGAAGAGTCTCTGCCTGCGCAGACTCAATGGCGATGGGGGGAGTCGGGGGGGAACTTGTCTCTGGGGACGGTTCCCTGATCTACAGGGACGGTGCAGGGAACCATCTCGATTCCAGACCCTCGCAAAGCCTACCGTCGGCGTGAGTGGGCGGACCGTGATCTTTGGAAGTCGACCCCTAAAGATTTCCCGGTGTCGGCCGGGCTGTCTGATTCCGGCGCGGCTCGAGCTTGCTTCGGCGCTCAGGGACCGTGGACCAGCTTCTTGAACTCATCGGCGATCATCTCCGAGGTCTCGGAGAGTCGGGATGCACGCCAGTCGCGCCAGGGGAAGATCGACTCCCAACGATGCAGTTTCTCGAAGCTCACCGTCGCCGAAATGATCTGTTCCGTCGCTCCGGCAATCGCATACGGGCGCGCGAAGGAGGGGAAGTCGGGGCCGGCGATGACGCTGTTGCCCGCGAAGTTTCCGCTGCGCTTTTCTTCGACGGCCCCCGCGGCGTAGCTCTCCGGGTGGATCGACCCCGCGACCTGGTTTGCACTCACGGTGTAGACACAGTTCTCCTGTGCACGGGTGCACGTAACCGCGACCATGTTGTCCCGCTTGTCGGGACCGTCGAATGAAGCGCATGTGTTGAGGATGATGCGGGCGCCCTTGAGCGCAAGGATTCGAGTGGGTTCGGGGTTGAACCAGAAGTCGTAACAGATGATCACGCCAACGGGTCCGAATCGCGTCTCGAAGATCGGGATCGATCTTCCGGGTTCGAAGGTCACACCTTCCGTCACCCACGGCAGCATACCCAAATGGATCTTGCGGTAGGTACCCTGTATTCCGTCGGGGCCGACGAATGCGGAAGCGTTGTAGAGGACGGAGGGATCTTCGGCATCTCGCTCGACCATCCCGAAGGCGACATAGAGATCGAGTTCCCTCGCAAGGGAGGCGATCCTTTCCGTCGAGGGGCCGGGAACCGTTTCCGCGAGGTCCGAATGATAGTCGCAATGTTCGGCGCCCTCGCGGCAGGCTGTGCAGCCCCCGCAGCCGGTCAGCGCCTCTTCAGGAAAAGCGAGGATGTTGATCCCCTGCGCGGCAGCCTCCCGCATGCTCGCCTCGATCTTCTCGAGATTGGCGGATTTGTTGCCCGGCTCGCAGGTGAAGTTGACGGCGCCGAGAGTGACGAACTTTTCATAGGGGGCGTAGCGCTCGGGGATCATGGGGCGTCCTTCTCCTCGATATTGAGGGGCTACAAGGTAGGTGCTCAATCCAAATCACCAACAGCGAAAAGGGCGCGACGACCCCACCCCAACCCCTGTTTCCCGGCCTCTACCATTCGCTTCGGCGAGCCCCAACCGGCCGACCCCAGTGAGAGAGCGAGATATTCCAGCGTGACGCCATGCTGGACGCGGGAAGTCTCTGCCTTCGCAGACTCAATGCCAGCGGGGGGAGTCCGGGGCGAACTCGTCTCTGGGGTCAGATCCCAGCTGGGCAGGGAAATTGCCGGCTGCGAATTCTGCAGCCGAACGATGGCAATGGAGCCGGCCCATCCCTGTTGCCTTCGCAATCATGATCTGGGCCGTCGGACGAATAGTGAGAACAGACAGTCACGAGATTTCGTAGATGGCCTTGGGAATTTCGTCCAGAAACGGAATTGCCCTTGAAGGGATGAACTGCCCGTAACCGGCCACGCGAATTCCCTGTGAGCGGTCGACGAAGGCGGTGGTCCCGGCTCCTCCCGACCAGCCGAAGGAGCCCGGCCCCTTCCCGTCAGGCTGTGCGCTCAAAGCAACCGATCCGAGCGCGCCGAAACCCTCGCTCGAGACCAGCGCTTCGCTCATATCGACGCCGGGGGGGAGGAGGTTGCTCATTGCCAGTCGCGCCGTCTCCTGGCTCATGATGCGGGTCGTGCCGATCGCTCCTTCACCCGCGAGCATGAGCAGGAACCGGTCATAGTCGCGCGGGCTGCTGAGAAGGCCCGAGCCGCCGAAGAGAAAGGGCGGAGGGTCGAGGCATACGCTGCTCGGGCCGGGATCGACCAACACATCGGCTATTCCGTCCCTGATCGCGTAGAGCGAAGTCATCCGGTGCGCTTCGCTCTTCGGTACTGTGAAGAACGTGCTGGTCATGCCGAGCGGCGAGAAGATACGGTCCTCGAGAAAGGCGTCGAACGCCATTCCCGAAGCGATCTCGATGACGCGGCCGAGCAGGTCCGGGCTCATCGAATAGATCCAACGCGTGCCCGGAACGGCCAGGAGCGGAAGCGTCGCGAGCCGCTCGGCGAACTCCGCGAGGCCGTGCGCATAATCGAAATCTTGCGTGTCGGGGAGTGATTTTCCGTCCGTCCGCACAGGGACCAGACCGTGATTGATATATGCGTCGCGCAGCGGGCCTTCAATCCGGCTGAAAT
>JAPYTP010000375.1 GCA_029941885.1 Myxococcota bacterium
GGTCGCATCGGACCGACGAGGACGAGTTCTACCAGCTCCTCACGTACAAGGGGGATGTGGACCTCGAGAAGAAGCTGGCGGTCTGGGAACGCTTCTATAACAACGACCGACCGCACGGGGCGCACAAGGGAAAGACACCCTACGAGGTGCTGAGGGAAAAGCTAAGCTAATGAAAATCGTCCGGCAGGATCTGTTACATCACACATGTCAACGACGAGCGCACCGGGAATGTAAGACGTGATGAGAAGCTCCCGCAAAAATCGGATGTTCGCGCTGGTCGTTGCCTTGATCGTCCTGGTTTCGATCGAGACCCTCGCTCAACTTTCCTACTTTGCGAGCTACGGTAACTTCTACTCGCCCAGCGATCTTCCGCGGCCTAACGTGCGGGGCGGCGCCGTGGGCGACCCCAAGATCGATTTCTTGACCCCCACCAGCGAACTCGCCGAGATTGCCCAGCGGCGAATTCTCCATCCCTACCTAGGCTACGCCGTGGATAATGCCGAAACGATGGGAGCCAGCGGCAAAACGCACCCGTTACAAGAACGCGCTGAGGGAACTCTGGTTGTCGCAGTCACCGGCGGATCTGTGGCTGGCCAGGTAAGCACGGCTCTCCGCAAGGCGCTTCGCAGCGAATTCGAAGAACGCGGGCTCGAACTCAAGCCGATCGTCGTGAGTCTTTCCGTCGATGGATTCAAACAACCCCAACAGCTCGCTTCGATCGTTTATTTTCTCTCGCTCGGCGCAGAGTTCGACGCGGTCATCAACATCGACGGGTTCAACGACATCGTGCTGCCGATCGTCGACAACTACGAGAATGAGGTTTACCCCTTCTATCCACGGTCGTGGGATTCCTTCGTCAATCGAAGACCCAGCCAGAGCATGATTCTGGGTGCCGGCGAGATCGCCTTCCTGAGACACGAGCAGATCGAAACGTTCAGAGACGCCCAGTCATCGGTATTGGCTCGAAGTGCGGTAGTTGGCCTGTATCTCAATCGCGAACTGCGGCGCACCGCGACGCGGGTCGGAATCATTCAGCGGGAATTGCTCGCCGCGAGAACCGAAGTTTCCTTCGAAGCACAGGGTCCATACAAAAAGTACGACGATATCGCTCAGGTCTACGAGGAAGCCGCCGAGGTGTGGGCGAGGTCATCGATCCTGATGAAGCGTGTGCTCGATGGAACCGGCTCTGCATACTTCCACGTGCTCCAGCCAAATCAATATGTCGTCGGAAGCAAGTTGTTGACGGACACCGAAAAGAAGATCGCCTACCACATGGACCATCCCTATGCACCTGTCGCGACTCGGGGCTATCCGTACTTGTTTGATGCGTCTGCGCAGATCGTCGAGGCGGGCGTTCGCTATTTCGATGCCACTCAAGTGTTTCGGAACGTAGGCGAAGACGTCTATCAGGATTCGTGTTGTCACGTAAATCGTTTTGGCAAGGAGTTTCTTGCGGGATCTATCGCGACATGGGTAACGGACTCTCTCTTCGGGGCCGAGCAATAGCCTACTCGTAGAGCGTTGTTGTTGGATTTACTTCAAAGCGGGCGAAGGGTTTTTGCATTCGGTGTGTACCCAGAAGTCGAACTTGTCGGAGGCATCGCAGTTTTGCAGGCCCGGGTATCCGATGTCCCACGCGGTCTTGGCAGCGCTGACCACGGGAGGGCGATTCCACCGAGATCTCCCGAGTCCCGGATAGCCGAGTGCTGTGGACGACCGCTGGTGGGTCACGACAAGCAATCGATGGCTGCCGAGCCAGTGAACGAAACGCCCGGGGCTTTCACCACAGGACGGGAACCCTTCGACGTAAACCGTGACTTCGCGGTCGTCCGGTGCAATCGGGGCGAGGGGAATCAAATGATGGATGACGAGCGGCTGACTTGGCGCCGAAGCGGCGGCAACCCAAGTCCGTTATGCATGGTAGTAAGATTCGAGGGCCGTTACGTGCAGTTCAACTGGTTTTCGTTTCATCCCAAACCTGCCCTTGCTCGCGACGCCCCTGCACTGATGAGATAAGGTGGGGCTCGGCTTAGAAGGGGGTTGTGTGCGGGGCGGCATCCGTAAGCGCATCAGACGTGCGAAGACTGTGGAGATCCGTTTGAAACGATTTCCCGAGTCGCTGGCTGTGGTTGGATGGCTTTTGATCTCAGCTTTAGTCTTGTTCGGATGCGAGGAGGCCGAATCTCCGATGGGAGCCTCTACTCCAAGTGCGTCTACAACATTGTCCAACACACCCTTGGCGATCCAGAAACTGAAGCCCGGTCATTACGCTGGCAAGAATATCGTCATCGTGTCGGTCGACACCCTGCGCGCCGATCATCTCAAGCTCTACGGTTATGGGCGAGACACGAGCCCGCGGCTCGATCAGATTGCGAAGCAATCGATTACCTTTGAACGCGCGCGTGCGCCGCGGGGGCTTACCTGGCCTTCGCTCGTTGCGATGTTCACCAGCCTCTACCCCAAGTCGTCCAACGTGCGCAGCAACGGAGACCTGTTGGCCGAGGATGTCCCGACCCTTGCAAGTCTGCTCGAAACACACGGTTATGCGACGGCCGCATTCCTCGGAAACGCTTGCGGGGTCTTTACCCGTAACTTCGACCCCAGCTTTTGCGGCACGGATGAAGCCGTTCAAGAAAAGGCGGTAACTTGGATCGATCAGCACGATGGCAGCCCATTCTTTCTGTGGGTCCACTACAAGGCCCCACACGAGGAGTATCTCCCACCCGCCAAGTACGATCTTTTTACCGAGCCCAACTACAGTGGACCCGCAAATGGCAAACGCGAGTATTTGGATGAGGTAATCCTTTCGGAAAAGGTGCCCGAAGCGTCCGATCTTTCACATGTGGTCAATCTCTACGATGGCGAAGTGTTGTATTCCGATGCACTGATGGGCGAAGTGTGGGACGCGCTTTCGAAGCGAGGCTTTCTCGATGATACGATATTCGTCTTTACGTCGGATCACGGTGAGGAACTGTTGCAGCACAATAACTACTACTACCACTCGTGTTCAGTTTACGACGCGGTGCTCCATATCCCGCTGGTGATCCGGTTTCCGGATCGAGCAGGGGGCGGGATGCGCGTTCCGCAGTTGGTTCAAAATATCGACATCGCCCCCACGTTGCTCGAACTCGTGGGGGTGGATCGCCCGGCGGGATTCGAAGGACAATCACTTCGTCCACTGATAAACGGGGAGCCGGGCGCAAACGAGAATTTCACGCGATCGTTCGCGGAATATCACCGGCGGGATGTCGGATGGATCGGCATGATTCGAACTGACCGTTGGCACTATGTGTACAATCCCGAAGAGATTACGCCTGTGTGCCGTCCCAAGGGAGATCACTTTGAGGTTTCTCGAACTGAACTCTACGACCACGCAAAGGATTCACGCGAGGAGCACAACGTCGCGATTGAGCACGCTGATCTCATTGCGGATCTGCAGCGAGAGCTGCTGGAGGCATTTGGAAGACAAAGTGATTACGAGCCCGCCGAACGCGCCGATCTGCGGGTGATCGAACAGCTGAAGGCCATGGGATATCTGGTCCAGTGACTCCGAGCAGCCCCGGATGTCGCCCCGCTGTATCCCGTCAGCAGCTTTCGGACATTTGGACGCTCTAAACTAAGAGACACTTTACGGGGCTTCGACCCCCGAGGAGAGTCTCGACATGAGCAAGGAACGCAAGCAATCCACCGAAGCTGCAGTGCGGGAGATCCGCCGCAAGACCCGCCGAAACGAAACCGAACCGTTAGCGAGCTGCACGCGGAGCGGGTTCGAGCCTCGCGTCACCCACGTTGATAATCCGGCCCACATTTCGCGCGAACAGGGGCGGTAATGGCGCGACACGAAAAAGAG
>JAPYTP010000376.1 GCA_029941885.1 Myxococcota bacterium
ATCTTCTACGGTCGCCCCACAGCCAATGTCGACACCTGGCGTCGGATCCACGTCGGCTTCACCGCAGACGAGGGTGCACAACACCACGTCTTCGGAGATGCCGCATCGGATGCGCTAGTCGACGCGAAGCCGGATCGTCGTGAAAGAATCGCGGCGCAGCGCGCCAAGATGCTTCCCCTGGCCGCAGAAGGGATGGCGCGGGAACGCCGCAACATCGGACAATGGTGGGCGGAGTCGCTACAGACACCGATCCCATGGGAAGCCGATCGGGCGCGCACGATTCTCTCCGCGGGCCTCGAACGATTCGAGCGGGCGGACCGTTTCCATATCCTCGTCTCGCTGCTCTCGATGGAAGCGATGACGGACCTGGCACGCGTGGCCGAACGAGCGGGACTTGCGGATCTGCCCAATGAGATGATGGTGGGCTATCCGGGCATGGAGGAGTTCGAAACAACGGCGATGCTCTGGGCTGTTTCGCGTGGGGAGGAGACCTTCGATTCTTTTCTCACCACGCACGGATTTCACGGATCGCAGGAGGGCGAGATCGCGAGTGCATCCTGGCGCGAGGATCCTCGCCCGGTCCGAGACCTGGTCGATCGTTATGCGGCTCTCGGTAGGGAAGAGGCCCCGCTGATTCGCGAAGAACGGTCGATCCAACGACGCGCCGAGCTCGAGTTACAGCTGCGCAAGAGAACACCGGCCCCCGAGCGCGCCGATCTCGATGAGATCTTTGAACGAGCGGCCACCTTCCTGCCGCTCCGTGAAGCCGGCCGAGCCAGTCTCACGATCGCGCTCGATGCGATGCGCGGGGCCGCGCGCAGCCTCGGCACGGCACTGGTCCGGGAGGGTAGGATCCGGCACGAGTCAGAGGTCTTCTTGGCGACGGCCGAAGAGCTACTCGATCCGCCGAAGAATCTCCTAGACCGGGTCGAAGAGCGAAAGCGCCTACGCGAAATCTATGTGGGCTTCGATTTGCCGGAAGCGTGGATCGGCATGCCCGAAAAGATCCCCACTGCGGCTGCGGAGCAAGGGGCTCTGGAAGATCGGGCATCGAGCCTAACGCCAGGCGAAAATCTCGAAGGATTGGGCGCGAGCAGCGGTCAGTATGTGGGGACAGCCCGCGTCGTGCTCGATCCGAACGCGTTGTCCGATGACTTCCAGAACGGGGATGTGCTCGTAGCCCCGTCGACCGATCCCAGTTGGGCCGCCCTCTTTCTGATCGCCGGGGCAGTCGTGATCGATACGGGTTCGAATTTCAGTCACGCGGCGATCGTCGCTCGCGAAATGGGAATTCCGGCTGTGGTCGCTGCCCCGGGTGCCAGTCGACGAATCCCGGATGGCGCCCGGATCTGCGTCGACGGCAAGACCGGAACCGTCTCGATTCTCGATTGAACCTACAGGCCGAAGAGCCTTCGCGCGTTGCCGCCAAAGACCGCTGCCTTGTCCTCATCAGAGAGATCCGAATCGGCCAGCTGAGCGAGGATATGCGAGATCCGCGTGCCCAAAGGGGCTGAGTACAGATCGGTACCGAAGACATAGCGATGTGCGCCGTGACGCTTGATATCTTCGAGGATGAAATACTCGTTGTGACTGAGGCTCGTATCGAAGACCAGATTTTCGTGCCCGTCGGCCAGATGGCCGCATTGCTTGGTTCCTTCATGGGTCGCGTATCCATCGAGGACCAATAGAGTGAGGTCCGGGAAGCGGTATGCCAACTGACCCACCTTCCAGAGTGATTCCTCGGTCGACTCATCGAGTGCGTGCATCACGGGGACCATCCCAACCGCACCGATCCGTTCGACATACCGGGCAATCATAGGACTATCGATCTGGGGCCCCTGAAACCGGGTATGAAATCTGATTCCAGCCAGGCCAAGTTCGTTTGCGCAACGATCGATCTCGCCGAAGGACAGCTCTCCATCCCGCGGCTCGACGATTCCCATCGCGATCGGGAAACGCGTCGGGTTCGCGTCGCGATAGTCGGCGATCCCGTCGTTGACTTCTCTCGTGTCGGCATGCCCCCTCGGCCGCAGATAGCCGTGCCCGGGAATCACCGCTGCCTGCCGGACTCCCCCGCGATCCATGATTTCGATGCGAGTGGCCATCTCCGCCGCAATGGCAGAGGCCCCGCCCGAGGGTCCAACGCCCTTGGCATCGAGACCGAGCACACTCGATGCGTCTCCCACGTGATGATGCACGTCGAAGACATCGAACCGATCGCGAAAGCTGGTGGATAAGCGATTCAAGCGGCGTTTTCCGCACCGCCGATACTACGCATTCTGACAACTAAGCCCCGGCGGGAATAGGTGGCCCCTTTCGGGGCACCACCGATACTAGTCATTCTGACAAGTAGGCCCGAAGGAGCCCGTTCCGGGAAAAACAAGCTGCGTTTACCGCACCACCGATAGGTAGTGTTCTGACAACTACGCTTCGGATTAGGCATATTCGCCGCGTTCCGGGCCGCCAACCAAACGATAGGGGACGCCTAATAGATCGGCCTGTTCCACTCCCCCCACGTCCCCCATTGCATCGACGCGTCGTCCATCTCTTCCGCGGTGGCCCGCTGTTCGTCGATCTCGCGCTTGACCATGACCATGCGCTGGTAGCGCTGGTAGTCGGCTTCCGATCCGACGTACAGGCAGTTGCAGCCTTTGGAGTCGGCGTACACGTAGACGAGTCTGCCCGTCTTCTGGGTCGGTATCAGCTTCCGCTGCTGCAGACTCGCAAGGTGGGTGGCTTTCGCGGGCGTATCGGCCAGCTTCATTTGGAACCCGGCCGCTGCGAGCTCGCGCTCTTTGTTCCGCGCCATGGTGGCACACCCGATCGACCCGACCAGAAGCGCTACAAAGAAAGAAAGTGCCATCGTTCGAAATGTCATGAGAATCCTCCGCAACTCAGTCGAGTCATACCCTGTTCGCTGGACGCAGGTCCTTACCCGCCGGGCGCCGACAGTAGCCGACAGCCGCAGCACTTTCTAGCGCACCCCCGGTCCGCGAGCGTGACCTGCCGCCGTCGATTTCCCAGTTTTTCGGCACGAGACGGCCATTTCAGCCCACGTGTCTCACAGGGGTACAGAGCCCGTTATCTGCGGCCATTCTGCAATCGTCGGTCATTTGTGCGGAACGGGTGCCCGGGATCAACGACCGGAGGAGCCGAAGGGACTCGTCACCACGACGGTTTCGAAGTCGGGCAGTTGTTAGTTGTGATCACTCGAGAACGTCGATCGCCCAGTGACCCTCCTTATTTTCGTCGATCCGGTGACGGCTATAGGATCAGTCGGCCTTCGCTGCAGCGACACATTCTCGTGATCTGAGCCTCGTAGCGAGAGTTCATCCGCGGCCTCTTGCTGCTCCGACAGGGATGGGCGAGGCTTTGCGCGCTCAAGAATCGGGTGCCTAAAGATTCGGCTTCCCTTCACATTCCGAACGAACCAGATATCGAGGAGAAATTTCGTGTCGAACCGAATTCGCCCCCACGTCGCAGGCACGCTCGCCATCGTCGTGACCGTGACCCTGTCTCTGCTTACCGCTTGCATGGGCGGGCCGAAGATCGAGACCCAGACCTTCGAGACGCCTGATGGTGTGGCCGTTGTGCAGACCGCCAGGATGGTCGCGACCGTTCAGGCCGTCGATGCCAGCACGCGCAGCCTGACCCTCAAGCCCAAGAGTTTCCCGTCTTAACGATTCGGACAAATGGGTGATCTAAACTAAGAGACACATCACGGGGATTCCGTCCCCGAGGAGAGTGTCTTTATGGCGAGCAGGAAGAAGCAAACGAGCTGTGGAATTACAGATTCAGCCGGACACCCTGTCATGATGAAGACGGGGGGCAATCCGGAG
>JAPYTP010000377.1 GCA_029941885.1 Myxococcota bacterium
CCCGATCGTCCCCTCCGAGGTGTCCACCCTTGGTTCCCCATGGGTGGGCCCACGGAAAACAACGGGAATGTGAACGATGGCCATCTGCTCTCCTGGGTTCGTGAATCGGTCGAAGCCCGAGTTTCGACGGCCGCGACCTGAATTTCAAGCACCGGCCGGATGGTAATAGCGACGCTTCGCCGGAATTTGCCAGAAGCGGTCGTCGGGTGCGTCAAAGGGCTTTCGACCCTCCGCAGGCCGAGTCGCGTCGGGCAGCCACGCCGTCAGGAATCCGTCGCGGCCACGTCCGTGGTGGACACATCCCGTATCGAGCCCCCGAAGTCCCGAATCGACATGCAGGCCTTGCCGAGCCCAATGGCCGTAGACCAGACCATAGTTGTGGCCTCGGCTCGCCCAGGCAAGATGCCAAGCGCGCGCGGGCGACACCGGCTCCTCACTCGACCAACCTCCGTCCTCAGTCACGCTGCGACAGCGGGTCATGCGACCCAGGGCGTCACGGAGCGGATCGGTCGAGGGATCCTTCGAGAGGAACGCATGTGCTTCTTCCCGGGAAGCGGAGAGTCGCTGAGCCACCCGTTCCCCCATCAAGGCCAGATCCTCGAGGGACCAATCCGGATCGGCCGCCGCATGCAGCATCGCGAAGGGTTGATCCTCGATCCGACCGGTCACGACGAGCGGCCGATGTCGGAGCCAATCGATCCACTCGGCAGCGTCCGCTTGGGACAATATGTCACCGAAGGTGTCGTTCGGTCCGAGATCCCGCAGTCCAAAATCGACGGCGAGTAGACTGATCTCGTGATTGCCGAGCACGTATTGTGCTCGTCCCGCCTCGACCAAACTACGCACCAATTCGAGCGGGCGACGATTGTCCGGCCCTCGATTCACGAGATCCCCAGCGATCCAAAGGGCGAACTCATCGCCGAAGGCATCGGTCGCGCGAGTCACGAGCTCGGCGAGTTCATCCGCACAGCCCTGTACATCACCCACGAAAATCCGTTGCATCCTGCCTTCCGCGACCGGCACCCGCGCCGTCTAGCCCTTCGCCACGCAGAGATTCGACAAACGGCCGATCCCTTCGATTTCGCTGTCGATGGTTTCTCCGGCCTCGAGGTACCGACGCGGCTCCCGCACGCTTCCGACACCGCCGGGGGTTCCCGTAAAGATCAGATCCCCGGGGCGCAGGACGCAGTAGGCGGAGATGTACTCGATCAATTCCGGGACGGAGAAGATCAAGTTCTCCGTCGTCGATGCCTGCATCTGTTCGCCCGCAACCCAACATCGTAGGACCAATGCATCAGGCGCCTCGAACTCGTCGAGGCTAACGAGTGCGGGCCCGAGCGGACCAAAGGCCGTCGCTGATTTTCCGAGGCTGAATTGGGGCGGCTTGTCCGAAAACTGGAGTCGTCGATCCGAGATGTCTTGCCCTACACAGAAGCCCGCAACGAAGTCCCACGCCTGCGCCACCGGCACAGCATGGGCCTCGCGACCGATCACCACCACCTGCTCTACTTCCCAATCGACCCGATCCGAGGTCAGTGGCACCTCGGCATGGGGACCGGCCAAACAGCTGGGGAACTTGGTGAACACCATCGGCGATTTCGGCAACGGGAGGCCTGCCTCCTCGGCGTGATCCTTGTAGTTGAGCCCGATGGCGAAAATTTGTGTTGGATTCGGCACGGGCGGGCCCAATCGGTCCAGCTCGATCTTCGGGTCACCCGCCACCACGGTCTGGTCCGCCGCCCAGCTTCGAACCTCCTCCCAGACCGAAAAAACCGCCATCGGATCTGAGGGGAATCGCCCGTCGCTGCGTGTCGCCAGGTCGATGAATCGATCTTTCACTTCGATGCCCAGCCGTCCGTCCAGATTCACGATTCGCAAATTCGTCCTCCTCGCGAGCCGCCCATCCTACCGATTTCGCCGCACGATGGTGAGTTTGGCTCGATCGGCATTCGCGCCCCCCCGGGCTATCCGGGCGCTTTCAGCGGCAGGGGAGCAGTCGCTGGTCGGCAGCCTTGGTGTAACTTCCCGGCTTCGAAGCGACCGCTGTCCGCCCCGGGTGATGATCTTCCGAATTGATTGGTGGGCTTGTTTGTCGGGGTATCCGCATCTCTTCGAGAGCTCGAAGGTTGCGGCCGGGGGTCGGATGGGACGTCGAATCATCATCTGTGATGGAGCCGAGAGCGCGCGCCTCTGGAGTCGCATCGGCGCCGATGATCTCGAAGAACTGACGTGGGTTCCACGTGAGGACGAGAGCCGTGCGCGCCCGGCCGGCTTCAAGATTCTACAGGGCGGACTCGACGAAGACGCGATCGCGAAGCTCGAACTCGACGACGATGACGAATTCGCACTCGTCAGCGATGACGGCCCGTGGACGCGCCTCGCGGTGCGAAAGATTCGCAAGGTCGATGAGGACGCGTCGATTCTCGTGCTTTCGGACAGCCTGACCGAGGACGATCTACCGGATCATCCTTCGCTTCGTCGAACCGGCTGGAAGACGCTGATTCGCGATGACATCAACGAGGAATTCGACCATCTCGCCAACCTCCAACGCGTGGTCAAGATTCGAGAACTGCTGGCGCCACGAGAGCGGGTGGGCATTCTCGTGCAACCCGACCCGGACCCGGACGGGATCGCCAGCGCCTACGCCCTGCGTGCCTTGCTCGGCCGGAAACGAACGACCGCACCCCTGATCTCATTTGGCGATGTCCAGAGGCCGGAGAATCAGGCGCTCTGTGACGCGATCGGGATCGAAGTCCGCGTCATCACACCCGAGGAGATCAACGAGTTCGACGGCCTCGTGCTCGTCGACGTCCAGCCGAACGTCTTCGGAGACAATCCACCCGAACGACTGCAAAATGTCGACGTTGTAGTCGATCATCACCCCGAGCGAACCGGTTATGTCGCGACGATTCGAGACATCCGATCGAGCTACGGCGCAACTGCGACGATCTTCACCGAGTACCTACGTGCGACGAACACCGAGATCAATCCGCGCCTGGCCACCGCGCTCCTCTACGGTATCAAGAGCGACACCCAATATCTCGGGCGTGAAACCAGCGATCGCGACATGCGCTCCTTCGCGTATCTCCATGAGATGCACAGCCCGGCGCTGTTGCGACGAATCGAACGCCCCGCACTTCCGATCTCGGGCCTCCAGGCACTCGGCAGGGCCTTGGCGAAATCCGATGTTCGCGATGGCATTCACATTCTCGTGCTAGGCCGAGTGCGCGAAGACGTTATTCCCCAGGTCGCCGACATGGCACTTCAGGCCGAGGGAGCAGAATGGGCCGTCGCCGTCGGCACGGTTGGCCGTGACCTCGTCTTCTCGGTCCGCAACGTGGGTTATGTCCGCGCCGCGGGAGAAGTCGTGAAGGCGGTCGTCGAAGGACTGGGCGTGGGCGGTGGTCACCGATCGATGGCCAAGGGCATCATTCCGATCAAGGCGTTTCGCGAGGTCTACGGCCGCGCCGATCGCGCCCAGGTTCGCAGCGCGCTCTACGACGCGTTCGTTCGCGCGATCCATCGAAGCGGCGATTGAGCGCGATGTCGCCGGCTGGCCCAATTCCTTCGAAAGAGATCGAATCGCGTTTGATTTCGCATCCCGGCTGGAATCTCGAGCAGGACAAGCTGCATCGTGTATTCAAGTTCAAGAGCTTCGTCGAGGCATTCGGCTTCATGAGCCAGATCGCGATCCTGGCGGAGAAGATGGATCATCACCCCGAATGGTCGAATGTCTATAGCCGCGTCGAAGTCTTCTTGACGACCCACGATGCCGGCGGCATCACCGAGCGCGACTTCGAACTGGCAGCGAAGATGGA
>JAPYTP010000378.1 GCA_029941885.1 Myxococcota bacterium
AACTTCGATTTCTTCATGGCGAACTCTCCTCATCTCGAGTTGAACTCAGCCAAATTCTAACATTCTGAATGGGTCAGCTTCTTCGGGGCAGGTCATTAGGGCAAGTCGCGGATCAGCGTTCCACTCACGACGATCAGGTTCCCCGTGTTCGCATCCGCGGGCAGGATCCCGTCGCCGAGCATTTCGTTGACGATCAGATCATCGATTCCGTCGCCGTCGTGATCGCCGGCGTCCGCGCTGTAGGCCAGTACGTCCGCGCTCTTCACGCCATAGACTTCGCTGATACGGACATCCATCGGATCGGGCTGCTGTCCCCAGCGAAGATCCACAACCGGCGGCCACATTCCGATCTGGCCGTGGATGATGTGAATCTTGCCCGCGTCCGTGCGTCCATAGGGACTGCCGTGGGGTGAGCTGAACGCGACATCGGGAAAGCCGTCGCCGTCAAAGTCGCCTTGCAACGCGGTGTCGGAGGCGATGTCGCCCGCGTTCGGCCCGAGGAAGGTCGTCACCATGAGACCGGGCGGCGTGGAATCGAGTCCGAAGGCAGGGATGCCTCGCAAAGAAGCCGCGTCGTAGAACAAGTGACCGCTACCCGAGGCGGGTCGAAAGCCGCCGGTGTAATCGCCGATGATGTCGCCGACGAATAGATCCTCGTTGCCATCGCCATCAAAGTCGAGTCCTCCGATAATTTCCTCGCCGAAGGCGATGTTGGCGGGGCCGCCCATGATCTCGCTGGTCGCGCCCGGCGGTGTGTCGAAGCTGATGCTGTAACCCGCGGGCCAGGCACCGGTAAAGTTGTCGTCCCAGAGGATGTACAGGGCGCCGTCCTGAGAGCCGGCTGATCCATGAGCGGAACCCGCAGGTGCGCCGTTCGCGCGCAGGGAAGCGCCCGCTCGCTCAACCGTGGCCGCCGCCAAAACCTCACCTCGGCCATTGCCATCGAGATCCGCGATCTGACAGGTCGCGCCGACGTGATCTTCGTTCGAGCCGGTCGGCGGTAGGATCTGGGCGAGGTTCCCCGGAAGCGCCGTCATGAGGTCAATCAGATCGACGGTTCCCCCCGTCGCGAGATGGGCCCCGCCACGAACGAGGTAGACCGCGCCCGAGTGTTCTTCTGCATTCGAGTTCTCTTGATCCGCGCCGATGACGAGGTCGGCGATGCCGTCTCCCGTGACATCACCTGTCCGAACCCAAATTCCGAATCGTCCGAGCGCTTGTCCACCGACTAACGTTGTCAGCGTGACGCCGACCGGCGGCGCAGCAAGATCAATGGGCATCAGGGTTGCGGCTTGCGCAGCCACCGAAGCACCGCCGAGTAAAATCGTCACGGCCCCGGCGCCGATCCGCATGGGATCCGGCGTGTGGTTCTGCCTCGCGATGATCAATTCGGCGATCCCGTCGCCGGTGAGATCATCCATCCAAACCTCGGAACCCGTGTACTCAAAGTCTGCTGCGCCCTGAATCTTGAGAATCCGCGCGTCCGCAACCGCAGTGTCGACGGACGCCCCGATTGTGCCGTCGCCGAAATGCAGATAAATCTCGCCGGCGTTCGTCAGCCCATTCGGATCCGCGGTCATCGCGGCGAGCGCGACATCATTGTTCCCGTCACCGTCGACATCGTGTCCGCCGGACACGGGAACACCGAAGCCGCCGTTTCCATCCGAACCGTAAAGCCGAAGCACGCCCGCGGCGGCCGGCGCGATCATCGCGAGATCGAGGCTAGGAACAGGCGCCACGCCCGAAGACCCACCACCCGAGTTGCTTGGGCAGCCGATGCCCAAGAGCGGCAAGCCGAGTATGAGCGCGACAACGAGTCGGGGGCGAATTTGCAGGAACGAAGAAGTAGCGCAAAACGATCTGAACATGCGGAAAGAATACCGCGCTCGGGCTCGCTGTCCGACCCTAGTCACGACTCAATCGCGAACCCGCGCTCGCTCGATCGACTGATTCCGCGATCGAACGAAAAGCGTCCTGCGAAATTACAGATTCAGCCGGACACCCTGTCATCATGACGACGGGGGACTGTCCGGAGGATCAGGGTGACCGAAGATCAACGAGAAATCAGGCGAAAGAAGAGCGTCATTGAGTACGCTGAGAAGATCGGCCACGTCGGCAAGGCTTGTCGGCGCTTCGGAATCGCGAGATCGACCTTCTATCTTTGGAGAGATCGATATCGTAAATCAGGGGATGAGGGCGTGACGAGTCGCAGGCGCGGCTGCAACGCCGCGATTTGCGCCTCTAGCACGGCGATATCGGAGGCAAGCCCAAAACCATCGTTCGCCGCGAAAGCATCCACCGCGGCCTGGTCCACGGTGGTGTGCGGCCCCGTGACAAAGCCCTCGGCGGTTGCGGCGGCGGCCACCTCTGCGTTGCTCAGCTGGGTGTTGGTGTCCACCGTATGCCCCGCTGCGGCGGCATCCGCCGTCGCCTGGGCCGTCGTGATGCGACTGTCGTTGTCGTTGACCGCCGTCTCGACCGCATCGAAGTTCGCGTTGACTTCGTTGGCGTCAGCAGCTGTGCCATTCACGAAAGGGTTCGGCACCGTCACGGTCCCTGCAGCAACCGCCAAAGGAATCAGCACCACGATCACCAATAAAGATACAGCCAGGCCCTGTCGCGCCCTCCGGGCCCAATACGTGCCCATCAGGCCCACCGCGATCAAAAGAAAATACAATCCCCACCAATCCAAAAGCGGAACCGCTGTCACTCCGGAACCCCAAACCAGCGTCCCCCAAGACTCGCCCCAATCCGCCAGGGCAGGACTCGCATAGACCAGGCCCAACACCACCTGAAATACCACTCTCCATGAAATCCGAACTCCCATAATCTTCAGCATCGAACCCTCTCCTCTTCGCATCTTTTCTCTCTCCTCTCTCTCCTCTCTCTCCGATCAGGCATGGATCCACTTCCACGGATAGGGAACCGCGCTCGCTACGAAAACCAGAACAACCGCCGAAGCGATCTTCCGCATAGCAATTTCCAGGGTGAGTGAGCCCGCATTGTCTCATGGGAGGGCGGGGATTGGAAGCGAATCGCTTACCCAATGCCCTAGAGCGCCTGGAGTCCGAGACGGGGCTGATGTATCTCGCCTGAGGGCTACTTGTCAGAATGCCTAGTATCGGTGGTGCGGAAAACGCAGCTTGTTTTTCCTATTCTCCATGCTGCCTAACATGAAGTCGATCGTGTCCGCCATCGTCACGAAGCCCCTCATCACCTGCATTGCCGGGTACAGGCGAAGGAGTCTTCGCGGCAGTCCGCGTCGCACTCGACCGGGTTCGGGTGCCGAGAGCAGGACTCGACACACTGTTCGTGTTGCACTCGACAGTACTCAACACAGGCGTCTTCGTCCTGCGCCTGGGAGGTGGACCACCAGAAGGTCATCCCGATAGAGATCAGCAGAGCCCCAACAGCCAATCGTAGTTTCATCGTATTCTCCGGGTCGAGCGTTGATTAAAGGAGGCACCGATTCAGCGGCACTGAATGGCCTTGCATTGAGTTCTCAAGATACCCCATCAATCGGGTGGCGACCGGAACGGATAATTAATTCAAACCTGCTCTCGAAAATCCCGCAGAGCAGACGCTATCGGGGGTCTCCTTGGATGGGGTCAGGGTCGTGTAGTCTAAGGTGTCACCGCGGACATCCATTCCTCGGGGAATAAGCATCATAAGGGTATGGCGTCTGCGAACCGCAACCTAGGCCCAGGCGAACAGGAAGGTTGGTGCCTCCCGCGCCCATCGGACATCCTCGAGTTGTGGAATCAACAATCCCCAACGAGAAGAGGAGGCACCGATGGAACGGTACAT
>JAPYTP010000379.1 GCA_029941885.1 Myxococcota bacterium
GTACTCGAATCGCGTGTATCCCGTCAGCGAAATTCGGACATTCAGAGGCCCTAAGCCAAGAGACATCTGACGGGGTCCTCTGGACCCCGAGGAGTGTCTCATGACCAAGCAAAACAAGCCGTCCGCCGAAGCAGCAGCGCGTGACATCCGTCGCCGGACGCGAAGGAAATGCTCTCCGGAAGGAAAGATCCGAATCGTACTCGAAGGCCTAAGGGGCGAGCAGAGCGTCTCTGATCTGTGTCGACGCGAAGGCATCGCCTCGAACTTGTATTACCAATGGAGCAAGGCGTTGTTGCATGAATCCAGCCCACCAGCGCCCGAATATCCCGATAAGCCTCCTAGCCTTCGCAGGAGGCCCAACATTGTCAAGAAAACGATCTCGCGTTCATCCGCCCTACAAGACAAAATATCGAGTCACAAACTGGGCGAATTACAACCAGGCGCTCGTCAAGCGTGGCGGTCTTGGCCTTTGGATCTCAGCCGATGCCATCGCAAACTGGAACGCCAAACCAAGCAAGCAGCGTCGCGGCGGCCAGCAGAAGGACTCCAACCTCGCGATTGAAACGTCTCTTACACTGGGGCTCGTCTATCCCCTGCCGCTGCGACAAAGGGAAGGATTCGTCGCTTCAATTTTCAAGCTCATGGGCCTCCATCTGGATGTCCCGGACCACTCCACCCTCTCCCGCCGAAGCAAGACCCTGAAGATCAAGTTGAGGGCCAGTGGGCAGCCGCGAGACACGGCAAGAGAGGCTTTCAAGGTTGGAAAAAGCTGCATCTCGGAGTCGACGGCAATGGGGGGATCGTTGCCGAAACACTCACTGGCCCGAACGTCGATGACGCCAAAACCGGATTCAGGATGATCAAGAACGCGCGATACAAAGTGAAGGCTGTCATCGGCGATGCTGCTTACGATTCCAGAGAGATCTACGAGGCCGCCGAAGACCTCGGGGCACGTGTGGTCCTACCCCCTATCAAAAACGCTCGGGTTGATAGGCATTCTCCGCAGGCGAGGAATCGGTCAGTCAAGCGCATCGCAAAGGTCGGTCGACAACGCTGGAAAACGGAGACCCAATATCACAGGCAGGGCAAGGTCGAGAACACCTTCTTCAGGGAGATGTGGCCGATGAGGCCACAGCGAGTAAATCGATGATCGGCGACCGGCTTCAATCTCGGGATCCGGACAGCCAGAAAACTGAAGTGATCCTTGGCTGCAACATTCTCAATCGGATGTTCGAGCACGTTCGCCCGAGGTCCGTCGCGACCAGGGACTGAAACGTGCTTTGGATCCTACAGGCTGGCTCGGAATTGATTCGTGCAACAACGCCGAAGGAGCCCCCTTCCGGGCCGCTCCCATTCGGGTTTTCTGACACCCTAAGGCGGGAAGAAGCAGCTCCGATATCGCATGAAAAGGGGATGGAGGATCCAAAGGAGGGCTCGCAGGCGGCGCTGCGGTGGCTACCCGGCGCTGCAGCCCAGCGGGGAGCGAGACGACAAAGGTTGACATAATTAGAAAAGCAGACTCTTTTCTAACAGAACTCGCCACGGAGGATCTCCATGAGCACCGACACCCGGAACTGGCTGCATGCCTTCCCCCTCGCCGAGCTGGCTCCCGGCAGCTCCCGGGCCTTCAAGCTGGGCGGACGCCAGATCGCCATCTTTCACCGCAGCGAAGGCACCCTCTACGCCAGCGACAATCGCTGCCCGCACGAGGGCTATCCGCTCGCGCGCGGCCGCTTCTTCGGAGAGAGCGTGCTGATGTGCATCTGGCACAGCTTCGCGTTCAATCTCGAGGACGGTCGTTGCCTGGCCGGCGACGAGGACCTTGCGGTCTACCCGGTGCGCGTCGTCGACGGTGAGATCGAGGTCGACGTGGTGAAAACGGATCTCGCCGCGTCGATCCGGCAGCGCTTCGAGAGCCTGAACGAAGGGCTGCGCGTTGGCAGCATGGGGCAGGTGGTGCGCGACGTGGTTCGCTTGCTCGAAGCCGGTGTGAGCGCCGAGCAGCTCGTCGGCTTCGCAGTGAGCTTCGACTCACGCTATGCGCCCTACGGCTCCACCCACGCGCTTCCACTCGCCGCCGACACCCTGCGCATGCTGCCGCGCTATTCGGACGTGCAGGCGATTCGACCGCTCGCTCAGCTCTTCGACATGGCCGGCGAGCTGCTCTCGAGCCAAGCAGCACCCACCGGCGACTCCGCACGCAAGTTGCGGGAACGACCCGAAGCCATCGACCCTGGCGACGAGCCGGTGGCCGCGGGAGAGCGTCTGCGCGAGGCAGCCGAGGCGCTGCGCATCGCAGAGGCCGAGGGCCTGCTTCGTGGGGCGATCGCCAAGGGCTGGGGACGCGCAGAGATCGAGCCCTGGCTGTTCCGGCTTTGCACCGACCACTTCATCGCCTTTGGCCACGGCTTGATCTACCAGACCAAGGTCTTCGACATGCTCGACCAGCTCGGCTGGCAACACGCGGACGAGATCCTGGGCGCGCATCTCTTCCCGATCGTCTTCGGTGCGCGCGAGGAGCGCATCCCCAACCACTCCGCGTTTCTGCGCGCGCTCCCGCGTATCGATTCTGAACTGGTCCGCTGGTACGAAGCGGCCGGCGCGCGCGAGGTTTCGGCGTCGCAGGAGACTTCGCTCTCCTTGGCCCTGCTCGAGGGCGGGACCGACGAAGCACTCGACGCGCTGGCCGGCTGCCTCAATGCCGGAGTCGCACCGGCTGCCCTCGTTCGCGTACTCTCACTGGCCGCCAGCGAACGCATCCTTCGCTTCGACCCGGCCATCGAAGCCGACCCGACCGTGCAGGAGGGCTGGCTCGACGTTACGCATACGCTGACGACAGCGAGCGCGACGCGTCTCGCTCTCGAGCGCTTCGACCACCCGGATGCTCTGCGCACGCTGTTCCAGCTGGCGTACTTCATCCAGCGTTCGCGTCCGCTCGACTCTGACAAGCCGCCTGAGACCGCAGTGGCTCGCGGCGCAACGCTCGAGCAGGTGCTTGCCGCCGTTGGCGACCATCGGCCGGACGAGGCTGTGTCCACGACGGCCGGCTATCTGGCGGACGGCGGAGAGACCGACGAGCTGTGCCACGGCCTGCAGGATCTGATCTTCGCGGACCACGCCGTGCTGCCCATCTTCGTCACCCACATGCTCAAGACGCTACTTGCCGCCCGCGACGAGTACGAAGCCCTGGGCGATCACCCCGAGCGCCAGCGTCCGCTGCTCGCTGCGGTCCGCTTTCTGGCAGCACCACAATCCGAGCATCGCCTGGCCAGTGCGATCGAGGACGCCTTGCGCTTCGTCGTCGACGCCAAGACTCCGAGGCGGCTCACTCCGTAGCTGGTGCCGAGCTGCAGCGCAGTGTAGCGAAACGAAGCGAGCCGATGCCTCGCTCTTCGATCCAGTCCTGGACCTTCTTGGCTACGAACTTGGGGCGATTGCCGCTCTTGATGAGCGCGGGCTAGCCATGAAGCTACGACCCGTTGGCGGATAGGCGAAATAGGCTGCGTTTTCCGCACCACCGATACTAGGCATTCTGACAAGTAGGCCCCAATGGGCCCGTTCCGGGCGTCTCGTAGAGCCAAGCATTCTGCAGCCCTTCCTCCATGACCAAGTGCTTGTGGCCGGGGATCATCCGAATCGCTTCGACTAAGGCCTGGCCGTTGGTCTCGACCGGGAAGTCCTTGAGCTTCCGGCCCTTCTCTGAAATCACTGCCAGCGTGCAGCTCCCGGCATGCACGTCCATCCCGATGTACCGTTCCATCGGTGCCTCCTCTTCTCGTTGGGGATTGTTGATTCCACAAC
>JAPYTP010000380.1 GCA_029941885.1 Myxococcota bacterium
CCTACTTCATTCGCGGCGGGGACTACGACGAACCGATCCGTTACGAAGTCGATCGACCTTACGAAGTCAAGGTTGCCGGCGTTTTCCGTCACATCAACGGTGGCGTATGGACCGCTCAAGGCGAAGTTGAACTCGGTGTCGAGCGTGATCGTCGCCGCAGTCGCTGCGATAGGCACGGCCGACAAGGCAACGAATGCCAGCGACGCTAGGAATACGCGAATAGGTTGGTTCCAACGGAAAGTTCTCGCCATCATCCGCACCGATTCCCCTGTGGTTCCCAGTGTGTTCTCTCCTATTGGGACGTGCTCGTTGTTCCGGCCACGTGAGAAATTCGCGGTCGCAAGCAATGGGCCTGCCACTGACTCAAACCAATGAGTCTTCGAAATACCCGGGGCGGTTCAGGGTGTGTCAAACGATGTTGTTACGGCGCGGCGTATCAGGAGCCTGCGGGCATGTTGGCTAGGTCCCTGATGATCGGCTCAAGTTCTTTCACACGAGAAGGGGTGTAAAAGTCAGGCGCTCGTTTGAGAAGGTACTTCCGGACATCATCGTAGAAGTCTGTGTCGTTGTAGAGTCTTAATATATGGTTTCGTAGCTCGGAGGCGGTTTCATAAAACAGCGGGTAGTCTCGACCAAGTTGATCCAGTCGCGAACCGCGCTTGCTCAGGACGATAGGAATGCCACACCCCATCGCTTCCAGTGGTTTGACCGATCCAGCCCAGTTCGATTCAGGTTGCTCATTCGCCAAAAGCACGTGACAAGCCGATACGGCGTAGGGCATGTCAGCGAATGGAATCGACCTAGCGGTCTGAACAGATGGGCTGGGAATAGCCGTTCGCACGCTGCCTGCAAAAACGGTGCTGATCCCAGGGATCTGACGTTCGAGTTCCGAAAGTACACTCAAGTAGTCGTAGGGTATCGTTTCTTTCACGATTCGACCAAAGTAGCCTACGATGAAGCCGTATCCAAAGCGAGCGCGGTAGCGAAATGTCTTGCTTGAGTTGTGTTTTGGAGAAAAGTTCTCGTCAAGTCCTTGGCCAATTGAAATGCATCTCTTTGGTTTGACCATGTCACGTGGAAACGCGCCGCAAAAGAAATCGTAGTAATCCGGCTTCTCGTTGAACTCTCGAATTCCTTTGGCCCAGGTTTCATTGAAAGCAATGACCGCGTCGGCATCGCGAAAGGCCGTTTCGAAATAAGGATAGGCAACCCAAACCTTCGGCCGAGGGACCTGTTCGAACAGATCGTGATTGTTACGGACGATATACAAATCGTAGCCCGGTGGTGGGACTTCAATCGGGAGGTCCTTCAAACCAAAGTCGGGTTGGTCTGGGTAGAACCGTTGGTTGTTGTAGTAGACGTCGGCGAAATGCGAGATTGTCTTCAGAAAGTTGATCTCGTTTAGCCGGTCGCCGCTAATTGGCGCCAAGTGTGTCAAATTGCTCAGTAGGTGGTAGATCTTCATGATTAAGAGTCCCTCACTTCGATCGCAGCGCAGGATTCTGCGGTCGATAGATCGGTACATATCGTTTGGCGATCTGTCGCCATGACCGGTTTTCGAGTACCCAAGTACGGCCGTTGACTGCAAGTTCGCTTCGGAGTTCGGGGTTATGCGCGAGGAGCGCTATGCAATCAGCGAGTTCCGCGGCATGGCCCGCTCGAAAAGCCAGTCCTGTTTCGTCAGGGGTGACCATTTCGAGAAGCGGTGCGACGTCCGAGACAATCACCGCCTTTTGCATGGCCATCGCCTCAAGGATTTTCAGCGGCGGAACCAGTCGACACACTTCGTAGTCCTTGCGCGGAAAGACGCAGGCATCAATGATCGAGTAGTAGCGAGAGACATCGTCGAAGGGCACGCGTCCAATCATTCGCACAATATCGCCTGCGCCATTGCTGCGAACTGCGGCTGCGAGGTGCTTGTATGCCGGACCGTCACCAACGATGAGTACCGCTAATGTGGTCCCCTTGTCATGGAGGTACTTCGCGGCTCTAATCAAGAGGTCGAGTCCCTCATATTCTTGTAGGCTACCAATGAATCCGATCACGAAGCACCCTTCCAGGCGAAGTTGGGTGATCAGAGTCGCGTTCGGAGATAGAGGTTTGAACCGCTCTGTATCGACCGCATTCGGGACCACTGTGATTCGTTCAGCGGCCAAACCCGCGGATCGTATTCGATCAGACATTGCCTCCGATAGGGTGACCACATGATCTACGGCCTGCATTGTTTCGAACTCCATTGACTCCTCGTACTGAAAACGCGGGGAGCCATCCAGTATTGCTCGACGCGTAGCCCTGGATAGATGCCAAAAACCGCGTACTTCGTAGATCGAGCGTGCCCCCGTAGACCGTCCAGCAGCGGCGGCAGCCAGTCCGTTCGGATAGTTCGATGCGCTGTGAACTACAGAACAGTCGTGCTCCTGAATCAACTGGCTTAGAGCCTCCGCGTAGCCTGAAATGAATTGGCGGTCGGCGGACTCGCCTGCCACGTGACCCTGTGACGGAATCCGGAAATAGTGAATGCTGCCGACCCAGTCCTCGGTCGTGATGTTCTTTGGAGCCTTCGACATATCCCAGGGGAAGCCGGGGCGAGTCACCGCAGTGACGTCGATGCCGAGATGCATGAGATTCTCAATTATATGACGTGAGCGAACGCTGTAGCCTGCACTGTTGTGAGGATCGGAGTGATGTAGCGCAAATAGCACATTGCAATTGGCAGCCCTCGGCGGCACCGAGCGAGGGGGGAGTGGTGCAACTCCTGATACCAGTCTCTCTCGAATCTCGAGGATTCGCGAGAAGCGTGGATCACTTTTGTCTGCCGCAGCGTCCAAGATGCGCGCAGGGCCCTCGATCTCTCCGCGACGGTAGGGCTCAATGATAAGAAAGCGGCGTAGGGCCCGGGGCAGCAGGGATCGCTTTGCGAGAAACGCCCAACTTCGAAACTTGCCGAAGTCGCGAACCTTCTTGTCGGTGTAGTCCCGAAAAAACGATTTAAAACTCAACACGATTGACCTAGCCGCTCAACGCGCTTTGTTGAATTCGGTAAAGGCCCGCGTAGACGCCGCCCAGCTCGATCAAATCCGTTCAATATGAGAGCCCAGTTCGACGATCTCTCCCTCGTCCATGCCAACGATGCGATCGGCGGATCGCACGGTTGCCAAGCGATGCGTGACGATAATTGATGTTTTGTCATTGGCAATCTCACGCAAGGCAGTGAATTGTTCAGACTCGGCGCGGGCCTCGAGGTTGGCGGACGGCTCGGCGAGAATCAATATCTGTGAGCGCTTCGCGAGCGCACGGCACTTGGCCCACATACCCGGTCTGCTCGAAGTACCACTCCGCGGAAATCTCTGGCACATTGACTCCGTCGAAAAGTATGGTTCCTTCGCCGGCATCGAATAGCCGAGAGAGCAGATGCGTGAGTGTCGTATTGCCAGAACCGTTGCCGCCAACCAGGGCGATTTTTCTCCAGGAAGTATATCGAGGCTTACATTTCTGATCGTCGGTTCGTTGGCACCTAGGGCGGTGGAGGATACGTCGCGCAGTTCTATTTGCCCGCGCGCCTCAGTGGTGCGCAATCCGGAACCCATTTCGAAGTTCGGCACCACCGCGAACAAGTCGTGCAAGCTCTGAACAAAAAGGACGTTTCGAAACATCTCCGCAGCACTCTTGGTAATCTTGGTGGCGCAAGTCCGAAAGCGTTCACCACAGGCCAGATACGCTACGAGTGGTCCGAGCGCTAGGCTGCCGGTCAATGTGGAAGGGACTGCCCAACTTGCCGCAGCCACAAAGG
>JAPYTP010000381.1 GCA_029941885.1 Myxococcota bacterium
AAACGTGCTTTTTGTCCTACAGGTCGGCTTGAAATTGATTCGTGCAACAACGCCCTAAATAGACCCTCAAACGGGCAGTCTCTGGTTCGGGATCGAAAGACCTCAACCGCCAACACCCCGCGGAATCGCGGGCTTTTCCGCGTCGGTCGCCAAGTCCTAGCGAGAGTTCGATATACCCGCAGCCTGGGTGGCGGGGCAAGAGAGATTCGAATTTCCACTTTGGTTATGGAGAGACGCGCCGACGCCAAGGTCCGCGAATCTAGAGTTAACCCGTTCACGATTTGCCGACCCAAGATCGAGCTTCAGGTCCCTGTGGAAAAGGCCGATAGTCACGCTATTATGTACATCTAGTTGTACATTTATGAGGTCTCCACCATGACATCTACGAAAGTCTCCGTAGCCGAAGCGCGCCAACACTTCGCCCGTCTCATCAAACGGGCGGAACAGGGCAAGGCGATCGAGATTACCCGGCGCGGTGAGCCAGTTGCCGTGTTGGTTTCCGCCGCTGAGTACTCGGCCTTCACGGGGGAGCGTCCCTCGTTTGTCGACGCAACAAGACTGGTCCGCGAACGCCTCGGAGTCGACGCACTCGAGATCGGGGATGCGGATTTCGAGGGACTGCGTGAGCAATCGCCGGGCCGAGATGTATCTCTGTGACGATTCGCTACCTGCTAGACACAAACATTCTGTCCGAAGCGATCAAGTCGCATCCGAACGAACTAACTCTCGAACGCCTTTCCGAGCACGATGGGGAACTCGCGACTTGTTCGGTCGTCTGGCATGAATTGTCGTTTGGGGCTGCTCGGCTGGCTGCCTCGAAGAAACGCCGCGCCATCGAGGCCTATCTCGAAGAGGCCGTTAGAGGCATTCTACCGATCCTCCCCTACGACCAGGAGGCGGCCACATGGCACGCCCGGGAACGTGCGCGTCTGAGCAAACGCGGACGTCCTCCTTCCGCGGCAGACGGGCAGATTGCAGCGATCGCAAGCGTGAATGACCTAACAATCGTGACAGCGAACGTGAAGGACTTCCGGAGGTTCAAAGGCCTGGTCGTCGAGAACTGGGCTCGCTGAGATACACATCGATTGGGAAATCGAGAGCGAAACCGAACCACCGAAATGGCCGACAGAGACAAACGAGTGAATCAGCCTAAATAGGCTCTCAAACGGGCAGTCTCTGGTTCGGGATCGAAAGACGTTGATCGCCAACACCCCGCGGAATCGCGGGCTTTTCCGCGTCGGTCGCCAAGCCCTAGCGAGAGTTCGTCATACCCAGAGCCTTGGTGGCGGTGGGGGGAGTCTGGAGCGAACTCGTCTCTGGGGGGGTTCCCTGTTATGCAGGGAAAGTACAGGGAATTTCTCCGATTTCAGCCTTCTCTGAGCGAATCGGACCCGAGATTCCCGAGCATTTCCGCAGTCGTAGCGTCAAATTCCCTGTGATCCGGAACAGGGAATTTATTCTCACGAACAGGGAAATCGTGGGAACTCGAGGCGGTCTCCACGCCTGGGCGCTCACGCCGATTAATCCACTCACTCGCGGAGACCGCTGGCCCAAAGTCGTCTGATCGCGGGCCCACCACGAGTGAGGTGAGTCGTCGGTTTCGCGATCGATTTCGATCGGCCGAGTTTTGGCACACTACGAGGAACGAGTGAAGAACAATCGGACCGTGAGATGCGGTGTGTGCGCTGGCCAGAATGAATCCAGGGCGTTGCTATTGGAACGGCCGCGCTCCAAAAGGTCGGGAGACGCAGCAGAACAGACTCCCGACGAGGCATTCTTCGGCATCGGCGATGAAGGCCCCAAGATGCTTGCCGTCGCCCGCAAGACGGCTCGCGAGAAACGAATAGAGGAGAATCGGGCTGCGAGATGCGGCGTACGCGTCGGAGAGACGACTTCGGGGGCGTTGCTATCGCAACGGCCGCGGTCCAGACTGTTGTGAGACGCAGCACGCTGCAAGACCAGACTGAGGCCATGAAATGGGACGCTCGGATTTGACAGTACGGCCTCTGAGGAGCCGCATGGTGGTCCCGCGTTTGGCCTCCCCACCGTTCCTATTCCCAGTGCTGGACCGCGCTACCCGGTGCGCGGTCCTACTCTCTCTGTGCTTGGCCTGCACCGAGTCCGGCGGCGAAATCCACACCCCCCGTGCGCCAGCAGTCGTACAGGTCGTGACGATCGAAGCGGGTCTGCTCAAACGCACGCTTCCGGCCGTCGGGTCGCTGCGGAGCGCCGAGATGACCACCATCGCGAGTGAGGTGTCGGGCACGGTAGAGGACTTCGACATCCCCGACGGTCAGCTGGTGGAGTCCGGCCAGCTGCTCGCCCGGGTGGACGACGCGGAGGCGAGGGCAGCGGTCGCCGTGGCGCGAGCCCGCCACACGAACGCGCAGCAGCACCTGCTGCGCTTCAAGACTCTGCGTACCGAGAGCGTGAGCTCAGAGCAGGCCTATGAGGATGCGCTCGCCCTGTTCGAGGCGGCTCAAGGAGTGCTGATACAGGTCGAGACGCGTCTGGCCAAGACCGTGATTCGCGCACCCTTCTCCGGTGTTCTGGGTCTGCGCCAGATCAACCTGGGCCAGTATCTCGAGCCCGGCGATCCCATCGTCGAGATCACTCGCATAGATCCCCTGGAACTCGACTTTCACCTGCCCCAGCGTTACGCCGGCGAGCTGGCAGTAGGCCAGGTTGTGCTCGGCATGATCGGGCTATGCGGCGCCCGCTTCGAGGGTCGAGTGGAGGCAATCGACCCGCGCGTGGATCCGAATACGCGCACCGTGCTGCTCCGCGCCGGCGTACCGAACCCGCGACGGACGCTCCGGCCCGGCATGTCGGCGCGCGTACGCATCCTGGTGGGCGACGTGTCGGACGCACTGCTCGTGCCCCAGGAAGCCATCGTCCGCCAGGGCACCAAGCACATCGTGTTCAGCCTCGATGCGGGGAGCGTGGTGCAACAACACGAGGTAAGCCTGGGCGAGTTTTTCGTGGACGGAGTTCACATAGTGAGTGGCCTGGCTGCCGGGCAGACAGTCGTGGTCGCGGGCCAGCAGCGGCTGCGGCCCGGATCTCCCGCCGAACCCGAGCCCTATACGCCCATCAGCAACCGGAACCTCGACCTGGGCCGATTCGGGCCGTCCTCGAAGTGCACCTTCGAGGCAACCCGGTGAAGATCTCCGAACTCTCCATCGACCGCCCGGTGATGGCGACGGTGATGAGCCTACTGATCCTGGTGGCCGGCGGCGCTTCGTTCCTGGGCCTTCCCCTGCGCGAATATCCGGACGTCGACGTGCCCGTGGTCTCGGCGGAGACGCGTTACCCGGGAGCGAGTCCGGAGACTGTGGAAGCCACCGTCACCGAACCCCTGGAGCAAGTCCTCTATGGCATCGAGGGCGTGCGCAGCATCCGCTCGGCCAGCAGCTTCGGAGTGAGCTCCATCAACGTCGAGTTCTACGCCGGACGCGACCTCGACGTGGCGGCGACAGACGTCTCCAACGCGGTGCAACGCGCCTTGGGCGAGCTACCGGAAGAGGCCAAGCGACCCGTCGTTTTCAAGACCCGGGCCAACAGCTTCCCCGTGATGCTCACCCAACTCTCGGGTGAGAACTTCTCGCCGGTCGACCTCACGGACATCGCCGACCGCGTGGTCCGGCCTCCATTGCAGGTGATCCCCGGCGTGGCCCAGGCGATGATCAGCGGCGCGCGCCGCTATGCTATGCGCCTGTGGCTCGATCCCGCACGCATGGCGGCGCGGGGGGTCGACGCCTTCGACGTGCAGCGCGCCGTCCAGCAGA
>JAPYTP010000382.1 GCA_029941885.1 Myxococcota bacterium
TTCGGAAGGGAACGGCACGCAGCGAATTCAGCTCGAACGCCCCCTCGACTTCGCCGCCGTGACCGACCATGCTGAAACCTTCGGCACGCTCGAGTTATGCGGATCCCCGAGCAGTCCGGCATATGACTCCCCGGGCTGCGCCTACTACCGCCGCTTGCCGCCCACCCCCGCATTTCCCAGGGCCCCTGATATCCCACCGCGACACGAAGTCGACCGTATGATCTGCGGCGACGACTATGCCCGATGCGAAGCGGCCTCCGCGAATCCCTGGCAGGAGATCTCGATCGCGGCCGCACGTTGGAACGACACGACCGCCGCCTGCTCCTTCACGACGTTTCTCGCCTACGAATGGTCGGGCGCGTACGGTGGCCCCCTGCTCCACCGAAACGTGATCTTCCGCAACGCGACGGCTCCCCTCCCAATGGGATCTCATCAGGCGAAGCGTCCCTGGGACCTCTTCCGCTACCTGCAGTCGGAATGTCTCGACGCCGGCACCGGATGCGACGTCCTCTCCATTCCCCACAACTCCAATACGAGCTCCGGCACCATGTTCAACCGCGACTACCCCGGCGCAGACTCGATCGCGGAAGAAGCCGAGATGGCTCGGCAGCGAATCGCGCTCGAACCCGTCATCGAGATCATGCAGCACAAGGGCGATTCCGAATGCCGCAATGGCTTTGCAAACGTGATTGGAGCGCCGGACGAACTCTGCGAGTTCGAGAAGCTCTTCGTTCCGAAAATGCCCGAGTGCCAGCCCGGAGCGGCGACCCAGGACAACGATGTGCTCTGTACGGCGCCGGGCGGATTCGCCCGGACTGCGCTCGCCATCGGGCTCGCCGAAAAGGAGCGCATCGGCGCGAATCCCTTCGAGTTCGGATTCATCGCAGCCACCGACACACACAACGCCAACCCCGGCGATGTCGTCGAATCGACCTGGGACGGTCACGTCGGTAATCGCGACGACACTCCAGCTGCCCGGATGGCGTCCCAGGGCCAACGAACAAACGCGATGAACAACCCAGGCGGGATCGCCGCCGTGTGGGCGGAAGAGAATTCTCGCGAAGCGATCTTTGAAGCGATCCGGAGAAAAGAAACATACGGGACCAGTGGGCCCCGCATCTCGGTGCGCCTGTTTGGCGGCTGGGACTACCCCGAGGATCTTTGCGGTCGTGACGATTTCGTTGCCACCGGTTATGCCTCTGGTGTGCCCATGGGCAGCCACCTCGCGTCCCCTCCCGCATCGAGCCCCGCCGCAGGGGCACCCATGTTCGCACTCCACGCACAAGCCGATCCGGGAACCGAGGGGCTCCCCGGCGGGCTCTTGCAACGCGCTCAGATCATTAAAGTATGGAACGACGCAGAGGGGCGAATTCATGAAAGCGTATTCGACGTTGCCGGCGACGCAAATAACGGTGCGGATGTAGATCCGACAACCTGCCAGCCCCGCGGACCGGGCGCGCGCGAGCTTTGCCAGGTGTGGTCGGATCCGGAGTTCGATGCGGCGACGGACGCGGTGTACTACGCGCGGGTGGTTGAGAACCCGAGTTGTCGCTGGCAAACCGCGGAATGTATCGGCCTTGAAGGCGAGAATCAGCCGGCGGTATGCGAGGGATTCGGACATATCCAAAAGGTCATTCAGGAACGCGCTTGGACTTCGCCGATCTGGTACCAGAGCCCGGGCTGATTCTGCTTGCGATCAAATTAGGGCAGAGCCGGGCCTCATAGATCCTCCGCAATGGGCGGAGCAAACGGATGAATCAACAAATCCGGACGTTGAAAAGTCGGGTCGCGGTTGTGACCGCGCGACGTCCACGACTTCGCCTAAAAGTCGTAGAGGAGATCGTAGAAGTCACTCGCCCGCTGTCCTGTGACCGCGTGCGCAGGCCATGGACACTCAGCCGCCGCGACCGGATTGTCGCCTAGCACCGTCACCCGCTGGATCACTCGATGCTCCCCGGCATAATCACTGACCGCCGCATGGAGCGTGGCGCGATTGTCCCACACGCCCAGATCCCCCTCGCTCCAGCGGTAGCGGCAGGAGAAGTGCGGCTGTTCGGCGAAGCGAAAAAGATAGCCAAGCATCGCTTTCGACTCTGTGGGCGAGAGCTGCACGATTCGATCCGTGAAAATGCGGTTCACGTAGAGACTCTTCCGACCACTATTGGGATGAACGCGCACGACCGGGTGCTCGGAAGGTTTCGCCGAAGGTCCGCCCTTCTGTGTGTGCTGCGCTGTGAGTCCTTCAAGCATCGCTTGCATCGGGGGTGAGAGGGCCTCGAAGACCCTCTGCAGATTCACCCAGATGGTGTCGCCGCCCTTCGGAGCGCACTCGATCATGTTCAGGATCGAGGCGATGGGCGGCGAGTCACGAAACGTAACGTCCGTGTGGAAGACATCCGCCGCCGGATCGGTGTCGCTGTCGAGAACACACACTTCGGGCAACGCCGGATCGACGGACTGAAGCTGATTGTGGCCCGGCTCGAGCTCGCCGAAATGAAGGCCGAAGTCTCGATGCTCTCGGGGACTCAGGTGCTGTCCCGGGAAGAAGAGCACGAGGTGATCATCGAGGGCCGCAGTGATGGCCTTCCCGAGGCCATCGTCCAGCTTGCGCAGATCGACGCCGTGAATCTCAGCGCCGAGGGCACCGCCAATCGGCCGGATGTCTAGGGTCGGAATCTGCATGGATCCTCCAAGGAGTGGTCAGGGAGTGCGGCGCTCGGGGATGGATTATGCCGCGCCCTCGCCGAGCCCGCAGGTAGCGAGAACCGCCTCTCCCTTGCCTTGCCGCGTTCTCTCCAAAGGGGCCGTGACCGGCCAGTCCCAGAATCAATCGTGCTCAACACTGACCTCTCGGTTGACCCAACCGGACCCAAGGGTCCGCTCCCCTGAATCCCACTCAAACTTTTGAACGCCGATGAGCGGATGCTCGAGATTCTTCCTCATCATTCCGCGGAGGTTAATTCGGCGGCAGGCCCAGAGCGGCGTCGAGGCGTCAACATGCTGCCCGGTGTTTCGCCGGTCGACACCCCCTCTAAATACGTCGGCACACCGGCCACGACGGTCGCCCGAATCCCGCCCGCCGGTCGGGTGATGCGGGGTGACTCTGCCCCGATTCAGTAGACACTTTCCTTAGGCCGGGAAGGCAGGGCTCTCCTGCCTCCAAGCTCCTTGGTTTTCCATCCCCGGGATGGGGGCGGAGCCCCCGTTCCGGGGATGTTTCAGTTCAAATTCCACCGGACTCAGATAGTCCAGCGAAGAATGTCGTCGCCGAACGTTGTAGAAGCTCTCGATGTAATCGGCCACTGCATTCCGGGCCGCCCTTCGTGTTTGAAGCGGAAGCTTGTAGAGCAGCTCCGTTTTCAGTGTCCCGAAGAAACTCTCTGCGACGGCATTATCCCAACAATTCCCTCGACGACTCATGCTGCACATGATTCCGGCCTCATCCAATGCTTCCCGGTAGTCGTGACTGGCATACTGCTTGGGTTCAAGGGGTCGTCGCAACGCCTAACGATTGGGGAGTTGCGATGCCGAAGAATAAGCGTCGAAGATCGGACCGAGCACTACGCGCACCGATGAAGTCACCTGGCCGTCCGCCGGCGAGCCGGCGGACGCATCGTCGTCAGTTCTGGAAGGGCGTTTCCCGCGGGCTGTCCAGCGAGGAGGCGGGAGCGGAAGGGGAACTTCTCGACCACGTAATCGATGAAGTCGATGGCGGATAGGAAAAACAGTGCGACCAGGCTCTGCTGGTCGATTGGGATAGGAGGGAATGCGATGTCTCCT
>JAPYTP010000383.1 GCA_029941885.1 Myxococcota bacterium
TTCGCCTGGTCGCTGGGCAGCTACCTGACGAGTGGGGAAGGGGGATTGCATGTCGAGCGCGTCTCGATCGAGTCCTAGCCACTCCGCCGGCGACGGGGTCCCAATCTGGAGGCATCCCCCCGAGGCGTTGCTCCCCGTGCGCCGACATAATGCGAAGTCCGCGCGTTCCCGGCTCGAAATGAAGCAAATGACGAAGCGGCCTCGGTACGTAAAGACCCGAAAAATCAGCGATTTGCAGAAAATTCGAGATTCCAGCCCCGAAAACCAGGATAGTGCTTCGCTTTCGTGCTGGATTATGAGATTCTGGTACTGCACCCAGTGAGAGTTGGAGTGGCTCTGCTGTGCGTATGGGAGTCCCTAGAATGCGGTTTGGTTTGCTGTGGCAGTCGAGGTTGAAGTTGTTTGGCTTATCGAGCGTCTTGGTGTTCGCGTTTCTGCTGGCTGCGACGGCCAACGCGGCACCCATCGAGGCCGCCCACACCTTGAATAGCCAGGTCGGGCCAATCGCTTATACGGGTGGTTCGGTCACTCTCGATCCGGTCGTGAGCGGCGGCGGGGACCCGCTTCTGAGTGCGCTCAACATCGACATCGATTGTCTGGACGGCGTCTGCGACATCTCGACGCAGGACTGGATTCTCTTTGAAGTGACCGTGGTGTCGGGGAACGTTGGCGAGGTCGGATTGACCCTGTTCGATACTTTTGCTTCCGGACTCGGGGCCGAGGGAATGGGATATCTGCTGGGAGGCGGGCCGGTACAAGACGGCGCCGGCGGGACCGATATCTACACGGGCTCGGTGATAGGCGATCCGGATCTGCCGATCTTCAATTTCGAGGCGAACGGCGGTGGCGCTGGTCTTGGTGCGGGGACCACGACGCTCGTGCTCTTCGTTGCATATGGAGATGGACTACTCCCCCAAACGCCGACGGATTTCGGAGTGTTCGGTGATGGCGCGGTCAGCTTCATGGTCGAACCATTCGGTGGCGCGGGCGCGGGAAGCGCCCAGGGAAATTTTACGACTGGCATCGGTGTCATCCCAGAGCCCACGACAGGGATTTTGATGGGAATCGGCCTGGTGATGCTAGGCATGCATAGCAGGATCCGACGCAGCTAAACCGCTCGCTGTTTGCGATAAATTCGATTCTTACGATCTGACAAATTCGACTTTTGCGATCGAAGCCCCTTGGGTAGGGGCGGCTTCGGAACGCCAAGAACTTGGTGTTCGCCGGACAGGTTTGTCGCCTGATGCGGAAATTGGTTTTAGGAGAATCTGTAGATGAGATCGAAACTAACAATCCTAGCGAGGCTCGCATGCACGGCTCTAATGATGATTGGGTGGGCCTCTGTGGCTCAGGCAGCCATCGTTGACTCTGGTAGTGCAGGGTTCGATGAGTTAAATGGTTTTTATTCGGGCACAAAGAGCTTTACGATCTACACGAATGATGACCCAGCCAATCCGGTGCCCGGTGGGCCAGGTGAGCTCACGTACCTGTATACGATCACGAATGATGCCCTTTCGTTCATCGCGATTGTTGGCTTCAACATCGACGCACCCATAGGCAGTGTCGTGAGCGCGGGTTACGTAGACGACGCAGACCTGTCTACGCCACCGCCCTCCGCGACGATCAACAACAATGACGGCGTCGTTCGCTGGGATTGGCTCGATCCGAATCTCATCGATCCCGGAGAAACCGCGGATACCCTGTACATCATCTCGACGTACACGCCGGGGACGATCAATGACACGATCTACAGCATCGAAGGCAACTTCGCACTCGATCTCGAAAGTACCTGTGTCGGTCCCCTCGACCCGCCGGTACAGGCGTGTCTCCTCGATATCGCCAAGGAAGGCTGTGTCGTACAGCCTCCGTCTCCACCCGGTGATGCCTGTGAAGGCAAGGTGACTTGCTTCGAGTTCCAGTACACGGGTCTGGGTTGTGACGCGAGTTCGAACCTCCAGGATCCCAAGAAGACGCTTTGCATCGGCGATGCCGCCCTGACTTCACCGGTCGACATCTTCGTGAATGGCAAGAAGCATCGAAGGCACAAGAAGAAGGGCTGGTGGAGGAACGGCAAGTCCAAGCACAAGAAGAAGCGCAAGAGCCGCAAGACCTTTGCCTCCTTCCAGGACGTTCTGATCGGTGACGTCAACGAAGTTTGCGCCAGCCACGGCGGTAAGAAGAACCTTGGCTCAACGACGAAGATCAAGATCAAGGACGCGAACGGCGGGTATAAACAGGTGCTCGAACTGGACAAGTTCCATACGTCTTGTTCACAGCCCCTCGGGCCCGGTATGCAATTCGGCAGTATCCTGATCACTTCGGTGACGTCGACCAAGGGCGGCACCGTCGTCCTCGAAGAGGATCCACCGGAGGGAATGTGCGTAACCGAGATCGATCAGACCGAGCCTCCACATTGTATAGGCAAGGTGACGTCACTGACGCTTCGCTACGAAGGTGGTGATTGCTCCGGCACGATGAACTCGCAAGGCGCGACCAAGCAGGGATGCAGCGACTTCTCGGCAGCGGGAACCTATCCGGTGCGCGTCATCGTGAGCGATGGTGCGGCGGCTCCGCCCTCGACGAGTGTCTACACCGATGTGTCACCGATCTCGATCGGTGATCTGGTTACGATCGATGCTTCGGCGGCCGGTCATATTGATCTCAAGAGTGTGACCGGATGGTGGATCAAGGACTTCGGAGACAACACGCTTCGAAGTGACGGGTTCTTCCATTCGTCCTGCTCGCAGCCGCTCAACCTGGGCGACCAATTCGGTCCGCTTCAGGTCTATTCGATCACGTCAACGGGCGGTGGAACGGTCTCGCTCGAACACGAGGTGGAATACACCTATACAGTGACGAACCCGAACGCCACCGACGCAACGAATGTCAGTGTCGATGACGATAAGCTCGGGAATATCACAAGTGGCCAGACGATCGCGGCGGGGGCAACAACGGTCTATACCGCCTCGGCACTCATCTCCATGGAGACGACGAACATCGCTACCGTGAATGGCGATGTGAACGGCCAGATGTGCCAGCCGACGACGAGTTCGGCGACCATCACGGTAGTCGAGCCGCCGCCGACGGGAACGATCTGTACCTCGAAGATTGCTGCGATGCGCTTGCTCTACACGGGCCCGGATATTCTCGGGGCTCATGTCGTGATCAAGCCGAAGACGTTCCCGCTGGATCCGGTCATCTATGACCTCGATCTGATCGGTGGCACGACGGAGTTGTCGATGCCCGTAGAGAACGGCTTCAGCGTCGACGCAACGCAACACGGTGTGACCGATCTCGGGTCGAAGGTGAAGATCTACATCAATGGGGTTCGCGAAGGCATTCACACGAGTTGTTCGGTGCCATTCGAGACCGGAAAGGCGGCTCCGCTGAACATGCCAAAGGGTGCTCCTTCGCCCAATTGGATGGTCGTAGACTTCACTCAGAAGAACTAACGACGCAGGTTCGGCGAACATGAAAACGGCCTCTCATCCTTCTGGGATGGGGGGCCGTCTTCGTTTTGGATCACGGCGATGAGGCTGAAGAGTCATCGGGGTCCCTGAACTCGAGATAGCGGACCTCGCCATCGGTACCTCGTACGGCGACCTCCACTATTTCGTCGCGTTCGAGGGCATTCATCAGGGCGACGAGGGCGGTCGCGTCGTCGATCGGGATGCCATGGAGTTCGATGACCACGTCTCCCTCGCGTACCCCGAGCATGGCCCAGAAGCTGTTGGAGTCGATGTCGGTGATGCGGGCACCTTCTACGTCATGCAGTCG
>JAPYTP010000384.1 GCA_029941885.1 Myxococcota bacterium
GGTGCAGACCCTGGCTGGATGGTTCGGCCGGGGGGGCTGGGAGACGGCGGCGATCGTCAATGTGATGTGGCTCAAGCGGGAGAGCTACGGCTTGACACGCGACTTCGAGAAATACCTCTCGATCGAAGAGGTCGATTACGGTCGGCGTAGCACCTCCTCGTGGGCGACAGACCAGGCGATTCAGTGGATTGGAGCCCAAGCGGATCGTCCACTTTTCCTCTTTCTTCATTATTACGATGTTCATGCGGATTACGCTTCGTCGCCCGAGTACGAGCGTCTCTTTGTTGGACCCTATGGCGGAATAGCGGACGGCACCGCATGGCAGATTGAGCGAGCAAATTTCGCGGACGCCCATGTCGCGCGTTGCCTAGAGGAACCCGATCTGGGATTTTGTTCTTTCGGCAGTGCAGAGAATCCTCGAAAAATAGATTCAGAAATGGAGCACATCGCTTTTAGCGCCGAAGACGGCCTCCATCTGGAAGAACTGTACGATGCAGGGATTCGTCAGCTCGACACGGAACTCGGAAGGCTCCTGACATTCCTCGAATCGAGTGACCGAGCGAAGGATACCCTGGTCATCCTCACCTCGGATCATGGCGAGGAGTTCCTTGAGCACGGTCGTGTTGGCCATTTTCTGACTACCTACCAGCAAAGCCTGAGGGTTCCACTAATCGTCAGGGGTCCGGGGGTGCCGGAGGGCATGCGCATTGATACCCCTGTTTCTCTGGTGGATCTGGCGCCCACGCTGATCGCTTTGGCGGGGCTGCCCGCGGAAGCCGGCCTCGATGGCCTGGATTTTTCACAACTCTGGCGTGACGCCGATGGGGAATCCTTTGCGGACCGCTATTTGTTCGGTGAAGCCAGCGGCGGCCTTCAGCAGGCGACTCATCTTCCCGGTGCCTATCCGATCTTCAGGTCCATCCGTCAAGGAAATTTTAAGCTCATCGCGCGCAGCCTGGGATCGCAGACCGACTACGCGCTCTATGACCTGAGCAAGGATCCCGAGGAACTCCATGACATCGCTGGCGAGAGAACTGGTCGTGTGAGCCGAATGGTTGAGATCCTTGAACGACGCCATGCCTCCTCCGAACAGGCGGTGCCGACCGGGGCGAAGGTTGAACTCGATGCGGCGGAAATTGAGAACCTCAAGGCCTTGGGCTATGTGCCCTGACGCCTTTCCCGGAAGATCTATTCTAAGTAGCCGAGAGCCTTGAGTTGCTCGCGAAGTTCGGGGTCGGTTACGTCCAGGGATGGGGGAGGCGCGACGGTTTCCTGAAGGCTGTTCCATTCTTCCAGCATGCCCACAAGGCGGCTGGCTAGCTCAGCATCCGAGTCCGAAAGGTCATCCAGTTCCGTTGGGTCTGCCGCCAGGTCGTAGACCTGTAATTGTCCATCGTCGTATTGGATCAACTTGTGCTGATCGGTGCGGAGCATTTGCATGCGCCGATCGATCTTTTCGATGTCAAATTCGGGGTAGTTTTTTTGCATTAGGTCGATCCCGTTCATGGGACGATCGTTTTCAGCGATTACGAATTCACGAACGGTCGGATTCGGATGAGCGAGGCTCCGAGCTGTGATTTCCGGATAGCGATCCTCTAGCCCGGTGATATGGAGCACTGTAGGGACAATGTCGATAAGGCTAACGAGTTCCTTGCGCTGGCTGCCCGCCGGGAAAGAAGAAGGGTGGCGCATGATGAGCGGGACGCGAATCGTTGTCTCGAACATGCTGAGGAGATGGTCGACCATTCCGTGATCCCCCAGGTTCTCACCGTGATCCGCTGTAACGATCAGCAAAGTCTCATCGAGAATGCCTTGCTGCTCCAGGGAATTCACCAATTGGCCCACCAGCCTGTCCACCATCAAAAGCTCTGCGGTATAGAGATCCTCTAAGATTCCGAAGTCCTCCTGGGAGAGGGTGTAGGCCCCGCCCAGGTAGGCCCACATCCCCTTGACCTTTCGGAGCATGCGCGTGCGATCGATGGGGCGGGGTTCCGGGGACAGTTCGACCAGGCTCGTGACTTCAGGGGAGTAAGGCATGTGGGCACTATTTAAGTTGAGAAAGAGAAAAAAGTTCTCACCTCTCTCCGCCATCTCTTGGGTCCAGTTCGCTGCGGCTTCGACTCCGGCGAGATCGAATTGGTAATCGTTGCGGGCCCCCGGACTCGACTTCCAGGTTTCTATGTAGGACTCAAAGCCCTGCCCGAAGCCCTGATCGCGCCCGATCCAGGCGTTGCTCACGTAGGCCCGGGTGCGGTATCCCGCTCGCCCCAGGAATTCGGCCAGGGTTGTGGCTCGCCGGGGCAGCCGATTGGTTTCCGCAGTTGCCTGATGGACTCTCGGATACTCTCCTGTGAGCAGAGAAGCATGGGCGGGCAAGGTCCAGAAATCCGTTGTCATGGCCTGGTGAAAGAGAGCGCCCTCTTGGGCGAGGGATTCCAGGGATGGACTGGTGGGTTTCGGGTATCCGTAGGCGGAGAGGGTGTCGGCGCGGGTGGTGTCCAGGACGATTAAGACCACATTGGGCCGATCGGGCTTGGCCTGAAAGTCGCCCTCGCCCTGTGGCGAGCAGCCCAGGGTGATCGCGAAGGCCACCATGGTCAGGCACTGTCGCAGTCGAGAGCGGCTCACTGATTAATCCCCAGGCACGAATCCACGCATCTCCTCCAAAAAAAACCCGCACTGAGTGCGGGGTTTTTTGGATCTGATTTTCTGATTCCGCCTCTGACCCCATTCAACCGGGCCTGGCGCACCGTTCTGCGGGTCCGTTAAATCCGGCGCCGCTCGCGGCGGCGTAAGCCGCCTACGGTCAGAATTGCGGCTAGGGCAAGACTCGCCATCGCGGGTTCCGGGACGATCGTGTGGTCGAACGCCATGACGCCGCCCGTGCCGTCTAGAGCTTTGCCCCCTAGACTGGGAAAGGTTTTTTCTCCCCCCGGCTGACCCACAACGTTGCCCGGTGCAGTTGCGGTCTGCCAGATCAGGTCCGTCCCGTCATCGGCGGACGCGATCACATCGAAGACGAGGGTCACTAGCATCGACATACCGGTATTTTGTGTGCCATTTGAGAGATCAGCGCTCACGTAGTCCACGTTGATCTGACCCGGCAATGCGAGTTGACAGGATCCACTATTGGTTCCCTGTCCTCCGGGAGACGGATAACCGCCACACGTTTGGGCCGCTTTCAGAAAGCCGCCACCACCTCTGCCGCCGTACAGCAGGTAACTAGTCGCCTGAGAAGCGCCTGGGTTGTAGGTAAGCTTCGTGTCGTCGAAGAGCACCCCGGACGACATCACCGTGATGCCGACTGTTGTTTCGGTATCCAGTTCGACGGTAACGGTAACCTGACCGCCGGGGGTCAAGCTCTGTCCATCGAGGCCGTCCAGTGTAAACAAAATGGCACTGGCGGTACCTGCGCTGAACGAGAGCAGCGCTACCGCGAGCAGGTTGATGACAATGAGTCGCATCAGTGGATTCCCCTTAAACCCTATTGATCCCTCTTGCTGAACAAGTTCGGATCGTGTTTTTGCTCCAGAGCGTGAAGACTCTCTCCGGAAGCCTATCGGTCGTTTCGCTGGAGGCGATCATCGCACTCCGTAGTCTTCCGAACTCCTCAAAAAAACCGGTTCCGATTGATGGGTCCATTCTACAGCACCGATGGCCGGATACCACCGCCGGAACCGCGCAGGGCGCCGCGAATCCCCTGGACTCCTCGTGCCAGCCGCCTTCCAGCCACCCCTCCCCCTAGGGAACCGCCACCACCACTGCCTGCACGGCCGC
>JAPYTP010000385.1 GCA_029941885.1 Myxococcota bacterium
CTCACGAAATCGCGCTACCTCGATGGCCTCCGTTGTGAAAAGAAACTCTGGCTGGGTTGGCACGAGAGCCTGCCCCGCGAGGACGCGCCGCCCTTCTCTGCGCTGGACGTGGGAATGCAGATTGGCCGCCATGCCCAGGAGATTTTTCCCGGTGGCGTCGAGGTCGGTGAGAAGTCGTGGAATCACGAACAAGCGCTGGCCAAGACCCGGACCCTCATGGCCAGCGATGCGTCGGCTCTTTTTGAGGCTGCCTTCGAGTTCGAGCGGGTTCGGATTCGCGTGGACGTCCTGGAACGGCTCGGCGACGGCTGGGGGCTGCGCGAGGTCAAGTCGTCGACCTCGGCCAACGAAGCGGCGGGGCACCATGATGATCTTGCCATCCAGCTCTACGTGCTCGAGGGCTCGGGGCTTGCCGTCAAGTCCATCGAGCTGATTCACATCGACAACACGTACGCGCGCGGCCCGGACGAAATCGACTGGCCGGCGATGTTCGCCCGGCAGGATCTCACCGCCGAAATCCGCGCCCGCGTCGCCCAGGTGCCCGCGAGGCTCCGGGAGCAGTTCTCGCTGCTCGAACAGCCCAGCGAGCCCAGCGTCCGCGAGAGCAAGAAGCGGTGCCTGCGCCCCTACAAGTGCGATCGCCTCGATCGCTGTATGAAAAAGAAACCCGACGACTGGGTGGCTCTGCTCCCGCGAATCGGAAAGAAGCAGCTCGACACGCTCCACGCCCAGGGCATCGATTCGGTGGCCGAGATTCCCGCTGGCTTCAAGCTCTCGGAGCTGCAGGCCCGGGCGACCCGGGCCGTGAAGACCAGCGCGCCCTGGGTCTCCAAGGGGCTGGGCGCCGCGCTGGGCGCGTTTGGTCCGCCCGCCTACTACATGGACTTCGAGACGATGCTTTCGGGGATTCCACGATTCCCGGGCACGCGGCCTTTCGAGACGGTGCCCTTCCAATGGTCTCTGCATTATGTGGACGAAGAAGGCCAGCTTGCCCACCAGGAATTCCTGGCCCCGAGCGACGAAGACCCGCGCCGCCCCTTCGGCGAGAGCCTGATCCGTGCGGTCGCCCGAAAGGATGTGCCGGTGGTGGTCTACCACAAGCAATTCGAGCTGCGGGTGCTGAAGGCGCTCGCCGAGCATTGTCCAGACTTGAAGCAAGGCCTGGACGAGATCGCAGGCAACGTGGTGGATCTCCTGCCCCTCGTTCGCGATCACGTCTTCGATCCGAAACTCGTCGATCAGAGAGCCCTGACTGCCGGAATCTTTTCCATCAAGAACGTATTGCCCGCTCTGGTGCCGAGCATGAGTTACGCCGACCTGGGCGATGGCGTGTCAGACGGCATGGAGGCCTCGAGGGTCTTTGCGGCGATCGGCTTCGGCGCGTACGAGGCAGAGGAAGCCGAAGCGCATCGCGAGCAACTGAGGAAATATTGCAAGCTGGATACTGAGGCCATGGTCAAGGTGCACGAAAGCCTTCGGAGTTTTGCGAGCGGGAGCTGAGGCTGACGATCAGCAACGCAGGGTGAACGGAGACTGTCCACAGCGGCTGCTTTCGGCTGCGCGGCTAGCGGTAGAGAAGGAAAAGGAATGAAGATCCTCCTCAAGGCGATGGAAACCAAGGAAGACCTGACCCGCTTCATGAATTTCTGTGAAGCGCATGGCATCGATACGATCGCTCGCAATGGCTATTCACTGTCGCTCGGCATGATCAATTTCGAAGGCCAGAGCGTCAACTGGGGGGGGTACGGGAGCAGATTCAGCGTCAGCCCCAAGTTGTTCTCCTACTTCAAGCTGGCCTATCCCGGGGGCGACCCCCCGCGCGGCAAGTCGTTTGCGCACGTGAAGATGGTGATTACCGGCAGCTTGTCGAAACACGACGTGGCGGAAATCACCGCGAAGGTGGAGGCCAAGGGGGGTGTCGTTGTCTCCAAAGTTGACGAGACCGTCAACCTGCTGGTCACGGGCAAAAAACCCAACGCGAAGCTGGTGAAGAAGGCCGAGGGGCTGGGGCAGGTGGTGATCCTCGACGAGGCCCGCTTCGCCGGGCTTCTTCCCGCACCGCGCAAGGCTCGCGCGAAACGCAAACCCGCGAAGGCAACCCCGGCAACCGTCGACAGAAAAGCCCTGTCGAACTTGAAGAAGTTCTTGCTCAGCCGGGATACGGACCAGATCACCCAGGGGATCGAGTTGTTGCGCGCCCTCGAGAACGTCGATCTCTACAACTACTTCCTCGAAGGGGTCGTCGTCGACGCCGAGCATGGATTGGTTCCAAACGCCATGTTCGATGGCACCGGCCCAGCCCAGCCCTATCTCAACACCGCCCTCCTGGGCTTGATCGCGCACGCGCCGGATCAGTGCGAGGTGGCGGCATCGGTGAGGAAGTCGCTGACCCGTCTCACGATGAAGCTCCCCTCGGCTGAACCCCTGGCGGCCTTCCCAAAGCTGAAGGTGCTGGATCTGAGCGGATCCGAGAACCTCAAGAATCTGGACGGCCTGGAGGAGTTGGAGAAACTCACGACGATCGACCTTTCCGGCTGCGCGACCCTCGAAAACGTGGGCGGTCTCGAGAATTCGGCGCGGCTGACCCGAATCGATCTCTCGGGCTGCGTTGCCCTCGAGAACATCGGCGGCCTAGCGAATTGCACCAAGCTCAAGCGGGTGGACCTTGCCGGCTGCAGGGCTCTCGGGAATATAGATGGGCTCGAGAATTCAGTGGGGCTGACCCACCTTGATCTCGCGGAGTGCGCTGCGCTCAAAAACCTCGACAGCGTGATCGGGTGCACGAAACTCGCTGGGTTGAATTTACGCGACTGCTCATCCCTGCAGAACTTGGACGGGCTCGCCGGGTGTACGAAGCTGAAGAGTATAGGTCTCTCGGACTGCTCATCCCTTGAGAACCTGAGCGGGCTCGCCGGATGCACGAAGCTGAAGAGCATAACTCTCTGGGGGTGCTCATCCCTCGAAAACGCCGATGGGCTCGCAGCTTTTCCGAGGCTCACCTACCTGGATTTGGGCCAATGTTACGCTCTCGAAAATGTGAATGGTCTCTCCAGTTGCACGAACCTCAACGAACTCTATCTGACGAGCTGCGAATCTCTGAGAAATCTGGATGGTCTGTCCAAGTGCACAAAAATCACCTGGCTGTACGCGACGGGGTGCTCATCGCTCGAAGACGTGGGTGGTCTTGCGGGATGTCCGAATCTATGGCGTCTGAATCTGTCGGAGAGTGATTTTACGTCTCTGCCCAAAGGTCTCGCCAACTGCATGAACCTCACCGAACTCGATCTGAGGAGGTGCGAATCGCTCGTGAACGTAGACGACCTCGCCAACTGCACAGAGCTAACCGAGTTGGATCTGGACTGGTGTTCGGCTCTGGAGAACGTGGATGGTCTCGCGGGATGTCCGCAGCTAAGGAGCCTGGGTCTGTCGATGAATCGTTTCACGTCTCTGCCCAAGGGTCTCGCCAGCTGCACGAACCTCACCAGCCTGAAATTGAGTAATTGCTTCTCTCTCGAGAGCGTGAAGGGTCTCGCCAACTGCACCGAGCTGACCGAGTTGGACCTGTCCGAGTGCTCATCTCTGAAGAACGTGGATGATCTCGCCCTCTGCATGAAACTCAAGAGCTTGCGCTTGGGGGCTTGCAAGAGCGTACGGCCTAAACCGTCGCCCGTTGAGATGACCACGCGAAAGCAAGTGGCCGCCTACCAGACGAAGCTGCTTCGCAACCAGGCCCGCGCGAAAAAGGCCGCCAGCAAGAAGCGATAG
>JAPYTP010000386.1 GCA_029941885.1 Myxococcota bacterium
ATGTTCATGTCGTAATACAACCTTGGGACTGGATGCGTTCAGTTGGGCTTGCCACGGACTATGCAAATTTTCGCCGAGAGGAAACCAGAGAAACATAAGCTGCGAAGAGCGATAGCACTAACCCAGGTGCATAGGGAGCAAGAGCCGTTAGCTGGGCTCTCGGCATACCGTTTCTTCCCGCCAACAGGCCTGCTGATCCGCCAATTCTTCCTACCTGATCCAATCACGCGATTGTTCTTTCGGTGTCTCAGCAGGCGGTCATTCGCCCCTGTCGGATGACAACCGGACGGGTTGCCGTCCGACCCGACCTGGTCCTCAGACACAGAAATAGGAAACAGAAGGCATATGAGTTATCAGGATCGTGAATCTGCAGCCAGCTCTCATCCGGCAAACGATTTCAAGAAATCCTACGTCGTGGAACTCATCCCCGCCGATCGCGGCTGGATCCTCGAGAAGCTGGCGCGAGAAATCCAGGCCGCCGCCGTCGACCTCGAAGCCACATTCGACATCACTATTTGCGACTCACCGACAGGGGGCGCTGACCTCACCTACTTCTTGCCGTACTCGAAGCAGACGAACGTGCCTGGCAGCCTTGTAGGTTCCTATTTTACCCACCAGGAAGATGTTCAGCCGGCCAAGGATGCTTTTGTAAACACGGCCAAGAAAGCCGACTTTTGCATCTGTATGGCACAACGATACGAAGACGTACTCAGCACTGAGGGGGTCAAGAACACTCATCAGATCCACGGCGGAGTCGACCTCGACCAGTTTGAAACCAAACTCAGGATCGGAGTGGTCGGACGAACGTATCACACAGGCCGAAAGGGCGAGGGCCTGCTCGCAGCTGCGATGACGCTGGAGCACGTCGACTTCGAGTTCACGAATTCAGGTTGGCCCTTGCCGGCCGGAGCCACTGCGGTCGGTGATCTCAAGAGCTTTTACGATTCGATCGACTACTTGTTGATTCCCGCGACGATCGAGGGAGGGCCGATCCCTCTGTTCGAAGCTCTTGCAAGCGGCTGCGAGGTCATCGCGTCGAGTGTCGGATGTGTCGATGAGTTCCCACACATCTCATTCGAGCGTGGCGATTCACAAGACCTTAACCGAGTCATTCTCGAGCTTCGAGATAAGAAGCTTCGGCTGCGAGACGCGGTGGCCGGTTTTGGCTGGCGCAGATTCGGCGTCGAACATCTAAAGCACTTTGCGCTGCGAATCGAAGAGTTGCGGCCTTCGAATTATGCCGACCGTGTCGACTCGAGCAAAATCGCGAACTCCACTGTCTCGGGCGTTGCCCTGATTTCTCATGGCACCGAAAAGGGCTCGAAGGGAGGGCCGACGACTCGCATCGGGTTAATCGAACAGATCTGTCAGGAGACTGGGATTCGAAGCCGAACGGAGAACTCGGTCGAGAAACTGATCCCAAGCCTCGAACCGCTGCCCGAAGTCGTGCATATCTTCAATTCCTGGCCAAGAAAGACCGCCATTCGCGAATTGGAACTTGCCCGAAGGGTTGGCGCCAGGGTCGTGTTTTCACCCATCGCCCTCAACCTCAGCACCCTGCCGGCCTATGCCGAGGTCGTCCCCGAAATTCTTGCCGACAACACATCGACGGAAGTAATCGATCAGAGGCTACTAGAAGTGGTCGAGCAGACCGAGCCCTGGACCGGACCAGAGGCACCGCCGGAGGGCATCAGCCTCCACCACAGGAGTCTCAGGGAGTGCGGCTCCGAGGGCCTCAGCGATTATGTGATCTATCTGAGCGAATACGAAAAACGCTTGATGGAATCCGTAGGTGCTCGTCCACGAGCTTCCCGTATCGTGCACAATGGCATCGATACGGAAAACTTCGCATCGGCTGACGAGAACTTGTTCGCCGAACGGTTCGGTATTTCAAAGTTCATGTTGATGGTCGGGCGCATCGAAGCCCGAAAAAACCAGGCCGTCGTTGCATACGCACTGCGCGATCTCGACATTCCACTCGTCTGCATCGGTCACCGCGGAGACCCGGCATACTTCGATCTGATGCAAAGATGGGCTGGCGACAACTTCGTCTACATCGATCGAATCGATGACCGAGCTCTATTGGGCAGCGCGTATAGGAGAGCAAGCGGATTCATCCTAGCGAGCTGGGCCGAGGGAGCACCCCTTGTTGCACTCGAAGCCGCTGCCGCTGGCACTCCACTGATTCTCAGCAAGATGTCATCCGAAGAGGAATACTTCGGCGACTACGCGCGGTACGTACACCCGGCAGACGTACATGGCATTCGAGAGGAAGTCGACGCGCTGCTGCAACAGCCCGAATCGGCAGATAGCCGAGAAGCACGCTCTGCATACGCGGTCGAGCAGTTCGATGTTCGCAAACATGCACGCGAAACGATCGAAGTCTACAACGAAGTCGAAGACTCGGGTTCAACATCCGCAACGGACACCGTCGCGCAACCCGACATCATCGACATCACACATCTGGCACACGATCTGTCGAACCACAAAGTACTCACCGGTGTCACTCAACTCGAAAAGTCATTTATCGACGAGCTGCTCGATCGTAACCACAAGATGACGGTCATTCTCTGGAACAGCCCGCAGCGCTGCTACATCATAGTTCCAGAGGCAATGCTGCGAGATGGATCGTTTGCCAGCCTTGCCAATACCGAGACGCTCCCGTCGACAAGTATGTCCCTTCGCCCTCTTTCGCATGAGGCTCGGGAGCCGCGCCCGGCCGCCAAACCTAACGCCTCGAAGACACAACCAGCGGCTGGCGAGCCCATTCCAACCTTCGACGAGGGGCACCCATCGCTTCAACCCTCGCTAAAGAGGGGCTTCAAGATCACATTCAAGGCGCTCGTCAACTCGCTGCCGGGCATTTTGCGCAAAATGGCAATCGCAGCGATCCGCCTCGTCTGGCGTGGCTTCGACCCGATGGTCAACACGCCCCTCGATTGGACACCACAGGCGGCACTTGCCCCCGAGTCCCGTGCCGCCGACGACACTGAGTCCATTTCCGTGCTGACCACGGCCTCGACCGAGCAACACGCTCGACCAATATCCGATATTCAGACACGCAGCCTGACAAGCTCGGTCCCACTAGGCAGTCGAATATTCATTTTTGGCCAGCCCTGGATCTCCAACGAGCGCCAGCTCGACGATATGTGTCAACTCGTCGCCGGCTACCAATTGAAACTCAATTGCATGATCCCCGACATAGTCTATGTCACGGATGTCCGTTCTTTTCCAGAAGCGACCCGGAAGACCTATCGGCAGCGTGTACTGAAGCTCCTCCGGCATTCGGATACCGCTCTGGCGATTTCCGAGCGAACCAACAAAGCACTCGTCGAACTCGCTCGCACCGAGCGGCTCGGCTTCAAAGTAAAAACGATTCCACTCGGGCTGCCGGCTACTCGCGATTTTGGCAGGCCGGATGTACGCCGCTGGAAGAGCCCAAAGTGGATCCCCAACGGCCATTTTGTGATGTACGTTTCGTCGTTCAACAGCCGGAAGAATCACGCGTTCATTATTTCGGCGTGGCGCGAAATGCGTCGACGACTGCTCAATCAATCGCAAGTTCAATCCCAGGGAGTGATCCCGGAACTTCTGTTGGTCGGCAATCCGCAAGCCGAACATGGAGAGTACGCCAAACCCGAGTTCCAGAAGGAACTGCTCGAGGACGGCATCCGAATCGTCTCTGGACTCGACGACAAAGATCTGAATGACCTCTACAAACGATGTATGTTCACC
>JAPYTP010000387.1:0-2286 GCA_029941885.1 Myxococcota bacterium
TCCGCTCATCGATCCGAGTTCAGGCCAATCGATTCCGAAGAAATGGGCTGGATTCCTTGGTGATCACCCAAAAGCGGCCATTAAGGTGATCACCGACTCGAAACCGCCGCCGAGGCCGCGAGCAAACCCCTCGGCGAGCGCGTGCGAGCCGTACCGTGAGCTGATCGAAGTGGCCGCCGCACGCGGTCGCAACGCAATGTCGATCTGGCAGGACCTGGTCGACGACCACGGGTTCTCGCACAGCTACCAGAGCGTGGGCCGTTTCGTGAAGAAGCTCCGCGGCGAGCGTGTGGTCGAGGCGCATCCCGTGATCGAGACGGCGGCGGGCGAAGAGGGCCAAGTCGATTACGGCGGTGACGGCCCGATGGTGCTGCATCCCGAAACGAAGAAATACCGCCGGATGCGGCTCTTCGTGTTCACACTCGGCTGCAGCCGCAAGAGCGTTCGGCTGCTGACGTAGAAGTCGAGTTCTCAGATCTGGGCCGAGCTTCACGAGGAATCGTTCCGCCGGTTAGGCGGCGCCCCTCGCGTAGTCGTGCTCGACAATCTGAAAGAGGGCGTGCTGAAGCCGGACGTATACGAGCCGGGTCTGAATCCCTTGTACGGCGATGTTATGGCGCACTACGGCGTGACGGCGCTGCCGTGTCGTGTGCGGGATCCGAATCGTAAGGGAAAGGTCGAGAGCGGCGTGAACCACGCGCAGCGCAAGCTGAGGGGGCTTCGCTTCGAGAGCGCGGAGGAGGCGCAGGCCTATCTCGACCGCTGGGAAACGAACTGGGCGGATACGCGAATCCACGGGACGACAAAGCGGCAAGTGAGGGAGATGTTCGAGGAGGAGAAGCCGCATCTTCTCCCGCTTCCGGTCGAGCCGTTCCGCTACTACCAGTTCGGGGACCGGACGGTGCATCTTGACGGTGGGGTGGAAGTGGAGCGCGCCTACTACCACGTCCCGCCGGGCCGGATCGGCGAGCGACTTCGCGTGCAGTGGGATGCGCTGCATGTTCGGATCCTGTGTCCGAAGACAGGCGAACTCCTGCGCGAGCACGTTCGTCAAAAGAAAGGGCACCGGGCTCTGAAGGCCGAGGATCGGCCTGCGAAGACGCCTGTGGGCACGGTTCGGCTTCTCTCTCGTGCGTGTAACGCGGGCGAGTCCATCGGGGTGGTGTGCCAGGCAATCCATCACGCCGACGGTGAAGGCGGCGTGCGGCGGATCCTGGGCGTCTTGTCCTTGGTGAAGCAGCACGGCGCCCCGGCCATCGAGCCTGCCTGCGCGATGGCGCTCGAGATGCAGCTCCCGACCTACGCGTTCGTGCGTCGTTATGTGGAGCGGCAGCCGTCGTTGCCGCTGGCTCTCAAACAGGTGGACCCGCTGATCCGGGAGCTCACCCACTACCGCGATCTGATCGATCGCCGCTTAGAAGGAGAAGTGCATGAACATGAATGAACTGGACCACGCGTTGCGGAAGCTTCGCTTGTCGGGAATGGCGGATACGCTGGAGCTTCGGCTGCTTGAAGCCCAGAGCGAAAGGCAAGCACCGATCGACACTGTGAGTGTGCTCGTGAGCGACGAACTGTTGCGTCGCCAGGACCGACTGCTCGGCCGGAGAATGAAGAAGGCTCGGTTCCGGGACAAAGAAAGAACGCTCGACGGGTTCGACTTCGGGTTCAACAAGACGCTCAACCGAAAGCTCGTGTTCGAGTTGGCGACGGCCCGGTTCGTGAGTCAGCGCGAGGATGTTCTCCTGTTAGGGCCGCCGGGCACGGGCAAGAGCCACCTCGTACAGGCGATCGGCTCCGCTGCGATCACGCAGGGATACCAGGTCTACTACCGGGAGGCGCACGTGCTGATCGAGGAGTTGATGGATGCGACCCTCGATGAGCGTCGCAAGAAACACATGGCGGATCTCGAACGCGTTGAGTTGTTAATCATCGATGATCTCGGAATGCGGAATGCGGAAGCTGCCGCCTACCGCGGCTGAGGATCTGCTGGAGATCATCATGCGGCGCTACGAGCGGGCCAGCACGATCCTCACCTCAAACCGGCCGATCGAAGACTGGGGCAAGGTTCTCGGCGACACGGCAGCCGTGACGGCCATGCTCGACCGGCTTCTGCATCACGCCCACGTCCTCAAATGCGGATCCCGCAGCTGGCGATCGAAGGAGAAGGCGGCCTTGCAACCAAAGCCAGCGAAGAGCTAAGAAACTCTTACTGAAACTCGTCCCGGAGTTCGCCCGATACATACGCAGAGCCGTTGTCGCTCAGTAGCCGAGGTCGGTGTTTTACCC
>JAPYTP010000387.1:2386-3700 GCA_029941885.1 Myxococcota bacterium
CTCTGGAATTGCTTCAAGGCCTTGAGTCCGACCGCATCGCCGCACAATCAGATCAGTATCGAGAGCCCGTCGGAAGGCTCGATGATAATCAGCGGCCGCGAGCGGTCTCAGTTAAAGGCAAAACACACCAAGTGAACAAAGAGAGTCCGGTAACAAGCGAAGAGCGTTATCAGGAATTGTTCAATGACTCCCCGGTCGCAATTTGGGTGGAAGATTGGTCCGAAATAAAGCGGGCGCTCGACGAGATATCAATCGATGGCGCAGAGGACTTGAATACGTACTTCAATAGTAATCAGGACCAAATCGAGCGGCTCTATGGTTTGGCCGATATCGTCGGGATCAGCCAGGCAGCGGTTGATCTCTTCCACGAAGGTTCCATGGAGACCCTATTAGGCCATACCGAGGCACCGGAGGTTGTCCCCGAAGAGCTAGACTCGTTTGTTAAGATCATTCTCTCGTTCTGGAGTGGCAGCTTCAGTCAGGAAATCGAGTCTAGGGACATAGACGGTAACCGCGAGGAAATAATGACCCGGCGCCGCGTAGTTATACCGCCGGCACACCAGGAGGAGTGGTCGCGGGTTATCTATGCAATCGAGGACATCACTGACCGGCTACGTTTGGAAGAGCAGTTGGTGCAGGCCCAAAAGATGGAAATGGTCGGGCAGTTAACCGGAGGCGTAGCGCACGATTTCAATAATATACTGGCCATCATTTCAGGAAATGTGGAGTTTCTGGCCAGCGACGGCGACGTTGGGGATGAGTACCTTGAGCCAATTCTCCGTGCCACCGAGCGTGGCGCGGCGTTGACCCAACGCTTGCTGGCTTTTTCGCGGACGCAGGCTTTGCAGACGCGACCGATAGACATTGGCGCCCTAGTGTCGGAGATGTCGAGCCTTCTCAGCCGAACCCTCGGCGAAACCATCGTGATCGAGCACCGAGCGGCCGCCGGTCTCTGGCACGCATTGGCCGATTCCGGGCAGCTGCAGAATGCATTGTTGAACCTGTGTGTCAACGCAAGGGACGCGATGCCGTCTGGCGGCGTATTGAAGATCGAGTCTTCAAACGTCCGGGTGGACGAGGCCGACACGGCCGCTGATCGTAACCTAGGCGTCGGAGACTACATCGTAATGGCGGTGAGCGACACGGGGCAGGGGATGACAACCGCGGTGCACGCTCGCGCCTTTGAACCATTCTTCACCACCAAGGGGGTTACCGCAGGCAGCGGCTTGGGCCTTTCGATGGTCTATGGCTTCACCAAGCAATCGGGCGGTCATGTGAGCATCTCCACTGAACGAGGGCGTGGCACGACGGTGA
>JAPYTP010000388.1 GCA_029941885.1 Myxococcota bacterium
GGCAAGTACCCGGTGGGTTTCTCGGCACCGCCCGCAGGAAGCGACTTCGCAAAGATCGAACTCAACTGGAGCGGAGACGATGTTCGAAAGGTTCTCGGTGAGCCCGATCTCGCCAATGCCTATATAGAGGGGAAAACTTGGATCCCTTTCTACGATGGTAAAGGCATGGCGCGTACCGATTTTCACTATGACGGCCAGGGGCTCATCATCTTCTCTCGCGATCGCGATACGGGGGCACTCAAAGTGATCCGGGTTCTCTACAACGACAACTAAGCTAGGCGCCTGACCCAAGACCGCTCCGGTATCTGGCCGGCGGCCATGCGCCGGCGTTTCGAACGATCAACCGGTTTCGGATTCGTCCCGCTGAGGACTTCGCGGAAGCGTTTCGCGAGATGCTGCACACGGCGCTGGTGTCCGGCCCGGCGCAACTTCCAGCGCTGCCTCCATCGGCAAGGAAAGCGATTAGGTTCGCGCGGGAACGGGCGCGGGCTTGCAGCAGGCGACACGCTCGTATGGGTATCGGCCCGAGGTTACGGCGAGACCCATCCCTGTTCGGCAAAGAATGCCCGCAGCTCTACACCGAGCTTTTTTGCCGTCCGCGCCGCGTCGGCCTCGACCTGGGTCCCGAAAGGCCCCGAGCCCCCACCCTCGGCGGTTACGTGGAGCGTCTCGAGCAGAAGCTTTCCATCCTTCGAGTTCCGGTAGAGTTTCGCTCTCGTTTCGACTTCGGTGTGACCCACACCGATGTTTTCGCGCCGTCTGAGGTCCCCTAGGTCGATGGACAGGAACCTGCCTTCGACGGAATACACGTTCGCTGCCGCGGTCGAATCGCCATCGCCTCGCTTGGCCGGCAGCCCCATCACGAGAATCTCGTCGACCAGGCGGTGCGCCAGCACCCTGGACACGATTTGGCCCACTTCTCGTTGCTGTGCCGTGAGTGCAGCACCAGACACCGACGCATTCGTCGGCTTCATCTTCACCTGATCGGCCCGGAAGGTGAAGTCATGGACGAGGACAAGGCCGGGCCTCGGCAGTGGCTCGCCCCGGTATAGCTGGACGCTCTCGACTGTCGTTTTCGCGCAGCCCAGCAGGCTCAGGATCGCCAGTCCAATGGGTAGCCACACCACCATGGATTGCCGCACTGCCCAGCAGGCGATCAGGATCTTCATGGCTTGGTCTCCGTGCCCGTTAGCCCAATTGGTGACAGACTAGCCCGAGACGGTGCCCGGAACGAGCCCATTGGGCGTAGTGTGCCAAAAGTCAGCCGAACAAGAACATGCACGATTGCGGGTGCTTAGGCGAGCATCGAATCCGTGATTTCGGCCCATTTATTCGGTCGTCGCTGGCCTAAACTCACACTGATGAACGCTCTGCCGCTGCAATTTCTGATGCTGATCTTCGCTGGCTGGGTCAATCGGCACCAGCAGGACGTAATCGAATATCTCCAAGAGGAGGAAGCGTAGCTTCCGAGTGACCGAGCCCAGCGGGAGCAGCTGGGCGGGAAGCGACTCCGCTTCACTGATCAGCTGCGTCGACGGCTCGCGGCGAAGGCCAAGAAGGTTGGCAGAAGAAGGCTCTTTCAAATAGAGACCCTGGTGAGGCCGGATACTCTGCTCCGGTGGCACCGTCAGTTGATCGCGAGAAAGTATGACGGGAGCAAGCGCCGAAGCCCCGGTCGTCCGAGAACCGCAGCTGAAATTGGGGAGTTGATCCTCCGAATGGCTCGCGACAACCCCCGCTGGGGCTACACCCGAATTCGAGGGGCGCTCTACAATCTGGGCCACTTAGACGGTCGGCCGAGTTTCGGCACACTACGGGGTAGAGGAAGTCCCACGAGATCGCCAGGAGGAACGAGAAGGGTACGAACAGGCGCCACCGTACCCGCCGGCCCGGCCTCTGCATCCTCCTCCCGCGAGGCGTATGCTCCGCCGAAAGCCGGAGGCTTCATGTCCATCGAGTTCAGGGTCAACGGTCGAGCGGTGCGCTTCGACGGCGCCGGGGATACGCCCCTTCTGTGGTACCTGCGAGATCATGCGGGGCTGACCGGCACCAAGTTCGGCTGCGGCGTCTCGGCCTGCGGGGCCTGCACGGTGCACGTGGACGGCCGCGCGACACGCTCCTGCACCCTGCCCGTCTCGGCGCTGGAAGGCCGAGACGTCACCACGATCGAGGGCCTGGCCGAGGGCGATCTCCTCCACCCGGTCCAGCAGGCGTGGATCGACGAGGACGTCCCCCAGTGTGGCTACTGCCAGGCCGGCCAGGTGATGGCGGTGGTCGACCTCCTGAAGCGCGTCCCCGATCCGACCGACGAGGACATCGCGACGCTCACGAACCTCTGCCGATGTGGCACCTACCCGCGCATCCGCAAGGCCATCAAGCGTGCCGCGGTCACGATCCAGGGCTCGGGAGGGAAGGCCTGATGGACGCGAACCTCACCCGCCGCAGCTTCCTCACCGTCTCCGCCACCCTCGCCGGCGGCCTCCTCGTCCGGATCTCTCCGCTCCAGGCCGCGCCGAACCCGCGCGCCGAGCAGCTCGGCGTCTTCGTGCGCATCGACCCGGCCGGCCCGATCACCATTGGCGCGCGGGCTCCGGAGATCGGTCAGGGCGTGAAGACCGCCCTGCCGATGCTGATCGCCGAGGAGCTCGACGTCGACTGGTCGGAGGTCGTGGTCGAGCAGCTTCCCTACGGCGCGATCCCGGCGGACAACGCACTGGGCTTCGACTCGAAGTACGGCCCTCAGCAGGCGGGCGGCAGCACCAACGTCAAGTACGGATGGACCCCGCTGCGCCAGGCCGGCGCCAAGGTGCGGCGTATGCTCGTCGACGCAGCCGCCGAGGCCTGGGGTGTCGACGCCGGCACCGTCCGGACCGAGGCGGGACGCCTGATCCATCCCGAGACCGGGGTGCGTCATCGCTACGGCGAGTTCGCGTCGGCCGCGGTGAAGCGGGAGGTTCCGGCGGAGGATCAGCCGCTCAAGAGCCCGGATCAGTTCCGCATCATCGGCAAGCCCATCCCGATCGTCGACACGAAGGGGATCGTCACCGGGAGCGAGCCCTACGGCATCGACTGCGCGATCGAAGGCATGGTCTTCGCTTCGGTCACCCACTGCCCGTACTTCGAGGGCGACATCGCTTCTGTCGTCGATAGCGCGGCACGCGCGATTTCGGGCGTGCTCGACGTCTTCCGCCTGCCTCGCGCGGAGAACGGCTTCAGCGGCCACCGGGTGGCCAGCGTCGTGGTGATCGGCCAGGACACCTGGACCGCATTCAAGGGCAAGCGCGCCCTGAAGATCGAGTGGACGCCGGGCCGCTGGGGCACCGACTCCACCGAGGCGCTCGAGCAGCGAGCGCTCGAGGCCTTCGAGGGCACCGGTCAGGTGATCCGCCGCGACGGCGACCCGGCCAAGGTGATCGCGGAATCGCCGCACAAGCTGACCGCCGACTACTACGTGCCCCTCCTCGCGCACGCAACCCTCGAGCCGCAGAACGTCGTGATCGATCTCCAGAAGGACACGGCGACGGTCTTCATGTCGACCCAGGTGCCGCAGCGGGAGATCGCCGCGATCAGTGCGATGACGGGCATCCGGCCCGAGAACATCACGTTCCACCTGCCGCGCTCGGGCGGCGGCTTCGGGCGTCGCCTGCAGCAGGACGTGATCTCCGAGGCGGTGCTGATTGCGCAGCGCGTGAAGCGGCCT
>JAPYTP010000389.1 GCA_029941885.1 Myxococcota bacterium
GAGGACCCTCATCTCAGAGGATCGGCCCCAGGAATCCCGCCCAGAGGTCGAGCAGAAGAAGGCTGATCGCCCCCGCCGCACTCGCTTCGAGACAGGTCCGCGACAAGGACCACCTCGGCTCGCTCATCTCTTCGTCCATGCGAAAGACGTTCGGGAAGCTCACCAGGAAATACATCGAATAGAAGACCGATCCCCACAGAAGCATCGCCTCGAGATCCACGTACCAGACGTTTTCCGAGGCGGCCTGGGTGATATAGAGCCAGGTCTCTGCCCAGGCGAAGAAGAGCGCCGAAATCGCAACGATCACGATCCAGGCTACCCGTCGCGCCGCGGCGCCGAAGCCGTTCGTCATCGATCGGACGCGCCGCATGCACACGATCGCAACGACGTGGTAAACGACGAAGAACGCCACCGCGTTCAGGTACATCCCAAGCGGCACCTTCTTGTAGACCGCCGCCGCAGTTTCTTCGGACGGACCGACCATCGCGGAGTCGAAATAAAGGGAGACATCGTCGAACCGGTAGCGAAGCCCGAGTACGTCGAAGAAATACTCCGTATGGAAATAGGTGACGAAGAAGACGAATACGAACATGTAGAGGTTGAACTTGAACCAATAGCTCTGCCGCCACTTGACTCCTGAATCCCGGCGAAGCCACGCCGGAAACAGAACGCAATAGGGAATCCACATGCAGACGTTCTGAACGATGTGCCAGAAGTCATTCGTGTCGAGCCATCCGAGCGATTGAATGACGCCGTTGTAGACGAAGAAGACCGGCACGAACGTCAGGAAGAACTTCTCGGCCCAGGCCTTGTCGGGGTTGGGAGAGAACCAGATGCCCTCCAAACGACCTGCAAGTCCACGATTCCCGTCATACTCGGTCATACCGGTCGATCTCCGTCGATGACACAACGACGTACCTCGCGTGTCCTCGGATAGTGGTCCGCCAAGCCGCGATGAACCGTCGAGCGTTCGTCCCAGATCGCCAGATCGCCGAGTCCCCAACGCCAGCGCGCATGAAAAACCGGCTGGTCGATGTGGCGCCGAAGGAAAGCGAGGACCGAGTCGCTCTCGTTCGCTCTCAACCCGACGACGTCTCGCATGAACCTCCCGCCGTAGAGAATCGCCTTTCGGCCGGTCTCGGGATGGGTTCGGATCAGTGGGTGCTCGACTGGCGGATAGGCCATTCGGAGTTTCTCGCCGAGCGGCCTGCCCGCCTCTTCGCCGAGCTTCTCGATCATCCCGCGAATGAAGCTCTCGTTGTCGTGGCGCACGGTCAACCCGTCGAAGAAAGTCTGTACCGCCGGCGACAGCGCATCGTAGGCCGCCGTCATCGACCCCCACATCGTGTCGCCCCCGCGGTCCGGAACGATCGTCGCGCGCAAGAATGCCGCGCGCGGAGGTTCGGGAGTCCACGTCACATCCGTGTGCCAATAGTCGGTCACCGGCTCGCTATCGGGCCCATCGGAAATGATCTGGAAACTCGGCTGCGTCTCCCCCATCACGGCGGAGAGGGGAAAGACACTGGGCTTCCCGAATCGACCGGCGAAGGCGAGATGCTGATCGTCGTCGACCTCGGTGTCGCGGAAGATCACGACCTCGTGTTCGAGGAGCGCATCGTAGATATCACCGATCTCACGATCGCTCGGGTCTCGAATGTCGACGCCGACGATTTCAGCTCCCAGCGCACCGCCGAGGGGCCTCACATCCATTTCTAGTGATCTCCTAGTGTGAAAAACGCACCGGCCGTCGCTGGATCCTGCACGTGGGAAACACTACACGAATCGGGGAGTCGGCGATGTGCCTAGCTGCCTTCGCGGAATTCGATCGCGGCGACCGAGTGATCCGCCGCCAGTCGGACAGTGGGGTCGGCCCTCTTGGGGGATCTTTCGAGCATCGAGATCGTCACGCGTTCGTAGTGCTGCACGAATCGATCGATGGCAGCCGAGTCGAGCCGCCTCTCCGGCGGCCGACCCTGTTCCTGTTGTCCACGCCATCGCCGCACGGCGAGAAGATCCGGCACCTCTAGAAACACCGTCCGGTCGAGCACGTCCCAGAGCGCTCGATAACCCGTCGAGAGCTGCCGATTCACATGACGACGCCATCGTCCTTCCACATCCTCGTCTCGTTCGAGTGCATTGATGGGTTCGGCGAGGGCCTCGGTCTCGACTGCCTCAGCTCCAACACACCACCCTTCGAGCACGACGATGTCGTAAGGCCCTTCCAGGACCCGGGTGCCGACACGATCGTCGAGCCCCTTGTCGAAGACCGGCAGCTCGACAACGCTCTCATGCGCGAGTTCCAGAATCGAATCGAGACAACCGTCGACGTCGTGGGTTCCCGGCGGCCCCCTCGTCTCGAAGAGAGGATGGACCCGTTGCGAAAGCGAGTGCCGCGCGGCCTTCGCCAGGTAGAAATCGTCGAGAGCAAGCACGCAAGCGCGAATGCCGACGTGAGAACACGCCGACTCGATCAAACCAGCGAGGGTGGACTTGCCGGCGCCCTGCCCCCCCGCTAGCCCGACGCGTCGAGGGCGGGACTGCGCCCAGTCGATCGCGAGCAGACCCGCTAGCTCTCGGTAGTCGGGGGGTGCCTCGGGATCGAGCGCGTCGACACAACGTCTCTGCAGATCGCTTTCCGTGCGACCCGCGAGTCGAGCAAGCTTCACGCGGGGTTCCCTCCGTTGCTCGTGATTCAGCCGTCACGTCGGCTCTCATTGCGGCTCGCACTCGACAACCCGCGGCTCGGACTCGGGAGGGAGTCCCGATCGGCGCTCTCCCGAGCCGGTCGAGATGCTAGCTTTTCGCCTACGCGTGATCCCCATCTCGTCCGCTTCGCCCTCGGATCACGGATCACGGATCACGGACAGGATGGACGCGTCAGGAGAATCTCATGACCCTTCGCACCGGCTTCATCGGGCCTGGCACGCTGGGCAAGCTCGTTCCCCCGTACGACGAAAATCGCGGCTGAGCCGGATGTCGGTATCGGATCGCGTGCCTCCTGGGAGTCCGGCAGCCCCCGAGGGCTCCCAAGGACTCGAGAGGCTCGAAGACTACGACGACGTCTCCGTCTACGGGATCGAAGAAGCCCGTCGGGACGTCCTGCTCGCACGCCATCACGAGTGTTCCGTCGTGTGGTCCACCTCGGACGGCTGGCCGATCGGTGTCATGCATCTCTACGTCTGGCACGAGGGTCGATTCTGGGTGACGTGCACTGGAGAACGAAAACGCGTCCCAGCCCTGCGCACGCGTCCTCGCAGCTCGATCATCGTCGCCTTCAAGGGCGAACAGACCGTCACGGCGAAGACCCTGGCCCGGATTCATGACCACGGCTCGCAACATCACGCTTGGTTCTATCGGGCGCTCGCGGAGAAGGTCTTGCCCGGACAACCCCGAGAGATTCGCGAAGCCGGGGCGTCGGCGTGGATCGAGAGACTCGACTCCCCGGGACGTGTCGTGATCGAGTTCACACCCCAGAAATGGATCGGTTTCGACGGAAGGAAGGTGGTCGCACACGCCGAGGGCCGCTGGCAGCCCGGGATGCCGTGGATCGAGCCCGACGAATCCCGCTAGGTAGGAGCCTGACCCAAGACTCGTCGCGACGCCCAAGCGCCGACGCATCACCGCTGGCGGCGTTGCGAAACCTTGCTGTAGCCAGCTACCGCTGCGCTT
>JAPYTP010000390.1 GCA_029941885.1 Myxococcota bacterium
TCTTTATCGACGCCCTCCGCCCAGGTCACCGTCACGAAGGGCTCGGCAGAGAGGAGTTCTCCCGTCTCCCGGTCGAGGACGTAGAAGAATCCGTTCTTGGGCGCCTGCATGATGATCTTGCGAAGACGCCCGCCGATCTCGAGTTCCGCGAGGATCATCGGCTGGGTCGCCGTGTAGTCCCAACTATCACCGGGGGTCGTCTGGTAGTGCCAGACGAGTTCGCCCGTGTCGGGTCGCAGTGCGAGGATCGAGGACAGGTAGAGGTTGTCCCCGCCGCCGGGACTACGCAGACTCCTTATCCAGGGTGACCCGTTGCCGGTTCCCACGTAGAGGAGATCGAGTTCGGGATCGTAGGCGAGGGAGTCCCATACGGTGCCCCCTCCGCCGATCTCCCACCATCGACCCCCCTTCCAGGTGGTCGCTGCGCGCTCGAGTGCCGGAGATTCGAAGGGCTCGTCGGGGTTGCCGGGCACCGTGTAGAATCGCCAGACGAGTTTGCCGCTCTCCGCGTCGTAGGCCGACACATAACCCCGGACTCCGAGCTCTGCGCCACCGTTGCCGATCAGGATCTTGCCTTTCACGACACGGGGCGCACCGGTGATGGTGTAGGGTCGGCTCGGATCGGTCGTCTGGACCTCCCAGATGGATTCACCGCTCGTCGCATCGAGGGCGACGAGTCTTCCATCGAGGGTTCCCACATAGATGCGTCCTCGATAGAGGGCGACCCCCCGGTTCACGACATCGCAGCACGCGACCGATGCCACGCGTCGCGGAACGCGGGGGTCGTGGCGCCAGATTTCGCGGCCCGTCTTCGCGTCCAGTGCGAACACCACGCTCCAGGCGCCCGTCCCATACATCACGCCATCGTGAACGAGCGGCGTCGCCTCGAGTCCGCGGATCGTTCCGGTCTCGTAGACCCACGCGAGTCCGAGCTGCTCGACGTTCCGCTCGTTGATCTGCGCGAGAGGGCTGAAGCGCTGTTCGGAGTAGGTACGACCGTGGCTGATCCATTCTCCGGGATGGCTCGTCTCCGCCTCCCGGATTGCGAAGTCGTCGGGTTGTGCGCCCGTCGAGAATGCCATGGAGTCCGATGTGGGGGTGGGCGTTCTGAATTCGCCGCAGCCAAGGACCTGCCCGGCGAGAACGACGAGTATCGAGAGCAAATTAAATCGGTGTGTCATGCGGGTCGCATTATCGCTTCTCCCGATCCGCGATCGCAAGCGAGTTCGGCGTGTATCTGGGAGTCGGTTCACTCGACATGCGGGACTCGAAATGGATAGGATTCAGTGGCAGGGGAGGCCCCGATGAATCAGCTCGGCATCGAGATCCATGGCCAGGTCGAAGCGGGCTTCGAAAAGGTTCGTGACGCGTTCGCAGCGAATTTCGACAAGAACGGAGACGTCGGAGCCGCGGTATGTGTCTATCGCGATGGCCATCCCGTCGTCGCCGACGTTCAGTCCAGATCGAGCACCAATCGGCGCACCTCTCCGAGGCGCGCATAGGAATCGAGCACTGCGCCGGGATCATCCATGAAATGCCGCGCGATCACCGTGTCGAATCCCAGCGCCGAGATCTCGCCAAAGGCGTCGGCGATCTGATCGATCGTTCCGATCAGGGTGGTTTCGGGGTCGACCCCGGGTCCCGCTCGAGCCATGGCGGGGCGTACCTGTTCGTCGAGTTCGCGTTCGTCTTCGGCCACATGCAGATTGCGGCGAATCGGAGTCGCGCGCGGCGGTCGATCGAGATCCGCACAGGTCTCGAGGTAGTCCCCTAGCTGAACCGTGGCCTCCGCCAGGCGAGTATTCGGACTCACGAGCCACGCGTCACCCAGACGGCCTGCGCGCTCGACGGCCGTGGGTGCCTCGGCACCGATCCAGACCTCGACGGATTCGGTGGGCACAGGTGCGATCGCGACGCCGTCAACCTTCTCGCCTTCGAGCAGGCGCGTGAGCGTGTCCAGGTGGGATTCGAAGAGGGTGGCACGACGTTGCGCGTCCGCTCCCATGGCCCGGAATTGCTCGGGCTGTGCGCCGACGCAGACCTGGGCGATGAAACGACCCGGTGCGAGGGCGGCGAGCGTGCCGATCTGCTCGGCGAGGAGTACGGGGTTCCACATCGGGAGCAGGAAGAGCGCGCCAAACGGCCGGTCTCCCCACTCGCCTAGCATTCGGGCCAGGATGGGGACGTTCTGGAAGTAGGGCTGTGCGGTTGCGTGGTGATCGCCCACGAACAGCGCATCGAGATCCGCCGCGTGAATCGCGGCGGCACGGTCGATCATCCAACCCGCCATGACTCGTGGATCACCGTCCGGATAGAAACTACGGACCGAAGCGCCGACTCGCATCGGGATACGCTACCCCACATTTCTCGGCTCCCCCTCGCCGCCCCACACCACCCGCAGCGAACGCTCAGAGGGGGCTCGGGACATGCCGCGTTAGATTCGTAGCCTCAGCCGAGCCCGTATTTTTCGATATAGGGCGCGAACTCCCGCTGGATCCCCGACTCGGTCAAGCCGAAGTCTTCGGGTCGGGGTCGACGCTCGGCGGGGGGCGGGGCAGGGTGGTCCACGAGCCAGCCTCGCATGCGGGTCTCGACCTCGAGCCGGAGCTCGAGTTCGAAGTGTTCGTAGATCTCGTGGACCACGCCCATCGGGTTTGCCAGCAGCGTCTCCTGATGGACGTCATGAAAGGCGTTTGGAGATCGCTCTCGCATGGCCATCGTGTGTTCGGTGGCACGCTTGTACACGAGAACCTGTCTCGGACCGATCGCGCAGGCAGCGGGGCTCCCGGGGTCGGGCTCGCCCCGAAAGGCGCTGAGCATCCCGCACATCGACACGAGCGTCGGAACCGGGTCGCGATGGGTGTGAATGATGCGGGCGTCCGGAAACACGGTCAGCAGGCTCTCCATCCGGAGCAGATGGGTCGGATTCTTGAGGAGCCAGGTCTTCGCGCGATCGGCGCTCCCGATCAGCCTCAGATTGTCTGCCAGCCGGCGGTAGCTCTGCAACTCGTCCTGGGCGAGATACCACGCGTCGTATGTCGGCAGATCGAGCAGCGAGGGGATCTGATTGGTCACGAAGCTCTGCATCATCAGAGCCAGACACTCGTCGACGTCGTCGGCGGTGATTCCGTGGACGGCCATGGCCCGGGGACTGTGGAGAGCCAATTGCTCGACACTCCGGACCGCGGCGCGGTAGTACGGATGGGTGGCCCGACGCGCTGGCTTCGGACGCACCATCGGGTTGGCGATCAGCCACCGTTCCAGACCCTGGAATTGCGGGTCCATCGCGAGCAGCATGTGCAGCGCGGTCGTCCCGGTGCGCGGAATTCCGGTGATGATGAGCGGGCGCGGGATCGAGTGGTCGAGACATTCCGGATGGTCCGAGAAGCCCCGCTGCGAGTGGAGTCGCCCGAGGAGTCCCGGGAGCGTCATTTCGAAACACGCCGCGCGCGTCGCGGGGTCCTCCGGAAGATCCGCTTGATAGGCTGCGATCAGCCGACGCAGTCCCATCCGATACTCCTCGTCCCCGAAATCTCCGAGGCCTGTCGAACGGCGGGCTGCATCATGCAGCGCATCCTCGAAATCGGCATAGCGCCCGGGCTCCACGAGTTTCATCCATGCTCCTGCTCGTTAGACGTGGGGTCGGAGCCACCT
>JAPYTP010000391.1 GCA_029941885.1 Myxococcota bacterium
ATAACGCCCAGGCTCGGACGTTATGCCAGAACCCAGCTTGTATGTCCTATCCCCTACCGCCACTACTGTGGGCGCATGGTCGCCGCCGGCGCACTTCTCTTCCTACGTCCCGAAGCGATGACTAAGCAATGACCAAGCGCTGACTAAGCGACCACCAGATACACCTTCCGCACCTTTTCGACGACTTCGGCGGTGCCCTTCCAGCCGCGTGGAAAGACCCAGCTATCACCGGCCTTGATCTCGGTCACTTGCCCGGACTCCGACGTCAGAATCCAATGACCTCTCAACAGGTGACAGAATTCCGTGATTTCCAGGTCGAGCTGCAACTTGCCAGGCTCGCATTGCCAAGTCCCGGCAACCAGGTTCCCCTCCTCGAAGAATCCACTGTCGGTCTGTTTGGGCAGCTCGCCGATCGGTTCGCCGAATGATTCGGTATCGATCAAGTCCGTGAGAGCGGCGCATTGCTTCTGAATACTGATCTCGGGCATCTGGATTACTCCTATGGAATGGAAGAATTGGAAAACGCTACCCGCCACGGGGCTCCCCTAGGGATTTAACATAACGCCCATACTCGGACGTTGTACGGTAAGGCAGCTTGTATGTCCTATCCCCCTCGGACGTTGTGCCAGAAGGCAGCTTGAATGTCCTATCCCCTCTACGCGTCTCCATTCGTTAAGTCGGGCGGAATGAAACGTGAGCGGCCATTCGCGAACGGATTCGGACACGATCTGACACCCTCTTTTGTGGTCTCATCCTTTCCATTCGCGCGGCTTTCGTGCACACTGGCTCGTAATGGAGAAATAGGGATGCATCGCCCCTTGAGCGTTCCAACGCCTGATCCGAAAACCCGGCGGGCGAGGCCGCCTGAACAAGGAAAAGGGGGAAACCGAGATGCTCGAAGATGAAGCGCGGCGAAGGATCGAAAGAGCAGGCTATTCATCGCGGCTCTTTGTAATCGGCCTGGCGCTGGCGCTCATCATGCATCCGAGCGCCTGGGCGGATACGTACTCGCTGGTCGAGGGCTCGCTCAGCCTCGACGAAACGGGGCGGACAGATGATCTCAAGGGTCTCATGCACCTTTCGGTCCTCGGCTCGCTCCCAGGGGATCCTCTCCAAGTGGTTCGGGTGCATTCTTTTTACCTTGACGCGGGAGAAGACACCTTCGAGCCTGCGGGTCTCCCCCAATACGGTGACCTGCCTGTGATCGGCCCGGGCCCTGGGGGTGTTTTTTTTCCGAATTTCCTGCTGCCCTCGAGCCGCATACTGCTCGAAGACGGCGATGTGGAAGAGATGCTCTTGACGGCGGGGGGCGAGCCCTTCGATTCCGATTCCGATCAGGTCACGTTTCGCTTTCACGATTTCGTGGTGGACGATTCGGAGCATGCCTCCCGCGGCTTTCTCCCCATGAACCTCCCTGGGCGACACGACGACGATGACCACGAAAGTGAAGAAGAAGAAGAGAGTGAAGAACACGAAGGCGAGGACGACGATGAGCATGATGCCCATCGTCATCATGACGATGAAGACGAAGTGGATGAGGCCGGGCTTCCCGGAGAACTCGAAGCCGAAGGCCGATTGTTCGCCTGGGAAAGGACCTACGCGATCCTGACCGCCGAGGAATGCCGCGGGCAGAGTCCCCTCCCGCCCTTCGAGCCGCCTGAAGGTGGGGCAGTGATCATCGGCCTCGAAACCTCGGTCCCCTTTTTGTCGCGACCGTTCTTGGATACCGGGCGTCCCCTTGGCCTCGTGTGGATGCCCCTGGTCCTTGTCAGCCCCGATTTCATTGATGGCCCGATCGACATCTTCGATTTTGTAGATCCCTCCGCTACTCCGAGCCTTGCGCAGTTGCAGATGGAGGCGCCCCAAGGCGCGGATATGAGCTTCGACGCTTCGGGGATATTGATCGTGAGCACCGATGGAGACCTCTATTGGAGCGGTGCCCTGGGCGACGTTCCGGGCTTGACGCATCTCGAAATCTACGCGGCCAATATCTACGTGACTGGCGAGATCCTCCTTCCGCTGGACACAACGCTCTCGCTAAATGCGATCGACCAGTTGGTGATCGGTTCTCCACCCGGTGATATCGGCCCCCCTTCTCCCCCGCCCGACGGTCTCGAAGAGGGCTGTTTGCTCGCGCTTTATCAGTCGGCTCCGCGAGAGATCGGTTCGTTCGAGCTGAAGGCGGTTCGGGACCGCGGGGTAGAAATCGAAGCAGACCGCAGCGAAACGCGCCGGGGCCGTCACGGCCGCCGGGGCAAGGGTCGGGGAGCCAGGGCGGCGGGGTTCGGTAGCGAGTCGCTGGCCGTTCGCGATATCCGAAGAGATTCGTTGCCGGTGAGAGCCGATGCCGAGCCCTCCGAGGGGCGCTTCCGCTTCTGCGCGGCGTGCAACCTGATTCCCCTCTACAACGTCCGCATCCTCGAAATTCTGCCCGGCGGACAGGTTGGAGAAGTGCGGTGGCCCGTGGGAGAAGCCTTCGATAGCAGCGCGCCCAACGCCTACCCGGACCTTCTCATCGAGGAATTGAACCAATTCGTCATCATGCTTCCCCAGACTTTCGGCCTCAAGCTCGAGTACTCGAGGATCGACCCCGCCACCGACCCCCCCGAACCCCACCCGCTGGACATCGTGATTCCCCCCGTCGATCCCCAGAGCGGCACCACAGTGACCGTCGAATTCGTGCAGCTGCTGATCAACGAAGTTAGTCCCGGCGTCTTTGAGGCCGCGACCCTTGCCAACGACCCCAGCGTCAGCGCCCTGCCCCGCTACGAATCCCGTCCCGACGGGTTCTACCTGCTCTCGGACGACCCCAGCGAACCCGCAGAGCAGCTCACCACGAGCCCGCTCCTGCCCGCGGTCTCGGTGAGTATCGCCGCTTTGGATACGGATGATCCCCAGGATGGCCTGGCGAACCTGCAACTCCCCCAAGAGCCCATCCCCGTGCCCGAACCCGCCGCTGGCGCTGCCCTGCTCGCGGGCCTAACGGGACTGCTTGCACTGGGAAGGCGACGGCGAAGGCTGTGAAGGCCCCTACTGCAAGCCCGTCACGGGGCTCCCCTAGGGATGTAACATAACGCCCAGGCTCGGACGTTATGCCAGAACACAGCTTGTATGTCCTATCCCCCCCGCGCCCGAAACCCATGCGGTTTGTCGCGTCCGCCTACGGACCCCAGCCTGCTCAGGGGAGCCCCATTTCCCCTCTTGAGTCGACATCATGCACGTCCAACGGTGTAGAGAATGGGCCTTTCAAATTCCTATCCGCATCCGCGCGGCTTGAGCGTTCTCGCAGCGCTATTCCTTCGGCTTCTTCACCTTCTCTTAAGGTGCTTAGGATAAGATGGATCAGTCAGTTAGGAGGCGCGATTAAACGAACTTACGTTGGACGTACCGAACATCTGCGTGTCTTTTGTCCCTGGTCGACAAAGGGTCATGGCTTTGCGGTCCATCAGCAGCGAGTGATCGTGGGAAGTGGGCGATCCGCCGAACAGAAAGCAACGCACACGATGGCGCCGGAGGAAGCGAATTTGAGAACAATTGTTTTCGTAATGGCGATCGCCGTGGCCCAGGCTTCTTTAGGGTGTGCCACTGAATCCCGTAGCAAGTACTTGGCAGCCAGGGACCGGTACGAAG
>JAPYTP010000392.1 GCA_029941885.1 Myxococcota bacterium
GAGTTGTGACTCGGAGACGGCTTTCGGTGAAAGTGCCTGGCATCATGCTCGCATTCAGACCCAGCAGCGCTGAACTAGAAACGAATCCGCGTGCGAGATAGGTTCAAGACGTGAATAAGATCGCCACGAAGCATTCAAGAAATATCGGTCTCGGGTCACTCTTGATCGCAATGTCGGTCATCGCTTACTGGCAAGTCACCGGTTTGGACTTCATATGGGACGACGATCAGATCGTCGCCCAGAACCCTTTGATGCGGTCTCTGGATGGCCTCCGCCTGATCTGGTTTGATGTTCGCGCCGCCAATCAGTACTACCCCGTGACCTGGACGAGCTTCTGGCTGCAGCGCCAGATCTGGGGTCTCGACGCTGCGGTACTGCATGCAACCAACTTGGCACTTCATGCCTTCAGCGCCCTGCTCCTCTGGCGGGTTCTCCGGGTGCTGGGCGTACCCGGCGCATGGCTCGCTGCAGCGGTCTTCGCCGTCCATCCGGTTCATGTCGAATCGGTCGCCTGGATATCCGAACGCAAGAACGTGCTTTCCGGCGTGTTCTACCTCGGTTCGGCACTTGCCTATTTGAAGTTCGCGCAACTGGACCGCTTGCAGGCACAGAGAAAGCCGAACTGGATTCTGTATCTGCTCTCGCTTTTTCTATTCATCTTGGCACTTCTCAGCAAGACCGTCGCCTCAACGCTTCCCGTCGCACTGCTACTGGTGCTGTGGTGGAAACAGGGGCACATTGGCAGACGTGACGTCTTGCCGTTTCTCCCCTTTTTTGCGTTAGGGATCGCCCTCGGCCTGCTGACAATCTGGCTCGAGAAGGTGCAGGTGGGCGCGGCAGGCGCCGAGTGGGATCTCTCCCTCATCGACCGCTGCTTGATTGCCGGGCGTGCTCTGTGGTTCTATGCGGGAAAGCTCGCATGGCCGGATTCGCTGACCTTCGTGTATCCACGCTGGAAGATCGACGCGAGCGTCTGGTGGCAGTACTTCTTCCCCATTTCGGCCGCGGCTCTCGCCGGAGGACTCTGGCTGCTTCGCGGGCGTATAGGCCGCGGCCCTCTGACCGCGGCCCTCTACTTCGGCCTCACGCTTGGCCCCGCGCTCGGCTTCTTCGACGTCTATCCAATGCGCTATTCCTTCGTCGCAGACCATTTTCAATACTTGGCCAGCCTCGGTCCGATCGTACTCGCCTGCGCGGGCATCCAAATGGGATTGAATCGGCTCAGCGGGCACGGAAAGGCGCCTGCGCTTGGGATTTGTGCGCTCGCTCTCCTGGTCCTCGCTGCGCTCACCTGGCTCCGCGTGCCCGCGTTCGAAAATCCTGGGACGCTGTGGCGCGACACACTCGCGAAGAATCCAGCGGCCTGGATGGCTCGGGGGAATCTCGCCGAATGGCACCGAGCCCGGAACGAAACTGAAGAGGCTATAAGCAATTACCTCGAAGCCCTCAAGATCGAGAACCCCAACAAAGACTACGTGCACAACAATCTTGGCACTTACCTCGTACTACTCGACAGGCCGGATGAAGCCAAGGTCCACTATGCGAAAGCGATCGAGATGCGCGCTGACTATGCGCTTGCGCGCTATAACCTCGCAGCCCTCCTAATTCGTGAGGGCGATTTCGATGAAGCCATCATGCATCTCCAGAAGGCCGTCTCGGATCGACCCGACTACCAAGCTGCCCACTACCGCCTGGGCAAGGTCCTGACCAAGGCGGGGCGCCCCGACGAGGCCTTCGACCACTTCGTGATCGCCGCCCGGCTCAAAAGAGAAGTGGAGGCAAGAGGCCAACCGGATCCATTATCTGGCGATCACGATTGAGACTTCGGATCGAGCCCCTGCTGATGGGTCAATGCGGGCGCGCCCGGCAGTCCCTTCGGTCCCGCCACGTCGTCCTGAACTTGGAAGCGTGCCTGTTTGCCGCCAGGCGCCCTTCGAGAACGATGCGGGTCTTCTCTTCCGGAGAAAACTGCCTTCGCGTTCGATGACGGATGTCACGTACTGCTCCTTCGATGGACTGCTTGTTTTGCTTGGCCGCCTACGGACGCCAGCCCGCTCTTGAGAGCCTCTGTGTCCCCTCTTTTGCCTGTACCCTACATGGCCAAGGGTGTAGAATTGGGCTTGGAATCCCTATCCGCCAGATCCCTCCGCGCCTCCTCGGTCAGTTGCCTGACGTTCCTATCGGGCGGGAAGAGCAGGGCGCTCGGGTTCGTCACTTGGACGCAATTCTGCACCGGGTGCAAAACGCCAGGTGTGCCGGGAATCGCCTAAGTGACTAAATTAACGCTTCGTTATTCAAATTGAGGTTTCAGCCTTCGAAGCTGGGGGTCGCGCGTTCACGAAGCGGGCGGGCGAAGCCAGCACGCGGACGCGCTTGGCGAGTTTTACTCGCCCGCCGTCTGCGCCCGGGTCACCACTATGGGTCCTTGCCCCGATTTTACTGCAGGTAATTGGAGACGCAGGTCGGCGTGGTCTTCGTCGCGAGTTCATCGATGACGATTCTGCAGGGAGGCCAAACCTCCGCTCGGGGTAGTCCGCAGACGGCCGGGGGGGCATCTTGACGGAGTCGACCCACGAGAAGTCCCTTCTCGACCAGGGCCCGGGCCTGCTGTACCAGGCCCCGCTCTCCTAGATTTACCCAGGACAGCGGCGAAGCACCGGCCTCTTCGAGCAGGCCCAGTAGGTTGGCCTCCAACCGATAACGGGTGAACCACGGATTGTCGGGCACCAGAATCTCGTTCTTGAGGGTGGACCCGTCGAGTCGTCTCTCAGTCTGGACCCGCAGACCGGGCGCAGGGGTGAATTCGAAACGGCCCAGATTGTCTTCGGTATCGAAGACGAGCAGGTTGACCAGTTCCCGGGCCTGGTCGTAAATTGGATCCATGGGGCTGCTGACAACACGCTGAACGATATGATTTTCGACTCCGGCCTCGGAATTCTCCTGGAGAAGGATATAGCCAAAGTTGACCGTCCCCAGGCTCGCGGATCGGTAGCTGTTGATCCAGCGCGAGAGTTCTTCGCTGTACTCTTCGTAGCTCTGCCCGAAAGGAGCCCGTGCATGGGGAACGGAAAAGAGGGCTTCGTCGCGGTCGGCGGTGGTGAGGATAAGGCCGCAAATTGCCCCCCCGCTCCACCAGTTCGAGATCTTTTCAATGTATTGATCAGGATCGACCAAGTCGGTGACGATGGAGAGTCGCCCGTTTGCGCGGAGCTTTTCGCCGGCGCCCTGGACGATGCAGCTCAATATGGCCTCGCCATTCCTGCCCCCATCCCGGAAACCCAAGCTTTCGTTGGGGCTGGGTACGAAGGGAGGATTGGCGGTGATCGAATCGAATTGTTCGTTGGCCACGGGCTCGTAGAGGTTGCCCAACCTGAAATCGACGTGATCGATCTCGTTGAGATCCGCGTTGAAGCGGGCGAAACGGATGGCCCGGGGATTCAGATCCACCCCGATGACGAAGTCGGAATAGCTCGCCGCAACGAGTGCCTGCACCCCGCTGCCAGTGCAAAGATCGAGATGGCTCTCGACATCGACTCTCGGCGCGGTGTTGACCAGCCCTACGCTGTCGAGCCCGAGGTACATGACCGGATCCTCGGATAGCTTGTCCGACTCGAGAACCTGGTAGC
>JAPYTP010000393.1 GCA_029941885.1 Myxococcota bacterium
ATGTACCGTTCCATCGGTGCCTCCTCTTCTCGTTGGGGATTGTTGATTCCACAACGCAAGGAGGTCCAATGATGTCGGGAGGCACCAACCTTCCCGTTCTCGGGGACCTAGGCCGCGGCTCGCAGATGCCATACCCCTATGATGCTTATCCGCTCCAGGATTTTCTCGGCGCGCTGCACGAGTCACCCTCAGCGTGCTCGGGCCGGCTGCTGGCCTCGAATCTTCGGCGAGCTGGCCTCGTCCGGCTGCGCGTCCAGTGTGTCACTGGTGAGCGCTCCCCTGCTCGCGGGTGTCGTGGGCAATCTGGCCGTTGTTTGCATGGCGCTGCTGCTGGCGCTGGCGTTCGCCGTCGGCAATGCCATTGGTTTCAACATCCGCTACTTCGAGCCGGTCGGCTGCTGCTCTCCATCGCCGCGATCGGCAGCCAGTTCAGCGCGGCCGTCGCCGACAACTCCGGCGCAGGGGGCCTGCTCGAGGAGATCACGCATCACCGGCTGCCGATTCGCTACGCCTACCTGCTGATCCTGCTGGTGGCGGTGGCGCTGACCTGGGAGACCGACGTCAACGGCATCATCGCCTACGCGTCGAGGGCCTTCGCCCTCTATTACATGCTGCAATGCGTGGTGGCGCTGCTGATCGCACGCCAGGTGAGCGGGTTGCCTCGGCGTGGTCTGCGGATGGCGAGTTACGCGGTCCTGGCCGGGGTATGCCTGCTCGTATTCGCTCTCGGGCTGCCGGCGGAGTGAGAGTTCGCCTACTCGACGAAAATCTCGACCCCCGAGCGCATTTCCGAGTGCGCCCCCACGGCAAAGTTGGGTCTAATTGCCCCACAGTAATTGGGGCCCGCGCCGGACTCGTGACCGGCAAGATGGTGCAGAAGAACACGCCCTACGACGGGTGTGCGGTGACCGACCACGCCGAGTATCTGGGCATCATGCCGTTCATCGTCGAGAAGGGGAATCCGATGCAGCAAACCCCGATCGGCAAGCAGAACCTATCGGGCGCCCCGAAGCAGGGTACGGACGCCTTCCAGCTGATCATGAACTCGGTCGCCGGAATGAATCCTATCCCTACCCGTCGATCGCATCGCCCTTCGGCGACTGGTCCCACGACGACAAGATGAAGCGATGGAGCGGACTCTGACCCGGAAGTGGGCCAAGAGTCAGCCGAAACAGCCTCCTGGCCATCTCACGTCACCGATGGGCTCGCCGGCGGATTTCGGACCCAGATCCCGTGGACTCGTTCGAGAACTCGTTCGCATTGATTCGCCCGTCCGGCAGCGAAGCGCCGAATCAGGCCACGCAGCATTTTTCGTGGAGCCACGACCAAATTTAGAGTACACTCTAAATTCATAGAGGACTCTACCGATAGAGTCCTCTATAGCGATGGCCTCCAGATCGACAGACTCGAGCGATCCGGAGTGTCCCCTCGCCGGAGGAGACCATGTCCTCGATATCCCCGAACCACGGTCCTCGGTCCGAGACCGAGAGCGCACCGATTGGACGCCGAGAGCGCCGCAAGCTCGAGGTCCGGGCCCGGATCTACTCCGTAGCCCGCGAGCTTTTCACGAAACAGGGATTCGAAGCGACGACCGTCGACGAGATCGCCGAAATGGCCGATGTCGCCCCCGCCACTTTCTTCAACCATTTTCAAAGTAAGCAGGCCCTGTTGCGACTGATGACCGGCGAGGTGGTCGAGCATCTGCATGCGATGACCGTAGAAAGCCTCGTGGGCGAGGGTAAAAGCGTCGAGAGGCTTCGCGCCTTCATCGCGCGCGCTGCGAACGACATCGCCGAAAGCCGCGGCGTCGCTCGGGAAACGCTGCTCGAATTGATGCGTCTCGACGCGACGCCGGACGGTCCCCACCCCTATCTCGCACGTCTCTTCGAACCCTTCGTCAACCTGATTGCCGAGGGCCAGCGTGCCGGCGAGATCCGGACCGATCGCGACGCGGCATTCCTGACGCAGATGGCCGTTGGGATGATGAACTCGGCGATCACGAATTGGCTCGCCAATCCCGACTATCCGGTCGAAGACGGTCTCGTGGACGCGACTGAATTCGCGCTCGAGACGCTGCGCCGGCAACCCAAGATTTCCTGATCCCTCACTCGAAAGGCCCACTCCCCATGACCGCTCGACTGAACTCCATGAACGAAACGAATATCGACATCGACTTCGGCCACGCGTCGGCCTGGACGGAGGAAATGGCCGAGAGAACACGCTGGCTGCGAGAGAACGCGCCCGTCTTCTGGAGTGAGCAGACCGGGGCCTACATCATCAGCCGTTACGAGGACGTCGCACACGTCTCGAAGAACAACGACCTCTTCTGTTCAGGAGAAGGTGTTCTCCCCGGCCGCATCAACGCGAAGATCGGAATGATCGACGAGGACGAGCCCCGACACGGCGAGATGCGCGCCTTGATCAATCGCGGCTTCACCCCCCGCATGGTCCGCAAATGGGAAGAGGTCTTCAAGAAGATCACCGACGAGGCCATCGATTCGATCGCCGCGAAGGGCGAGTGCGACTTCGTCGAGGATATCGCCGTGCCGCTTCCCCTGATTCTGATCGCCGAGATGATCGGCATCCGCAGGGAGGACCGCGAACGCTTCCACGAGTGGTCGGACGCGATGATCAGCGCGCAGGGCAATCTCGACAAGCCGGAGGTCCTGGCCGCCTCGGGCAAGGCGGCGATGGAATACATGACCTACATAGCCCAGATCATCGAAGATCGGCGCAAGCAGCCGAAAGACGATCTCATCAGCATTCTCGTCCAGGCCAAGGAAGACGGCGTACTCGTCGAACACGACGACATCGGTGCGGCGGCCGAAGAAGCCTTCGGCCAGGCCGGACTGGATCCGGCCGCAGACCATCGCTCGATGAACAATGACGAGTTGATCAAGATGAGCATCTTGCTCATGGTCGCGGGAAACGAGACCACGCGAAACGGGCTCTCCGGCGCCATTGAGCTACTGATCGAGAACACGGAGGCGCGCCAGCGCCTGATCGACGATCCGGCCCGGATTCCGGCCGCGGTCGAGGAGATGCTGCGACTCACGTCCCCAGTGCTCTCGTTCCAGCGAACCGCGACCCAGGATACGGAGCTTCGGGATGTTGCGATCAAACAGGGCGAGCGGGTGTTGATGCTCTACGGCTCCGCGAATCGAGACGCGGAGGAGTTCGAGAACCCCGATCACCTCGATATCGACCGGAACCCGCACCATCTCGCCTTCGGGATCGGAAACCATTTTTGCATGGGCGCCAATCTGGCGCGAATGGAGCTACGAGTGGCTCTAACCGAACTGCTCCGCCGACTGCCGGACATGCGTTATGCAACCGATGGCCCGGAATTCGGCGAATCCGCCCTGGTGCGCAGCGTGAAGCATCTGCACGTGAAGTTCACCCCCGAGCGGCTCGCCTAGGCTCGGGCCCTCTCGGAGTCGCCATCGGGTCTGGGCGGCAGATGGGCTCGGGTCCCCCGCCCCGTCCCACGTGCACGCGTGTCGTCGACGATGGTTTGAGCGGACTCGGGAACGCGTCTACCATCGGGCGGCGTCACGAACTCGTGTCGACGTCCCTTCCGGGCGTCGGCCCGGAAGGCGACGCTGAGCCCCGGCC
>JAPYTP010000394.1 GCA_029941885.1 Myxococcota bacterium
CAGACTTGCGGGCTGCGGGCCATTCATCGAGGTAGGAAGGGAAACTGAGTTCGCCAAACGAAGCTTCTAGCTGCTCGATGTCTCGTTGCTCGGTGTCAGTAGCCATGCCTACGCCCTGTCATCGAAGATTTCGGAATGCATCTACGGCCCGCGGGATTAACGATACACACCAGTATAGGACGCATTAGCAGGTAGCGGGCGGGGATGTGTTTAGAGGCTGCGACGCGAGGCGCGACAAACGTCTTCGATCCGTGGCTGCATCGGGCGGATAGGAATTTCAAGCCGCGTTTTCCGCACCACCGATACTAGGCATTCTGACAGGTAGACTTCGACGAGGCTGCTGGGCCCGTTCCTGGTCTCCTTGGGGTCATGGACCCCGGAATGTGTCTCTTGGCTTAGGAGGGTCTGGAGTCCAGGATTTGCTGACGGGTTACACGCGATCGACGTGCGGCGCCGACCGTAGTCATGCCGATCAGGATAACGAAGAGGCCTAAGACGAGTCGTGCGAGGCTTCCCAGCGCGGGCACGAGCGCGGGCGGCGCCTGGACTGTCAGGTTAAGCGTGCTCTGATCCTCGAGCTGTGGGGAGCCCGAATCGAGAACCCGGAGCGTAACCGCGGTCGCCCCCACATCCGAGGCCGCGGGTGTCCCCGAAAGCGTCCAGGTATTTGAGCCCTGGTCGACCGGGTTGCCCAGCCAGGCGGGCCCCGAGTCGAGAAAGAGGCTCAGGGTATCGCCCGCGTCGGGGTCAGTCGGCGAGACCGTTATCTCATAGGCCACGCTCGCGGTCGCAACAGCGAGCGCCGAGAGGCCAAGCACAGGGGCATGGTTAACAGGGGTGATCGTGATGGCGAAAGCTGTCGTGGGTACGATGCCTCCCTGACCATCGGAGACGCTGAATCCGAAGCTGTCCGATAGGACGCCGCTCCCGTCGTGCTGGTAGGAGACGCTGCCAGCGTCGATCTGCCCCTGGGTAAAGCCACTCGCGGGAACCAGCGTGCCATTAGACGGGGAGGACGTGATGTTGTAGGTCAGCGTATCTCCTGCGTCGGCATCGGTCGCCTCGAGTTCGCTCGTCCCGATGGCTGCGCTCGCCCCCTGAGCGAGGTTCAGTCCTGTGTTGACCATCAACTGCGGCGGTGTATTCGGCGGGGGCGGTCGCACGTTCACCGTCGAAGTCGAGCTCCCGGTCGCGCCCCCCGACGCGGTAAATGTGCTCTCGAAGCTGACGATCTGCGCGATCAGCACGTCATCGACATACCAGCCATTACCGCCAATGCTGGTGTCCGACGTCATCCTGAAGCGAAAGAGCGCGTTATTACTGGCGAGAGATTGGAGGTCGACCTCGGTCTCGATGTAGCCGCCCGAATTGCCGGTAAAGGCGCCGCGTCCTCCGACGGGGTTGAGGAAGGCGCTGTCGAGGACGTCCGAGTAGCCGTTCAGAGTGATCGCGCTTCCGAGATCCGTCCAGCTCACGCCGCCGTCGATGGAGGCCTCGACGACGCCGCCGTCGTAGGTGTTCTCCGTGTCATAGCTGTGCCAGAACTCGAGAGTCGTGCCCGACTGGATCGCAATGGGCGTCACCGTAGCGACGAATTGGTCGGAGACGCTGGTGGGCTCAGAGGCGAACCAGGAGTTCACGCCCGACCGGGGCTGGGTCGTACTGAGGCTCCAGTCGACGGACCCGGCGTCCTGACTTACGGCCCAAAGGCTGCCACCGCTATCCATGTCGTCTTCGAAGAGCGTGGTGCTGCCCGAGCCGGCGGCCAGCAGGACGGAGAAGCTTCGCTGGATCTGCTGCCCGGCGACGAGATCGGTCGCGGGCCAGGTGACCGTCCCGCCCAACTCGCTGCCCGAATCACTCGCCGAGTTAGCGATGTAGCTGCTACCCGCAGGCACGTTGGCCGTAAAAACGATGGCCGAAAGTGTGGAGGCGGACAAGTTCGTGGCGGTCAGCGTCAAGCTCGCGACCTGGCCGGCGAAGGGCGGGGCCGGAGAGAGCACCTGCGTCAGGCTGAGACTGGGCGGCGGCGGGCACGCCGCACCCCCCACGAAGCCGCGGTCGCAGAAGGCGGGGGGGATGGCGGCGTCGTTCGCGCCGCCGTTGAGGTTCACGTCCGCCTGGAGGATCTGATTCGCGGCGTCCGTCATGCTCGCGTTGCACGGCACGAGGAAATGATGTTCGAGGACCAGCTGGTCCGCGACCGTGGCGGTGACGGCCTGGCGGAGGTCCCAGAGCGCCCGCGACCAGATCTCGCCGTCCGCGTGAACCTGCCCGACGAGGTCGCCCGGATACTGTTTGCTGCCGTCGACCCGTCGTAGACAGGGTGGGTTCGCGCTGCTGTACGAAGAGGCGTCCCACTCTCCGACGCACGCGGCGTTGCTGTTCTGGAAGGTCGCGTCTCCGGCACCCGCGAAGAAGCTCGCCGCCAGGTAGTCGCCGAAAGCTTCGCCCATCGCGCCCATCTCGCCGCCTCCCCAGCAGGCGTTCTGGTCGTGTTGGACGGCGTGTCCGAACTCGTGCGCGATGATGTCCCCGTCCTCGCCGTCGTCGACCCCGCCGTCGCCGAAATGGATGGCGTTGTCGCCCGTGGAATAGAACGACTGGTCGTCCATGTTCCAGTGCGCGTTCGCGAGGGTCGGGAAATCCCGGATGCCATTGGCTACCCCGACGTCGTCGTCGAATCCAAGCGAATGGAAATAGCGCTGAATCGCGTCGACCGTTGCGTAGATGACGACCTGCTCGAAGCGGTTGTCGCCCCGGTCGTACTGATAGACCCGCGTCGCTTCATCGGCGTCCGGTACGTTCCGGCCGCCAGCAAGAGAGACCAGGTCGACGTACTCGCCGCGGAGCGTGCCGAAACCCGAATCGAGCCCAAGCAGAGTCGCGTTCACACGCTCGGCGTTGAGCGCAGGAGAAGTCGAGTCGTTACTGTCTGCGAGCCCCGTGTTGCCGGAGGTCTGGATCGGGTTGGGCTCGTAGATGAAACCGCTCCCGGTGTCGAAGGCGATCCGATTCTCCTGGAGCAGGATTTTCCCGGTCGCGTCATCGACCAAGGTCAAGAAATCGCCGAGCGGCTCTGCTGAGTAAATCATCAGTCGCCACGCTAGACGGACCTCGGAGCCCGAGGTCGGGAACCAGACGGGCTCCACTCGAGACGGCATGCGCAGCGAGTTCGTTCCCGCGGCCTCTCGTGCGAAGTCTTCCGCCTGCCCGGAGGACAGCGAGGGCACCGAGGGGGACGAGGCATCGACGGCCTGATAAGTGCTGTAGACATCCGTCACCGTGCCATCGGCGTTCTGGTTGACCGAGATTCGCGCATCGTAGACGGGCAGCCCGGCGAGCCGTTGATCGAATAGGGTCCGGGTGCCTGCTAGGCCATGCTGGACATCGACGGTTTCGAGGTCCGCGAGTTCTTCGCTTAGTCCCAGCGCCTCTGCGTGAGTGCTTAGGAAGCGGCGCGCCCCCTCCTCACCCCGAGGCATCGCCTCGCCCTCCTCGCATTGCCGCAGGACGAGCCTTCCACCACGCTCTACCTCGAGCAAGCAGGGCAGCGTTGCGGACCGCGAGGGAAGCGACGGCAGACCACTCGCCGAAGAAGGCGTCGCGACCG
>JAPYTP010000395.1 GCA_029941885.1 Myxococcota bacterium
GGACCTGATGAATGAAGCCCGTATACCCGGTCCAGTTGTCTTCTTCCTGCGGCTCGGAGAGCGCCAGGTGCCACTTGAAGTTTTCGTTCTCGGATTGGATCGAGTTGAAGTCGTCGAGATAGAAAGCTTCTCGAAGACTTCGCGCGCCGTACCAGAACGAGACCTTGCGGTCCGCGTGCAATCGTCGGAACTGATCAAAGATATGTGATCGCATTGGCGCCATACCTGCGCCGCCACCGATGAAGATCATTTCATTCGGGGTTTCCTTGGCGAAGAATTCTCCAAAGGGCCCCGAGATCGTGACTTCGTCGCCAGGCTTCAAGCTAAAGATATAGGAGGACATCTGACCCGGTGGGACATCGGGGAGCCGCGGCGGCGGAGATGCGATCCGGACGTTCAACATGATGATTCCGCTTTCTTCGGGATAGTTTGCCATCGAATAGGCGCGATCGACCTTTTCCTCGACGGTCGACGTATATCGCCAGACGTCGAACTGATCCCAGTCCGCCTTGTATTCGTCCTCGACGTCGAAGTCGCGATAGTCGATGACATGGGGTGGGCATTCGATCTGGATATAGCCGCCTGCCCGGAAGGGAACGCTTTCGCCCTCGGGCAACTCGAGGACCAGTTCCTTGATGAAGGTTGCCACATTATGATTCGATCGAACCTTACATTTCCACCGCTTGACATCGAAGATCTCCGCAGGGATCTCGATCTTCATGTCCTGCTTGACCTTGACCTGGCAGGAGAGTCTGCATCCTTCCCGAGCGTCACCACGACTAATGTGTCCGGCTTCCGTGGGCAGCAGGGAGCCGCCGCCTTCGTTCACGTTCACGCGGCAGACCCCGCAAGTCCCTTGGCCACCGCACGCGGAGGGAATGAATATCTGGTTCATCGCCAGCGTGTTGAGCAGCGTCGATCCGGCCGGCGTTGTAAGCGCTTTGTCCGGGTCGCCATTGATCAAGATAGTGACGTCACCGCTCTGAACGAGTTGTGATCTTGCCGCCATCAGGATCAAAACGAGCGCAAGAATGATGATCGTGAAGCTAACGACACCGACGAGAATGGTGATCATGGTTAGAGCTGAATCCCGGCAAAGGCCATGAAGCCGACAGACATGAGGCCGACCGTGATGAAGGTGATGCCGAGGCCGCGAAGCGGACCGGGTACATTGCTATATCGCATCTTTTCGCGAATGGCGGCGAGGGCAACCACAGCGAGGAGCCATCCGATGCCCGATCCCGCGCCGAAGACCGTGGCCTCGCCGAGGGTGTAGTCGCGTTCTTGCATGAATAGCGACGCGCCGAGGATCGCGCAGTTGACCGCGATCAGCGGTAGGAATACGCCAAGGGCGTTATAGAGGTCCGGTGAATATCGGTCCATAACCATTTCGACGATCTGAACGGCCGCCGCAATGGTTCCGATCAGCGTCAGGTAGCTGAGGAAACTCACGTTGACGTCGGGATAGCCAGCCCAGGCGAGGGCGCCCGGTTCGAGCAGGGCGTCGACCAACAGCTGATTGAGCGGGCACGTAATGCCCAGCACAAAGATGACCGCCAATCCCAAGCCCATTGCAGTATCGACCTTTTTGGAAACGGCTAGGAAAGAGCACATCCCCAAGAAGAAGGCCAGGGCCATGTTCTCAACGAAGATTGCCTTCGTTGCTAAGCTTAAGTAGTGCTCCAATGTGGAACTCCTCTTCGATCTGTTCGGGCTTCCATGCACGCACAGCCCAGATGAAACATCCAATCAGGAAGAAGGCGGCGGGCGCAAGCAGCATCAAGCCATTTGGCACATACCAACCCCCCTGATTGACGGTTTGAAGAATCGTGACGCCAAAGACCGACCCGGAGCCGAGCAGCTCCCGGAAGAAGGCGACGGCCATCAATACGACTGAGTATCCGAGTCCGTTCGCGAGTCCGTCGATAAACGAGATGCCGGGGCGATTCTGCATGGCAAACGCCTCTGCGCGGCCCATGACGATGCAGTTCGTGATGATCAAGCCGACGAATACCGATAGATCCTTTGCGATGTCGTAGACGAACGCCTTCAAGATCTGGTCGGTGACGATGACCAGCGATGCGATGATCGTGAGCTGGACGATGATGCGGATGCTGTTGGGGATTCGATTTCGCAAGAGCGAGATGGAGACGTTCGAAAGTGCGGTGACCGCGGTGACGGCGGCGCACATGACCAGGGCAGTCGACATCTTCGTCGTGACGGCGAGCGCCGAACAAATTCCGAGGACCTGTAGGGCGATCGGATTATTGTTGAAGAGCGGATCGATGAGTGCTTCGCGATTCGTGACGTCAGCCATGATTGGTTCCCCTAGACCCCAGCCTTGGCGCGATAACTCGCCAAATAGGGACCAAATCCATTTTCGCCAAGCCAGAAGCGGACGAGTGCAGTGATGCCTCGGCTTGTGATTGTTGCCCCCGACAAGCCGTCGACGTTATAAGGGTCGTCGGCAACCGAGCCCGCGAGCCCCTTCTTGACGCCAATGACCGGCTTACCGCGTTCATTGAAGGCCAGGCGTCCAGGCCACTTCGCTTTCCACCGTGGGTTGTCGACTTCGCCGCCCAGTCCGGGCGTTTCCTTGTGGGAGTAGAAGGTGATCCCGACGATGGTTCGCGCATCGGGCGCGAGAGCGATGTAGCCGTAGAGGGTTCCCCAAAGTCCGTAGCCTTCGATCGGGAGGATCAGGGCTTTCAGTTCGCCATCTTTAACGACATCGAAGACCAGGGCATTATTCGGAAGCCTTCGCACCTTCGAAAGGTTGTCGGGCGCGACGAAGCTGGTGTCCGGATTCTTGGCTGCTTTTTGCTGATCGAACCCGGCGGCGTCGATGTCGGGGTTGAGCGCGCCAGTCTTTAAGTCGATCACCTTCTGGAGAATGCTCGACTCGAATGTTGCAACAATCTCTTCGCGAGGCAGGCTTGCACCGTCTTCCATCAGGCCGGCAACAGTCAACACCTTTTTCTGGCGATCGAGCAGGATGTTTGCGTCCTGGAGATCCTTGAGACCGACTGCGGAACCGGCGACGACGAGTGCGCAGACGAGACAGATCGCAACGGCGAATCTGACGATATAGCCCGAACTATGCTGCATAACGTGCTTCCCTCCGCCGAATATTGGCCTGGACGAAGAAATGATCGATCAAGGGAGCGAACATGTTCATGAACAGGATTGCGAGCATCATGCCTTCGGGATAAGCCGGATTGACGACGCGAATCAGAACCACCAACACGCCGATGAGTCCGCCATAAATCCACTTGCCCTGATTGGTGAACGCGGAAGAAACCGGATCCGTGGCCATGTAGACGAGACCGAAGGCCCAACCGCCAAGCACGGCATGCCAATACCAGGGAATGGCAAACATCGGATTCGTGTCGGAACCGATGATGTTCAAGAATCCGGCCATGACGATCGTTCCTAGCACGACGCCGGCCATGGTTCGGATCGAGCCGATGCGGGTCCAGATGAGCAGAGCGGCGCCTAGCAAGCAAGCGAGGGTCGAAGTTTCTCCCATGGATCCCGGTACGAAACCCAGGAAGGACTGTGTCCAACTGGCGGAGGCGAGTGCGCTCTCGC
>JAPYTP010000396.1 GCA_029941885.1 Myxococcota bacterium
CGTCCGTAGGCAGCTACACGAATTCGGCGAGCCCCTACGGGACCTTCGACCAGGGCGGGAACGTGTCGGAGTGGAGCGAAACGATCACCAGCCCGTTCCAGGCCGGCAGGTGGGGTGGAGCATTCGATGGGAGCGCAACCGATCTCGCCGCTGCGAGCCCGCCTCTGTTCGACCCCAGGTTCGGGTCCATCAACTCTGGTTTTCGCGTCGCGAGCCCCATCCCCGAGCCCACCACAGGTCTGCTGCTCGGACTCGGCTTGATGGGCTTCGCTTGGGTGAGGCGCGTATAGGCTCCACCTGACCGTTACGCCCAGCAACTCCAGGCCAAGCAGGAGGCGGGTAGGGGGTTCGGAGATTACGGCGATCGCTTTGGGCGCCAACGAGTGCTGAAGGATCCGAAGCGGAGCCTTACGGCAGTTCCTGCGGATCGAACGAGAAACGCCCCGGTCCGTCGGTCGACTTTCCCGACCGGGCACGCCGGCGCGCGGCCGGTGCTTCCAGCGAGAACCCGCTAGAGGCCGGGACCACCCTTCGCCCGGTACTCGTCCACCGCGGGCGCCAGCCAGGAAAGATCGTCCTCCTGGGCGACGCGACGCGCGCGTGCCGCATCGATGCTGTAGACGCGAGCTGCATTCTCGCCGAGGATCTTGCGCTTGATCTTCGGCGTGAGTTCCGGGTAACCCTATCGCTCGCGCATCTCCGCGGGGTTCTGGAACACCCGGAAGGCGTCGATGGAAATCTGGGAGGGCCCGTACCAGATGGAGTCGGTGCCCCAGACCACGTTGTCCTCGCCCACCGCCAGCAGCAGTTTGCCGAGTACGTGGGCCGCTTCCTCGGGCCGCCGGATCAGGCAGAACCAGGTGGTCCCCAGTTCCGCGTAGACGTTGCTGCCCGGCGCCACCCCGGCATCGCGCAGGCTTGCGACCAGGCGGTTGGTGCCGACGCCGGCCGTCTCCGGGCTGAAAGGCCCCTCCTCGGGCGCGTCGCTCGAGGGGAACTCGTAACCCGAGTGGTCGATGACGAAGTCGATGGCGGATAGGAATTTCAAGCCGCGTTTTCCTCACCACTGATACTAGGCATTCTGACAAGTAGGCCGGAAGGGGCCGTTCCGGGGCGGTTCCCGTTGATGACTGGGAGGATGCCCTGCCCCCGCTGCGGGATCCCCCGGGGTTTCGTTCAATGCCCATACGCTGACTTGGAGCTAGAACGCAGGCTGTAATACCTATCCGCCAGTCGACTCCGAAAGCAGCCTATACTCCCTGATCACGATTCGATCGCTCGGACTCCACGGAATCAGGAAGACGGTTTGCGGCGACTGCTCAAAATAGCTCTCGAGAACGGCATCGATAAATCGGTGGGTGAGTTCGACGGGCAGCGGATGCGGACGCTCAACGTCGGCGTGTTGATGATCACTTTCGTCGCTCTCATTTCGATGCCGATGATGGTGCTCATCGGTCGATCCGAAACCGTTCCCGGCACGATGCTCTTCCTGGTCTTCATGGGCCTGGTGGCTTGGATTCAAGCACGCAAACGTCCCCTCGCGGCCGCGCTCACCCTCACGATGGTCGGCCTGATCGTCCTGGGGCTGCAGTCCTACTCCCTGGGACGGGACTTCGGCGTTCACTTCTGGTTGCTGGCCCTGATCCTCTTTCCGCTTCTCTTCTTTCCGAAGAGCAGTAAGCGCACTCCTACTCTTCTCGGTCTACTGATCACGCTGAGCTTCGCCGCGTTTGCGATTCGCGAACAACCCGTCGCGGGTTACACCGACGATTCCCTGATGACCCAGCTCCTGGCGGCAGCAGTGATCCTGGGGCTCAGCGTCACGATGCGACGACAAATGGTTCGAGCCGAGCAGGCCTACGACGACAACCGCAAGAGGCTCGAGAACCAGACAGACGAACTTAGACAACATCAACAGCAGCTCGAGACGGCGCTGACAGCCGCAGACGAGGCCCGCCGCATCCTGGACCGCCGCGTGGACGAACGGACCTCTGACCTCCAGTCAGCTCATGACCAACTGAGTCTCGAACTCCGGGAACGAAGCCGCGTCGAAGAAGAACGGAGTTCGCTCGAAGCCGAGCTGCATCACGCCCAGAGGATGGAATCGATCGGACAGCTCGCTGGCGGGGTCGCTCATGACTTCAACAACCTCCTGACCGTGATCGGAGGAAACATTGACCTGGCGCTCGAGCCGGACGGTTCGCTCACGGACATGCAACGCGCCTGGCTGGAGGACGCGCAGGCCGCAACCGAACGGGCCGGGGCCGTCACGGGACAGCTACTGGCCTATAGCCGTAAACAGGCGGTCGTCCTCGAAAACCTCGAACCGGCTCTCGTCATCGGCGCGGTACAGAACATGATCGAGCGCGCCGCGGGCGAGCAGATACGCGTCGAGATCGAAGTCTCGGACTCCATCGGCAGGGTGCGTGTCGGCAAGGGCCAGCTCGAGCAGGTCCTCATGAATCTGGCCCTCAACGCGTGCGACGCGATGCCCCACGGAGGCTTGCTCCGGATCGAGGCCAGCGAGGTCGCGGTGGCGCCGAACTCCGGCCTGTCGCGCGAAAAGACCATCCGCCCCCACCTCGCCGTGCATGTGAGAGACTCCGGTACGGGCATGGACGAAGCGACGCGAAACCGGGTCTTCGACCCTTTCTTCACTACCAAGGCGTCGGGCAAGGGCACCGGACTCGGGCTGTCGGTGACGCACGGGATCGTGACGGGTCACGACGGATCCCTCGAAGTGGAGTCGAGACCGGGCGCGGGATCGACCTTTTCGTTCTACCTGCCGATCGTGGAGCAGGAGATCGGTGTGGCTTCTCCCTCCGCGGATTCGCCGGCGAATACTTCGGGGAAGGGAGAGACGATACTGCTGGTCGAGGACGAGGAGGCCGTGCGACGCTTCACATCGACCCTGCTCGAGCGTCTCGGATACAACGTAATCACTTTCCAGACTGGCGAACAGGCGCTCGAGTTCATCAAGGACTACACCGAGCCGATCGGCCTGCTGGTCACCGACGTCGTGATGCCCGGTCTCCAAGGCCCTGAGCTCGCCACCCGTCTGCTCGATCTCCGCCCCGAAACTCTCGTCCTGTTCGTCTCTGGCTACACCGAGCCAGAGCGTCTGCTGAGCCTGAGTCTGAGCGAGACTCGCGCGTTCTTGCAGAAGCCTTTCTCCATGGACTCCCTGGCGCGACAGGTTCGTGGCTTGCTCGACGCCACCTCCCCCGGTCAATAGAAAGAATCAGCGGTTTTCCCGTCCTCCGACATCAGCGCGGATAGAAATTCCTCTGCCTATCCGGTTCGCTCCGCTCGTGACCTTGCCTGTCACGCCCTTGACGCATTCTTGTGGCTTCCTAAGAGGAAGTCAGAATGCAGTTTCCGCGCACGCTTGTCGAGTTTCAAGACCAGTTCCCGGATGAGGAACATTGTTGGGCGTTTCTACGCCGCGCCTGCTGGCCGCGCGGTTTTGTTTGACCGCGCTGCGGCGGCCGCCGCAGTCACTTCTTGGCGAGCCGGCGCCTCGAGCAGTGTCGTACCTGTCGCTATCAGGGCTCGGTGACTGCAGGGACCGTCTTCCATGGAACCCGCG
>JAPYTP010000397.1 GCA_029941885.1 Myxococcota bacterium
ACCCCATGTTCGTGAGGACAGGAATGGCTGGATAGGAGGTTCCGCTGACACGGATCCCAGCGAAATCGAGGCCCGCAACTGTGAAGGTGTCACGAACACCCGGGAAACAGTAGTCGAGAATCGTATCGGGAGAGCACGACCGGTGTTCCATTGTACCGTTGTCATCGTCGATCTCGACGATCTCGACGATGCGCAGCAAGCCGTCGCCAGTTCCCGGGCTGCTGTAAACGGTGTCGATGAGTTGAAAGTTCGTCATGACCTCCGCGTATTTGAATCCTGGTATGCTCGAGGTCGTTCCTGATTGCAAGACCAGATCTGATTGAGTTCGTCACCCGGAACGCTCGAGTCATATCCGACGCTGCCGTTTATATCATGGCCGTTGATGATCATGAATAGGTTCGAGTGGAGATCGAACTCACTATGCCAGTAGTTCGTATCGCCAACCTTGTGACATGTCGTGTGAAAATCCGTTGATTGCACGTTCAGGTGCATCGCGATCAAAGACGGGTAGCCTTCGAACTTCGTCAGCATGCGCCCCAACCAGTTTCGGTGAGCGTTGCCGATAGTTTCCATTGCATTGGAATTCAGGTACGAAGACGATCGTATACGGATCCTTGGCAACGGCTGTCGTTGAACAGAAGAACGCTGAAACCAATGCGATCGTGAAACCCAATTGTTGAAATTGAACTAATCGCACGAAGATCGCCTATTCGATTCGGAGTCGCGCTAACTACGAATCACCAGAAGACGGTCAATGGGGTTCGCTTACGCCGGGTTAGGCCTCGATCTGGGGGCAGATGATGTAGTCCCCGATCGGTAGTTCCGCGGCTTTGATCTCCGTAAGAGTGATCCCGCGAATCATCATCTTGACGCTGTGGTCCAGATAGAACACGCGAACCGGGTACGGGAAGAAGCGCTGGACGCTCTCAAAGCTACTCAGATCCATCTTCGTTGCGGCACCCAGTTCAAGCCAGATGACTGGCTGGGAACGTCGGATTGTTTCCCGAAGACCGAGCAGGACCTCACCTTCCAGACCCTGGACGTCAATCTTGATGGCGTCGACTTTCTCGACATCGATTTCATGCAGAAAATCATCGCCTCGAACGACTTTGAGTGTATCGGTCCTGTTGAGGGGTTGATCGTATTGCTCGATGTTGGAAAAAGTCCCTAGGCCTTCGTTTCCATTGTCGATGTTGTAGAAGGGTATTTCGGCTTTTTCATTGGCCAGCCCGAATTTGTGCAGAGATATTTTGCGATTCGGGTTCAGCGATACGTTCTTTTCGAATTTCGGCCACAATTTTGGATTGGGCTCGAATGAGTGCACCTGATCGAATGCCTCCGAAAAAATGATCGAGTGCTGGCCGATGTTGGCCCCAATGTCCAAGGCGATTTTTCGCTCGCTACCTGCGGCGAGACCCAGAAACTTCTCGATGAGCAGATCTTCATGCCCGCCGTACAAGTAAATTTCACGTTCGAGGTACGAACTGAGATCGCCTTCGATCCAAGTCGATCTATTTTCGACTCGAAACTTGCCGGACACGTCAGCGGGTAGCAAGCCATTGGCGAACCGGCGCCATCCCATTACGAATTTGAGAAGCCGCATCCGGCGGATCAAATTCGCTTGCCAGCAATCTGGCTGAATTGCATTAGGCGAGGAGGATATTGAAGTGTGGTTCATGACTTCGTACCGATCATTCAATTCACCATAGACCGCAACAAGAGAGGATACTAACATACCGCCGATGGCGTTGTGAAGCAGGCAAATCGCGCGAAGCTGTCCGGAACGTGCAGTTGCGCACAAGATGCATGAATCGGCGTACCGAAGAGACCTTGAACCGTTGGGTCAGAAAATGCGAGTCCGCTCGATACAAAATGGGGACGAATTCGTTGCAGGTCTGCGACAATCATTCCACCGACACGAAGAGAATGATGAGTCGATTGTGCGACGCTCAACACAAACATGGGTAGGCAGCTGGTAGGTAACCCGATTTGATCGCGAAGACAACGCAGTGGCCTTGCGTCTCCTATGTCTACGGTGTCAGATGGAGTGTGACCGCGCCGCGATGCGATCCGGCCGCCACAGTCGTGCCCGGCCCCCTTGGGGCCAGTTGTGATCCGGAAAACGGAGTGCGGAGCATTCCGCATGTGGATGAATTGTCGGAAGCAATGGCAGACCCCCCTGAAGCTTCGCCGCTGGAACGTCGAGAAGAGATGACTTCCTGTTTGCGCCGATCGGTAAGCCGCGTCATCCCTTTGCCTGTAGCACGGAGCTCGGTACTTCTGACGGGTGAACGATGAGATGGTCATGAGCGCGGACAGGATGTGCGCTAGCTTGGTCACTCAGTCCGTCCCTGTCTTGTGTTAGTTGTGAACAGTGTGCAGGGGCTTGGGAGTGGCGGTCCAGGACCGCGATAAATGAGAGGGGGTATCGTTGAGTTTATCGGCGCGAGTGATGGACGCCGTGGAGGCGCTGATCGGGCGCCGTGCAGTCTGGCGGCTGGGGCGTTTTATCTATCGCCATGCCCGCCGGGACGGTGACAATGATCCCGAGATCAATGGCGAGTACGCTTTGCATCGCAAACTCGCCCAATGGGCAAGTCGGCGGACCGAGCCGCTGAATGTGATCGACGTCGGTGCCAATATCGGATACTGGTCATCGAATCTCCTCGAGGCTTGTCAAAGCGCGGGCGTCGAGAAAGTACGGCTCTGGGCCTTCGAACCCTCCGATGAGATCCGGGTCCTGCTCCGGAAGCGACTCGAGGTTACACCGCCGAATTACGATCTTTCGATACGTAAGGAGGCGGTATCGGATACGGCCGGGCAGGCCGCGTTTGATGCGACACCGGGGATCTCGGGCATCAAGCATCTACTGACGGATTCGATGCTGGCGGGCGGCGAGACGCCCAGTCTCAATGTCGACGTGACGACTCTGGCCAAAGTCGTCGAAGATGAACGGATCGAAGTCGTGGACTTCGTCAAGTCCGATGTGGAGGGATTTGACCTCTCGGTCTTACGGGGGGCCACTTCGCTCATGGCGGAGCGACGGATCGGATTGATCCAGTTCGAATATAATCACTGCTGGGTCTCCACGCGTTCCTTCCTGCTCGACGTTTTCGACCTCGTCGAGACCCTGCCCTACACAGTCTGCAAGGTTGTGCCTGGGGGCATCCATGCCTACGAGTCGTGGCATATCGAACTGGAGACGTTCTTCGAGACGAACTATCTGCTGGTGCGCGATGATCTTCTCGAGATGCTCGATGTTCGGAACGGGAAGTTCGACTCCGGCAACACGTACGCAACAAGCGACTAGCTGGCCGACTCCGCCGCTCGGTCTTTCAAATCGCGTCACGAAGGGTTGCTTAGCGCACCGTCTCTAAGCTGATATCGTCTCAAATCGTGGGATACGGTGCCGTTTCGCATGCTCCCCATCTTGGATGAGGTCTCGGATTCATTGTCTGATTTTCGGACTGAACTCTACGAACGCTACGTCTCGACATTCACGAGATCGGAAGAGCCGATTTCGGAAGCGGAATACCGTGGCTATTCCAATTGGTGTCGCCATTGGTA
>JAPYTP010000398.1 GCA_029941885.1 Myxococcota bacterium
GAACTCAGCCAAATCCTAACATTTTGAATGGGTCAGCTTCTTCGGGGCAGGTCAAGCCATCGCTCGCCCCAGGATTGCTCCACCATCGCGACCAATCATAGCCAAGAATCAGAAGGGACTGTTCGGCACATTGTTCGGGCGAAAGGGATCGGAATCTCGCTGCGACCATTCCGTGGAGTAGCTAGCCTTCAGGCGCAGCCTTACCCATTTGAAAGGATCTTTCATGACGCCCCGGACCATCCTTCTCGTTTCCGCCGCGCTTCTGATCTCCAGCGCGAGCGGATGCACCATGATCGCCCACGACGAAGAACGCCAGCTCTCGGCGAACGGATTCCAGATAAAGCTGGCGGACACGCCGGAGAAGCAAAGCCACCTCGAGTCGCTCAAGCAGCGTAAACTCTTTCCCACAAGCTTGGACGGCAACCTGGTCTACGTCTATGCAGACGTGAAGAGATGCAACTGCATGTACGTAGGATCGGAAGCCGACTATCAGCGATACCAGCAGATGGTCATCACCCAACACCAGATCGACGAGGAAAGGGATAGCGCCGCCGAACTCGATGATGCGTCGATGCAATGGGGCATGTGGGGGCCGTGGAACCGACCGATCTACTGATCGTTCGACGACTCAGCGCGAGTCTCTGAACTCTATTCGATGACTGCGGCTTCGCGGGCACTCACATAAAGCGCCTTCAGCTGCGAAGCAAGGAGTTTGCTTCCAATCGAGCGCTTGGCGCCCCCTCCGAATCCACTGACCTGATCGGTCGAGGTCCGGTTGATGTAGAAAACGGCCGTCCCTTCGGCGACGGGGATGAAGGCGGCAAGGGCCTGCTCACAGTTGTATCCGCGGCTCACGTAGAACTGACGCTGGACGACGACCCAGCTCTCCCCTTCCGGAATATAGAGGTTATGCGTGAGCACGATCGTGGGCTCGGAGTGTGCTTCGATATAGCTCCAGCGATACCTCTCCTGCGTGCCCGCCGGTATCGCGGCGGGATATTCGAGAAGGAGCTTGAATGCGTCCGGGATCTCATTTTGGATCGTGTGGCTGGCCTTCGTCGCCGTTCTCAAATCTCCGGCCGCAGACCGCTCTTTTCCCCCGGACCGTTGGTACGGCGCAATGCCGGCCAACCCCTTCGCCTTGTAGGCCTGAACCCGGGCAAGCATCGCTGCCTGAATGACCGCCTCTACCTGGCTGACGGTCGGATTCTTGCCGAGGTTGGCGAGCGCTTCGAGTTCCTCCGTCGAGAGGTTCAGGTCGTCTCCGGCTTTGGCGCGGGCGAAGTCCCGAAAGTCGTCTTCGCGCAGCTTCAGCCCGGCAAAACTCTCGAGGGTGGGATTCTCGGGAAGCATCGAGAAGATGATCGTCTGCTCGTCGATCTGGTCGAGGATTCCGCTCTCGCCGCGCTCGACGAGCTGGCCTGGCAGGACATCCGCCACAACAAACGCCATGGTCGCCACGAGCTCACGGTCGTTGCTGGCCTCGCTCGTGCCGGAAATGATCTCGCCGGATCTTGCTGCCTCGACATCCTTTGGCGAGAGCTGCATCACGGTCAGGAAATCCTGAAGCGGGAAGGTCTGCGGGGCTCCCGAAGCTGGCAAGGCGATCAGGCCTGCGGTGATCCCCACCAGAGTCCATCTGCGTCGCAGTCGCGTCATGTCCCGTCCTCGATGCCAGCCTGATTGGCCTTCCATCGAGAAGCTCGCGCATCTCCTCTCTGGAGGCCAGAGCCCGCTCGATCTGCATGGCGATGTCCGGAATGCCGCGACATTGCGATTCCTCGCCGGTCTGCAAGTATACTTGACATGAAGATGAACCTCGCCCGTTCCCGACATCTGGTGTCCTGGGTCATTTTGGCTTGGCTGCTCACATCGCCATCATCTGCTTCGATCGCGCACGCAGAGGACGCGGCGGTGATCCCGCTTCCCCCCGATTTCGCCAAGGATCTAAAAATCCTGGGCACTGGCGTCGTGGGAAAAGCACTGCCCGCGCCCCCAATTACGGATATCCATGAATTTCTCAACCTCGGTTCCGGCAGCTGGGAATACAAGATCGTGCACGGGGGCAAGACCGGACAGGAGGTGCGCAGCGAGAGCTACGAAAAGATGCCCGAAAAAGACGGTTCCCAGGTGTGGAAACGCACGATCGGAACCGAGTTCGTCGAATACCTGACCATCGAAACCGATCATGGCTACGGGAAGAATCTCGAGGACGATCTCGATCTCGGATACAGCTCCCGTTTCCTTCCCGGCGTGCGCTGGCTCGGAAAAATCGAGCCGGGCGTCACGCGCACGGTCAAAAGCAAAATCCAGGCCTTCAAGACCGACAAGCCCGATCATATTTCCTATCACGGCAAGCTGACGGCCAAGCTCAGCTATGTCGGACAATATGAAGTGACCACGCCAGCGGGAACCTGGCCGGCGATCCTCATGCGGTCTGAGTACGACATCAAAGTGGGTCCCGCCGACGTAACCGATACGGCCTACATATTCTTCGCGAAGGGGGTCGGCAAGATTGCAGAACTCGAGGCGACGCGTGTCGCGGCCCTGCTCGTCTACCACTCGAACACGAAAGTCGCGAAGCTGCTGACCAAATATCCGAAACGTTGACGGACTAGGACGCCGGATTCGGCCGAGTCAGTTCAGCTGTCCGAGATCCAGCCTTGTTGGGTGAATCGAGCCTTCAGCTCCTTGGCGATCGCCTTGGCCGTCCGTTTCCCGGCGCCCTTGAGCTTGCTGGATCCAGTCAACTCTCCGTAGGCCTTGATGGGGGCGCCCACGATGATCCCGATCGGGTTGGCGGTCGCGATCGTCACGATCACGGGCACTGCGACGCCCGGGCTCTTCCCGCCGGTCGTGTCGAGCTCCGCTGAGCCGAGTCGGCGCATGCCCGTTTCGGTCATCTGAAATGCCTCGACGAAGGTCTTCAATGCGGCATCTCCCACCCCGAAACCGACAACGACACGCTCGAATCCGCTGCCCGCGTCGACAGAGATGAAGGCGCCATAGATCGCGAGATCGTTAATCTGCGGTTCCGTGGCGTCGGCCGCTCGGACCGCGAGCATGGCCATCCCGTTGATCTCCTTGACCAACTCCTTGGCGACCGCCACGCCGAGCTCTTGCGCCGCCTTCTGCTGTTCTTCGGTCATCGGCTTTTCGGGCTCGGTCCCGACGTCGACTAGCGCCGACCCCGGTGGGAGGTCCGCGATCGAGACCGCGAAGTCATGGACGATGATCTTGCCGGGAGACGGGAGTATTTCGAATCCGATCATGCTCTGCTGACCGGTGATCTTGGTGCTGGCGCAACCCATCGAAAGAACAAGAGTGAGCGCAATCGCGAACATCAAGGCGAGCTGAGAAGACTTCATTCGGGACTCCTTTAGAGGTCCTACGATCTTGACGCTTTTCATGGGAGCGCGAAAGCCCGGAACGGGCCCGTTGGGGCCTACTAGTCATTCTGACAAGTAGCCCCAAAGGGGCCCGTTCCGGGCTCGGCTTTGATCGCTTCACCACGCCGCAGGGCGCATTCTATTTCTACTGCCATGTGCAGCATATGCA
>JAPYTP010000399.1 GCA_029941885.1 Myxococcota bacterium
GTCGTAGTCCCAGCGGCTCGTGTGAAACGAATGGCCCTCGAACTGCTCGATGCCCGGGATGCCCGGAAGCTTCGGTCGGTTGAGCGGCCCGGGCGACATCACGATGAAGCGCGCCTTCAAGACGTCGTCGCGATCGGTCGTGATCGTCCAGCGTCCCGTCTCGGCATCGAAGCGGCCTTTCTTGGCCTGGGTCTGTAAGAGCGCACCTTTATAGAGATCGAAGTGCCGGCCGATCCGCTTCGCGTGTTCGAAGATCTCCGGGGCGAAGGAGAACTTCAGCTTCGGGATGTATCCGGTCTCCTCGAGCAGCGGCAGATAGATGTAGGACTCGATGTCGCACTGGGCACCCGGGTACCGATTCCAGTACCAGGTGCCGCCAAAGTCGCCCGCCTTGTCGAGAACGCGCAGGTCGGTGATGCCGGCCTGCGCAAGCCGCGCCGCGATCATCAGGCCGCCGAAGCCTCCGCCGACGACCACTACGTCGAGCTCTTCTCGAATGGGCGCGCGGGTGAAGCCCGGCTCGACGTATGGGTCCACGTCGTTGTAGCGCTCGAAATCGCCTTTCACCTCGAGATACTGGTCGTTGCCGTCATCGCGCATTCGCTTGGCACGTTCTGCGGCGTACTTCTCACGCGTGGCCACGGGATCGAAGCCCAACTCTTCAGGCGTGGGGACTACGTTGCGCGCATCGCGCCTTCCTTCCTTACTCATCGGTCGTGCCCTCAGATGCCTTGGTCTTCGCGGTATTTTGCCCAACGATCGAACGACGCGTCGACCGCTGCGGTGCGCGCATCGACGACCTTCTTCAAGTGCGGATGACTAAAGATGTAGAGGTCGTCCGAGAGAATCGCCTCGACCACCATGTCGCCGATGACCGATGCGTCGAGCATGTCTTCCATGACGGTCTCCGAGAGCTTGCCCAGGTTCAGCTTGGTGTTGTCCCTTTCGCGCTGCAGGTTCTCTGGCCGGTTGCGACCCGACTTCCCAACGTTGGTGATGACGCCGCCGGGGCAGAGCACCGATACCCCGATGCCATGCCGTGCAAGATCCGTCTTCATCACTTCCGACAGGCCGACGACGGCGTACTTGCTGGTGGTGTAGATGATGCCGCCGGGAATCGGCATCACTCCCGCCATCGAGGCCGTGTTCACGAAATGGCCGCCTTCGCCGTGTGCCTTCATTCGGCTGGCGAAGGTCTGGACGCCGTTGATGACGCCATCCAGATTGACGCCCATCACCCAGTCCCAGTCCTTGTAGCCCATCTTGTCGGCCCGTCCGCCCACCGAGACCCCGGCGTTGTTGCAGACCACGTGGACGTTGCCGAAGGCGGCTTCCGCTTCCTCGGCTGCCCGCTCCAGGGCAGAGCGGTCGGTCACGTCGAGCTCGAGGCCGATCACCTCGGCGCCTGATCGAGCGAATTCATCCTTGACCGGGTCGAGTGCGGCTTTCTCGATGTCGGTCACCGCGACCTTCATCCCGGCGGCCACGAAAGACCGCACCATCGCCAGCCCGATCCCGCTGGCGCCGCCCGTGACGAAGGCCACCTTGCCGGCAATGTCCTTCATGAGTGAACCCTCTCCTCAGTCGAATTCTGGATTCGTGCTCGCTGCGATCATGCGACGTTGATCCAACTATGATGCGAATTATGAGTCTCGCAACAGAGCGGATGGGCTAATCGATGCTCTGGGCCGAGTTATCGAGACTTCTTGGTGGCCTGGGTTTCTTGCGGAGTCATACTATGATGCTAATTAGCCATCCGCAACCGATTCGCCCGGAGGCGCCCATTCGATGAGCTCGAAACGGACCCAGGAACGCGCCGCGATCCGCATTGCACGCAAGATCGTGAACGAGATCCGGCGCCGACGCCTGCGGCCGGGCACGAAGCTCGACGCGGAGCATCGCATGGTCGAGGAACTCGGCGCGTCGCGCGGGACGGTGCGAGAGGCGCTCCGTTTCCTCGAGCTACAGGGTGGTCTCCGCATCAAGGCCGGCCCGGCCGGGGGGCCCGTGGTGAGCGTTCCCGGCGGCGATCATCTCGCGAGCGTCCTCTCGCTCCACCTCCAGTTCGCCGACGCGACCTTCCGCTCCGTGGTGGAAGCGCGCTGCTCGATCTACCCCGTGCTGGCGGCCGAGGCCGCTGCGAACGCGAGCAGCGAGGACGTCCTGAGTCTTCACGAGAGCATCGCGCGACTGCACGCCGGCGCTGCGGACCCCGAGCTCTTCACGGAGCAAGCCCGCGGCTTCCTGAGCCTCGTTGCGACGGCATCGCACAACCGCGTCCTCGCGCTCGTCGTCGACGCATTGCACAGAATGTCGGAGGGCCTCGGCTCGTCGTGGGAGCAACGGCATCGGCGGTCGGCGCTGCGCTGCTACGAGAAGATCGTCCGGGCGATCGAACGTGGGGAGGTGGACGAGGCGCGGTCGATCATGGAGACCACGCTCGCGGCCGGGCTGCGCAACTGGGAGCGGACGAATCCGGACGAGCTCAAGGAGCCCGTCGCCTGGATGGACGGCCACCAATGACCGTCGCCGCCGCACTGCGAGCCGCTCCCGAAGACCTCCGCCCCGGCGACGTCGACCTGTCGGATCCCAGGACGTTTCTCGCGGAGGTTCCCAACGAGTACTTCCGGGTACTGCGCGAGCACGATCCCGTCCACTGGCAGGCCGAGAGAACGCTCACCGGCTTCCTTCCGTCGCCCGGCTACTGGGCTCTGACGCGGTACGAGGACGTCGCGTTCGTGTCGAAGCACCCGGAGATCTTCTCCACGGAGCGCGGGACCTCGTCGCTCAACGACCTGCCGCCGCGCCTTCGGCGCCTGGCGTACGACCAGCTGATCCAGATGGACCCGCCGGGCCACACAGAGCTGCGCAACTTGATGAACGTGCAATTCAAGCCGAGTGCGGTACGCGAGACCGAGGCGCACATGCGCAAGGTCGTGCGCGAGACGCTCGAGCACCTCGAGGGCCGCTCGGAGTTCGACTTCGTGGAGGGCGTCTCGGCGCCGATCTCATTGCGGATTCTCACCAACTTCTTGGGTGTTCCCGACGAGTACACAGCCCGCCCCGTCACGGGGCTCCCCCTGGGTATTTAACATAACGCCCATACTCGGACGTTGTGCCAGAATGCAGCTTGAATGTCCTATCCGCCGATAGATCTCCGCTAGTTCGGGTCCTGTAAATCCCATCGCATACTCCTCATTTCCGGTAATTGACGCCGTCTTGTCCGAGTCCTTCAGAGGAACCCGCCATGACCAGGCGACACTATAGACCTATTCCGCCGAGAAAATGTAGTTCAAAATCGACCTCGTCGAGCTCCAGAATTCTTCGCGGAGAGAGGTTACAGAGAGATCCGCCCGAAGCACGAAGCTATCCGGCAGGCGACCTAGAACTGTAAGCGGGACCATGAATCGCCTTCTCGCCGAAGGCTCTGTCCGCCTCTTTTCGTGATCCAGCATGGGCGTGAACTTCACGTTCATCGCGACAAGATTGTCGTGATGCTGGAAGCCGAGTTTCGTTTTCGTCCAGGCGCA